>MBAA01000168.1:6831-10058 GCA_001940655.1 Promethearchaeota archaeon CR_4
TCCTGCCCGGTACATGATGCGGTTATCCACATTCAGCAAACCTGCTGTCTTAACTGCAGAACCGATCGCAATCCCGAGGTCAGTCGCTTTGAAGATACATGTGGGACCTCGGAACTTCCCCTCGGTCTTGATTGCCTTGCCAAATGCCTCACAGGTCTCTTGTCCGCACGCTTGACAACTCGCCCCCGCGGACCCTGCCCGTTTATTCAAACCCACGACAAATAACGCGTCAGCATTTTCCACGTTGTTTCCGTCCCTCTGCCACTTCCCGTGAGTTGGATCAGTATTGGCTACAAAGGTTTTCATAATCATCGCAATCTCGTGTTTTTCATTGCCCGTTAATCCGAAAATGACGAGCGCGTCAATCCCCATCGCCTTGGGAGCCGTCCGCGCGGCAGCCGCCATGAGCGCGAGCGTGACGTCAATGGCATTTATTTCCAAATCGGCGCTAGTAAGTTCTGGCATATTGTTTCACTTTTTTTCATCTGGATTAATAAGGCAGTTTGGTAAAATACACTCTAAAATCTTCTTCTAACACTATGAGGTGAAATCGCATGTCAATAACCATCAAAGCTCCAAATGCAGATGATATTTTCGCGCGGTATTTGCGTATCGCGCCAAAGAAGGACGTAGAAAAGGGGTATGCTGTGAAGGGCGCCGTGTTCGACCTCGACAAGATCAGCGCGGCCGAGAGTGTCCAGAACGTTACGAAAGGGGCAGTCTTCTATTACCAGTATAAAATCGACATAAAACCCGTCGCGAAGAGTACGGGGGACGAGCAACAGGTACAAGTTCCGAAAGCTGATCGGATCGATTTCTTCGACTTTGGAAGCGCCTCCGTAGACAAGGAAAAGTGGAAAAAGAAGGAAGATAAATTGCCTGGTTTCAAGACCATCCGTGACGTGAGTTGCACTAAATGTGGGGGGAACGGGTACTTGAAATGTGACTGTGGCGGGACAGGGGAGATGAAATGCGGGAAGTGTGAAGGGAAAGGCACGGTTTCTGATGCCCGCTGCAAGGGGACGGGCAAATTAGAAGTGGAACTCACAGTGTACGATGGTGCATTGAATAAGAATCGCGTTCGGAAACCCTACCAGTGCCCCGAGTGCTACGGCGCCGGGAATTTGACCTGCCCCGAGTGCAATGGCGCGGGTAAAATTATGTGCAAGAAATGTGGTGGGAAAAAAGGTTTACAATGTAAGGACTGCGGTGGCGTGGGGAAAGTATACGGGTATGCGATGATTCCGGTGCCCTACAAGGCAGTCTCGGGCCTTGATGTAGGCATTTTCCCAAGCTTGAAACTGGGCAAGTTTGAAAAGGAAATGGGCCAAGAACTCGAGCAAATCTTGGAAAAGTCAGATGCCATCTCGATCAAAGACGTGAAACAGCTCAACCAAAAGGTAATCGAGCCGAATCTGGGGTATATAGATGGGCCTATTAAGAATGCAATGAACGAGTGCGCAAAAGAGTTTTCCAATCTCGAGAAGAATAAGGATACCAAACCCCAGTACCCCATATGGGTGTTTCCCTTGCTAATTCTCGACTGTAAAACACGGAAAGGGAGCTCCTATCAAATTTACGCGATTGGGACGGAAAAGAGTTTTATTGTCAGAGGAAATTTGTAATCTCACTACTCCTATTTTTTCCTTTTTCCTTCTCCATTTGCCTACACAATACACCTCTTGCGATAGTTTTTTATCCTCACACCCCAAAATATTTCTAGTGTTTAACTATGTCAGTCGAAGCACAAACTGTCCAAATTCTGGCCAATTGGGTTAGGGACACGCAGAATGGGCTCGCCGCCTACATCCAATATTACATCGACCAGAAAAATACCGACGCCCTTTCGAAAATCAAGGATATATATTCTGAGATCCGGCAGATCTTCGGCGTATAGGCATCCTCTTTTTATCGTGTTTCATTGAACGTGCATCCAGAAAGCGGTAAATTTTTGTGGTTGGTTTGCTACTGAGGAACCAAGATATGTAGAATCAAATGCCTGGTGAGGGATTCCCGATTTGTCTGAAATTCCAACCAAACCCTATTTCCTGACGATTGAAAAGGATCGAGAGCACCCGAAGCAGGACACCTATCTCGTTCACTTGTTTTACCTCCTCAATTACCGGCGTGGGCAGTTAGAATACCATGAAGAACCCTTTTTCACTGGTCGCTTGGAGATCTTTCTCGAACGCAGTCACTGGCGCCCGTTTCGCTTTTTCCTCCCGCCTCTCGCATCGGGTATGGATCCCCGGTATTTGGATGATCGTCTATTTGCTAAGATCGCTGCTGCGGCAAACTTCTGCGGAATCCCCGAGAACGAAGACGAGAGTATCCGGGAGATCCTCCTCGACCTGTTCCACACGCTCGGGGTTGGAGCGGTTGAAAAATTTACGTTTTGCGAGCATTGTTTGCTGAAAAACAAATTTACCTTCCTCGACACCCGCAGCGTGTTCCGGGGGACGAACGGGGCACAGGTCTGCCAAGATTGCGCGGGTGTCGACTTGATCGCGCGGGTTCGCTATGCAGTGGAGATGTCGACCAGTCTCCGTAACGTCTTGCGCGATCTCCTCTCCAAATTCAAAGACGTTGACAAGGTCGCGAATATTTTCGGGCCCAACATCCACAATTTGACCAATCCAGAATTTTCACTGTATGATTTCAAGAAAGAGCATTTCCAGAAAGTAGACCGGAAGAAAGTGACCCTGGAGCAACTCCCCCTCCCGAAAGCATTTATCACCCGCTTGCAGCAAAAAGGATATTCCGAACTCTTGCCCGCGCAAGTTCTCGCCATTGAAGCCGGCCTCTTGGAGGGGGCGAGTCAATTGATCATTTCGGCGACTAGCTCCGGGAAAACCCTAATTGCAGAACTCGCGGGGATCCCCAAGCTCCTCCGCTACTACGAAGGGCAACAAGGGGGAAACACGAAACACGCGCCAAAATTCATTTATGTGGTACCCCTCGTCGCTTTGGCAAACCAGCGGGGAGACGAGTGGAGTCACCGGTACCACGCGCTCGGGTTGAATGTCGCCACTAAAGTCGGATTGAAGCAATTCGACCCCGAGGCGAGAAAAGTCCGATCCGCGAGCGTGAGTGTGACCTCCGCAGACATCATCGTAGGTACCTACGAGGGCATCGACGTGATGCTGCGAAAGACGCGCGCAGACCTTCTCGGGTTTCCCTCCACGATCGTGATCGACGAGATCCAGATGCTCGGAGACGCGGAACGC
>MBAA01000168.1:10088-11689 GCA_001940655.1 Promethearchaeota archaeon CR_4
CTCCGTACCCGGTACCCCCGCGCCCAGTTCTTGTATCTTTCTGCAACGGTGGCAGAACCTGTCGAACTTGCTAATCAATTGCACGCTGCTTTGGTAGAATATGGGGGACGTCCCGTACCCATCCAGCGACACTTCATTTTGTGCACTAGCAGCGAGGAAAAAACACGCGTTGCCGCTATGATCATCAAGAATGAGTTCCAGCTCGTGTCGAAATTCGGGTTCAAAGGCCAAACCATCATGTTCACGAACTCGCGCCGCAAGTGTCACCGCATTGCCAGCACCTTGCAGGAAATGGGCATTGTGGCTGCGGCTTATCACGCGGGGTTGACTTACGGCCAGCGGCGGCGCATCGAGAAGGCTTTTGTCGCGCAAACAATCATGTGTGTAGTGACCACTGCTGCATTAGGAGCGGGAATCGACCTCCCGGCGTCCCAAGTGATTTTCGAGTCCCTCGCGATGGGGCGGAAATGGCTCTCGGTGGCCGAGTTCGAGCAAATGCTCGGGCGCGCTGGACGCATGGGCAAGCACGAGCGTGGAAAAGTAGTCATCATCGCCGAGGCGGGCAACCAGGTGGTACCAGGGGATCACGTCTCGGAGGAGCAGGTTGCGTTGCACTTGCTTAAGGGGAAGATTGCGCCCCTGACCCTCGAGCCTGATGAGATGCGCGCCGCCACGGAATTGCTGGGGTATCTAGCAATGGTCGGCACAGCATCGTTTGACGCCCTCCTCGCCTTTCATACGAGTCTCTACCACAAGGGGAGTCGCCCGCAGAATGAACTCCAGAAGCTCGTCAATGAGAAATATGCGACCCGAGCAGGAGACCAAGTTATCATTTCCCCCCTCGGGAGAGCGGTGGTGGAGCACTTCCTCACGATCGATGAGGCGGGGAAAATTATCGAATCGCTCGCTGCTGGATCTACCTCCCTCTTAGACTTAGCGCTCGAGATGAGACCCTTCCAAAACTTATACGTATCCAACAAGATAGTCACGGAATTGGCGGGACGGGGCAAAGGGGGAGGGGGTTCGGGTGGCCGTAGGGGGTCCACCAGTAACCATCTCTACTCATCTCTCGTATCAGATATGTTGGACGCCAGCACTGCTGCCCAGCACCACCGCAGGTTGAAAGGGTGGGTGCTCGGGATCCTCGCCCGTTGGGCCAAAGAGTTATTCAATTGCACGTGTAAAGACCGTCCCTATTGCCCGTGCGCCCGCTTGAATGTGGAACGCAAGATCTTCGAGTATGTCCAAAGTGGCACCCGTAATGCCGTGGAAATCACGTACCGGTTGCGGGAAGAACTCGAACTCGCCCTCTTTCCCGGGGACGTCCTCGATTACTTGGACACGTTCAGCCACAGCTTGCGAGCGATTTTCGCAGTGGGAAAAGCGGCGGGATATGAGGCTGAAGTCCAAGGCATTCTGACCACCATCAACACTTTGACCGGCATAGAAGGGATGGCAGAACTCGAAGATAGCGATCTGGGGCCCCTTCCTACAATTCCCACAGAATTGGGTGAATCCATTCCTTCCTCGCTGGAGGAAGAAGAAGAGGTAGAGGAAGAGAGAGACGAGGACGAGAAAACGGGCAGAGGTGTTGTGACCCA
>MBAA01000168.1:11714-12066 GCA_001940655.1 Promethearchaeota archaeon CR_4
ACTATGGAACTCCCTCAACCGAAGACTCACGTTGTTCCTCCGCAAACGATGCCAATAGCTCCCAAGAGATCGCCCTTCGGGAAAAGAAAAAGAGACACAATTTCCAAGGATGGTTTGAGCGTGGAAGAATTCGTGACCCATTTAGACGACCTGGCGAACCAACCTCCCGCCACTTCAACACGAGCATCGATACCTCTGAAAGAGACAATATATATTCTAGAGTCCGTAAAGATTCCGCCAAAACCAGTCCCTTCCCCACCATCACAAACCACACGCTCCCCATTCGTTACGATACCAGCGCCGAAACTTGAATCGCCCCAGTCTATCAAACCTTCTTGGAAGAAGTCCCCTT
>MBAA01000168.1:12080-29716 GCA_001940655.1 Promethearchaeota archaeon CR_4
AAGCGTAAGAGAGCAGGGGAAAAGGGGGTAGGGATAGAGAGAAGGTTTCCTGACAGAGAATCGAAGGATTCCACTGGAGAGAAACCAGGAAAAGATGCAAATTAATCCACAGGGAACCAATTATTCACATATTTTGAACTAATTTGATTTTTTTTATAGTCGAAATTTTCATTATTTTCTTGCATAATTTGATAGGGGGATTTTATTCCATTTATGCGCATTATCTCTTCCAAATCTTGTAATGGTCTATATTTTCTTAGGAATAGAAAGTCTAGGATACATTATTGATCTTTAAGAAGGAAACAAGCATTGAGGTTCGAGTTCTTCATTGAAACATACCTCCCAAAACACTACATTTTTGAGTTTTCTTTTCGCCTCTTTTATTTTCGAGAGTTATCGGATTAAATAACATTAAACAATTTCAATTTCCGAGACCTATATCTCTTCTGCCACTACTTAGAACTCTCTTTCTCTTTTCACCAGGCGCGAGGAAATGCGTTTGTTTGGAGCTCTGGGAGTTTTACTTCCATTTACCTCCAGAAATTGTATCCCGTTTAACATCTTAATATCTCTATAAAATCGCCTATATTCGTCTTAGATGGTTTTGGGGGGGGGAGGCAATATCTGGATAATACCTTCCCCTAAATTCGTGAAAGGTGTTCCCTAATATAAGCATCTATAATTTGACCGAATTAGGATCATCATTTAACGGTTGAATTCATACATACCTAACTCATCCAAATGGCGCAAAATCGATGTTACTTGGAAACACAAGGACACGTTAAACTTCGAGAACAATATATCATTGAATTGTTTATGTGAGTCATTAAATTATTTATGTGAGTCATATAGATTGTTTAGTGTATTTCTAGTTTTTTACCTGAAATCGGAAATATTCCCGTTTAGTAATGCCCATTTGAGCTACCTCCGATTCCTTGCAATGGAATCAATTTCCATAACTGTAATGAATGATAGTGCCGTAAAACAAAGGAAGGTTGGTTTGTTATTTACCGTTATTTAACAATCTTGAAATAGAGAGACAAAGAACCGGCAAGCCAAATCAAAAATGCCCAATTTTTTGAAATTTTATTCAAGAAGGTTCGTCTTAAATCGCGTGTTTCTAGTTCGGAATGCAAAATTCTACTTCCCTCTTGAGCTTTAGAGCCAAAAAAAATTTCTTAGAACCAAATCTCAGAGATAATTATGCACGATCGACCTAGAAAATCCCTCAAGATAAGATCTTTACTGAGACATTATGACATTCAAGGTAAAAAAAAAAGTCTAAATTGCATCAAATGCAATTTGAGGTGGTTTGAATATTGTCCTGAGAAAAATACCTAAATAGAATTAAAATTAAAGCGAGAGTGTCAAGCAGGTAAAAAGTGCAGTCTATGAAAGAAGTCGTCAAGGAACATTTTCAGAACGAAGCCAGAAATTTTGATGAAATTATACAGAAGATAGTCCCTTTTTACTCGCAAATGATAGACGCGTTAATTATCGTGCTTCCTTTTCACATTTCAAAAGACATTCACGTGTTAGACCTTGGAAGTGGTACTGGCACGGTCTGTCAAAAGGTAAAAGAACGGTATGTGAATGCACATGTTACCTGTCTTGATTTTGCAGAAAATATGATAATCGTAGCGAAACAACGACTGAAAGTATACCCTGACGTGAAATATATCATCGGGGATTTCTACAATTTTGAATTTAGCCAAAAATACGACGCGATCATTTCGTCCCTGGCACTCCATCATTTGCGGACTGACGATGATAAAAAAACATTTTACAAGAATATATTTGACCATTTAACCGACAACGGCGTGTTTTACAATGCGGACATCATCTTGGGTTCGAATAAGTATCTTCAAGATATATACATGTCAAAATGGAAAGAGTTCATGCAAAATAATATTTCAGAAGAGGAAATTAATTCATTGTGGATTCTGAAATACGATACAGAGGATAAACCCGCAGAACTAATTCATCAGCTGGCGTGGTTGAATAAGATCGGTTTTCAAGACATTGACGTGGTGTGGAAATACTTCAATTTCGCGGTCTATGGTGGAGTGAAAAGGAAATAATTTCGTAGGACAAGTCTAAAAATGCGCAACCTTTTCCACACGACGCGCCAGGTTCTCGAGAGATGAGTCTTCCCAGTCTTTGATCACGGCGAGAATCTCATCGCGGGTAAAGTCCCGCCAATAGCTGGGTATATACTCGTACCCGTAATAAACCCCAAGTATTCCACCCACATTACCCACGTTGCAGTCCGCATCGTACCCCATCATCGCGGCTAACTGGAGGGTTTGCCCAAAGTCTCCGGCACCAAATAATAACGCAATGGCAACGATGCTGGCGTTCGGGAGGACGTGACATTCGTACCACGGTTCCGCGACACACTTGGCGAGAATTCCCTCCCGGGTTGGGTGGGTCGGATGTTGTTTTTCCCTAATTGCCAGCATCGGAAGCATTTCGGCCTGCCACCAGTACCCCAGCTGTTGGAACACGGTTTTCCATCCCATAGGTTCCGGGTGGTCTGCCGCCCACGCGAGGATTTGATTGATCGCTTTAACGTAAAACCCGGTCACATCGCATTGCGTAAGGGCTGCCTCGATGTGTTCCTCGAGCATTGCCCGGGTTGGAATGTCGGAGCAATCCATCCCTTGGGAAACCATGCAGGCCACAAACACCTCTCCGTCGATGCCGATCCCATGATGGGCTACCGCGCCATCGATGCGTGCGATGCGAGCCGCTTCCGACAGGTTACCTGGGGCGAGTTGGCCGAAGATTTCCCCTTTCATTTGCCCCCCGATAAAGTCCCAATAGGGATTATGCACCGGTAATGCGGCTTCCTCGGGGGAAATGCCGTCCTTCCAATTCGCCACCACCTGTTTTTCCGCCGTGAACAGGTACTTGGGGTCGAGGTACTCCTGCCACGCTTTCGCAATGTTCGGCACGGTAAACTGGTCCCACCCACCTTCCTCCAAGCACAAGAGGGCAACGAGCTCGAATTGTTCGTCATCATTGACAACAGACCCACCAGTCCCGTGAGCTGCTTGCCAACCTGCAATTTGCCCGTATTGCTTCGCAATATCCCGCGGGTTTTTCCCTTCGAAGGGCATGCCGAATGTGGAGCCAACCACTTTCCCAACCCATGAACCGTGGCATTTATCAAAAAAAGTGTAAGGATCCATTAAAGATTCGTTCCTGTGATTTATGTGTATTACTTGGTATATTTAAAAAAATCTTGGATGCACGCGTCCACACCACAGACTGCGGCGCACTGTGGTTCCTCGAAATGTCCCACACAATCATTGCACTTCTCCGGGTCAATGACGAAGATTTCTGGTTCTTCGGTGATAGCCTCCACCGGGCATTCGTGTAGGCACGACCCGCAGCAGATGCACTCGGAGGTGATTCTGTAAACCATTCGATGCCACGCTCAAATAGCTATATTTCATTCTTCATTTTTGTTTTCGAGCTTGTCATCCTCAGTATACACGAGGCCCTTGATATAGCGCTTGGGATTCACCCGGATGCCAATGGGGGATCGCTTCCACGCGGTATCGAGTTCCGCATCAGGGTCTTCATCACTTTTTTCTTTCTTCTTTGCATTCTTCTCCTTACTAGATGACATAGGTTCACCTCAAAAAAATCCAACTCATAGTCGTCAATTTATAGAAACGCTATCCCTAAATTTTAATGATTGGTAGTGCTTTATACTGGACGATTAATGACTTCTAGGTGGATATTGGGCGCTGCTTGGACTATGACGCGAACGTTATATTGAACCAATAAGGATTTTTGTAATGAAGTCTTCACATCCCCGGAGAGGAAACGAACTTTATGGGGGAATTTCACCTTTTGCTCCACCTCAGGAGTGCGTGGTAAGAGTAATAATACCCTGGAATGAATCGGTTCAAACCAGCATGTGAGGATGAATCCAGTGCGGTCGCTGTGAAAATCAATTACATGAAAGTGTTTGGTGTAAATACCTTTTCCCGCTTGGGTTACGGGTACATCTCGGGGTTCATGGTATTCAGGGGGAAGAGTTTGAGTTGTCTCATCTGGCACGTTAATGTCCTTAAATATCTCAGGCGTTCGAATATTGATATTAGAGACGCGGGTTGCTTCGACATATTTTTGCGCTGCTTGGGCGAATTCCTCTGGGGGAACGCAGCAGAGTCTCTTGGCAATTGCAGTCAAGTAGAGGATTTTCTCCGCAAATGGCGACCCAAGCGAGGAGAGTGTTTGGGAGAGCGCATGGAGGGCCCGGGAACATTCCTGATACTCGGGGGTCGCTAGATCTTCTCCGGTACAGGCTGCTAGGGGTTTTAAGGTTTTTGTTAAAGTTTCCTCCACCTCTTCTAGAGTCGTAAAATTCTTGTCCAACAAATTGAGGAGGGCCATAGTTTTATGAAAAATATCATTTCCTCGATCCTGGCGGTTTTCGTCAATTGGGATATCTTCAACATGGGGCGATACACTGAAGAGGAGGCTCCGGGCTCGGGCGGTGCCACCTTTAACTAACCATAAAAATGCTAGAAGGGCATGGAATCCAAGAATTGCCCCTGTCTCGAGGCTAGAGATATGTCCGCTAAGCATAGTCATTGTTTCGATCGATTGAGCAATTTTAGCTTCCCGGAGGAATGCCGCATTAATCTGGAGGAAAATATCAAAGACTTTCGAGTCCACTAGAAGAGAAAGGTAAAAGAATCGGGACAAACTGGGGGATGCACTGGAATGGAGGCTATTTTTGTAAAGATTGATCTCGTACAAAAGGCGATAATAAATTAGGTAGATTTCTTCAGGTATGGGCAATGCGCCACTCCAACGACGAAAGACTAAAATTAAATCACGTAATGCTATAATGATAGGGCGAAACTCTTGGTTGGTGGAAAAGAATTTTGTTTGCCGACCCTCAGAGGGTTCTTCTTCCTCTTCCAAAAACTCCTCAATAAATTGGCGTTCTGTCACGGTCCAAGAATCATCGCCCTTTCCTGGAGAATGTTGTAGCTGATCAACATTACGGATGATCTCGCGTCGCATTTGGTATATTGTTTTTACTAAATCTTGTGTCCGCCCCATCGATCGTTTGAAATCAATACGCGTTTGGAACACTGCATCCTCCGCATGCGAAAGGATTTCCCGAATTTCATTTGAGGGTGCGAGAGGAAGTATGCGCTGGAGAAATATATATGGTTTTATGACTTGACTCCGTGTTGGATCTCCTGAATTTTGAAAAGCAAAATAATCTCTGTGGAAATTTTCAATCCCTTCATCGTCCGTAACAATAAAACACTCAGAAGAGGATATTTTTTCACCGGGGATTGTTCCCTCTTGGATCATCAATGAAAGCCAAATAAGTTCAAGGTCAGGGTCAAATTCTCGCTTGAAATATTTCAAAGGTAGGTTTTGGTTCAAAACTTTCCGTCGTGAACCATATTCATTTAATTGATTGAACAAGATATCATTTGAAGGGGGAGAGGGGATGATGCGAAAGGATTGTTCTATTTTTTTTCGCATAATCCGGTCTTTTATCTCTTCTAAAATGTTTTGGGTTACTAAACCTTCCATATTTTGCCCTGAAAAGACTTGTTTGATTGCATTGACAAGACTGCGGGTGCGGAGGTTGATTAGATCGATGAAAAAGTTAGTATCAAATATGTAATATTTTGTCATGAAATCAATTCATCCCTGGTTTTTGTGTTTCTTTTGAATTGAAAATGTTCTTAAGACGGTTGACCGCTACCTGATAATAGGCAGGATTACGCTCGATGGTTATGCAGCGCCGCCCGAGGCGCATGCATACTGCTGGCGTGGTACCAACGCCCCCAAAAGGATCAATGACGAGGTCTCCCGGGTTTGTCCCTGCTTTGATGATCCTTTCGATGAGTGATTCAGGTTTCTGGGTTGGGTGTCCAAGGCGCTCTTTCGCATTCCCTCCGATCCGGGTCACGTGCCAGACATTCGTGGGATTTCGCCCCTTCTTCACGGTTTCTGGATTCAGGCGCTTATCCTTGAGGTAGATTTGGAGGGTTTCGTCATCATAAGATTCCCGAACGTCATCCAAATTGAACACGTACTGGCGAGATCGGGCGAACCACGCAATTAATTCGTACCGGTTGGCAAAGAAGCGGCGGGAATCCGACCCATTTGGATAGTGCCACACAATGAGGTTGATAAATGACAACTTTTCCCGCAAGAGTGGCAAGAGGGCTATCAAGTCGTTGCCCTGCTTGTAATTGACCCCACCAAACACGAAGATGGATCCGTTCGCTGTAAGGACTGGAATTAGAAGGGAAATCCATTGCTGGGAAAAGGCGAGAAAGTCCACATCATGCCGATCAAAGTCCACTTCCACGTTCCGCCGCTGGAAAGGTACCGCATGGGTAAATTGGGAAACGTCGTACACGTTGTAGGGAGGATCGGCTATTACAAGGGTCGCGTTAGAATTTGCTAGAGAAGGCAAAATCTCGATGCAATCCCCACAGATGATTTCGATGTCCTTTTGTTTGAATGATTCTCGCATGTACAACGTGATCTTTGAACTCGCACGCTAAAAATTATTTTCCCGAAAGTAATAATTATAGTTGAACACAAGTTAAACCTGAATCGAGAGGATTTCGTACGAGTAAACATTATCCCACTATTGCCTGCTGTGGACTCGACTGTGGTATGTGCCCAACCTTCCACGGAAGTGGGTCCTCCCGGTGTCCCGGTTGTTATGGTCCTGATTTTACCACCAAACACCCCTCGTGTTCCGTCATTACGTGCTGTGTGAAAAAACACCACTTCGAGGTGTGTGCCCAGTGTGGCGAGTTCCCGTGCGATAAGTTTGCCAAGCGCCTAGATTCTCTAACGGATTCTATTCTAACGTATAAAAACATCAGACATAATATGATTTTCATAAAGGAACAGGGCCTGCCAAAGTTCATTGAGCAGCAAAAACAGCGAATGACATTACTAGAGCGTATGCTGTCTGGATATAACGAGGGCCGGTCGAAATCGATGTATTGCATCGCTGCAACCCTGCTACCACTCGACAAGCTTTCCGCGGCATTGAATGAGGCAGATACTAAGAGCAAAAATACGAAACTGGAAACCACTGATGTGAAGCAGCGAGCCCAAATCCTCCATGATGTCTTAAATGCTATAGCGTTAAAAGAAGGAATTGAATTGAAATTACGAAAGGGGAAGTAACGACGTTCTTAGAAGTCTAACTCCCGAAATGCAGCAGCTGCGGTGTATACACAACTGACGCCATTCACATAACACGCCACCCGTATAGTCTCAGCGATTTCTGCTCTAGTCGCCCCCACGGCAATGGCTTGTAGTGCCAAGGATTTCACCCCTTGGACTGCCCCGTGGGTTGCATCGAGGGCAAGTGCGACTAATAATTTCACTTTCTTAGGCAACGCGCCATCGGTTAAGGCGAAAGCACTCATTTGTTCGACATTTTTCACGCAATCAGGATCAAGCTCTCGATAATGAGCGAGTGGATTTTCTGCCATTTTTCGCACCTTTGAGTTCATTATGTGCGATTGTTATTTGACAATCGGAAATAAAAAATGTTAATTATCAGAGAGAGCAGAGGGAAGACAGATAATTTCAAGAATGACAACGCGGAAGTAGAAACAATGAAGAGTCGTGCCCTATTCCTTCCCAAGCCGTACAAGCTCAAAATCCGGGAGGTGGATGTGGAAAAGGAACTGTTCGGGAAACCACCCCGCTCGGACATGTGCATCGTGAAAATGACCGCTTGTGGGATTTGCGGGTCTGACATCTCGTATTACAAAGGGCGGAATCCGTGGGCGTTGCATACACTCGGGATCAACCTCCCTTCGGATCCCAACATGATATTAGGACACGAAATTGCCGGAATAATTGAGGATCCCCACGGAGCAACGAGCGAAAAGCGAAGGGGAGAGCGGGTAGGTGTCATCGCATACAAGGAGTGTGGGGAATGCATTGACTGTCTCGAAGGAAACTACAACCTGTGCGGGCATTGTGACCACCTCGGGCACGGGGAGAATTTACCCGATAGCCGCAAGAACTCCTGGGAAAATTTTTCCACCATACCCGGTGGTTTTGCAGATTATTTTACCTGCTGGCACGAGAAACTGGTCAAGTTACCTGATAACGTAGATATGATAGATGCCACGCAGCTTGATGGACTCGCCGTTTCCGTTCATGGAGCTAATCGCGCCGGAATAAAGAGGGGGGGTTCGGTACTAATCCTAGGCACCGGGCCTATCGGGTTCCTGAGCGCGCAGGTTGCCGCAGCCTACGGGGCCGCCCACGTGGTTGTGACGGACGTGTTCGACAAACCCTTCGAGCAGCTCCAGAAAGTTGCGAAGCGTTGGCAAGTGTGCGAGCTGCATTGCGTGAACGTGAAGAAAGAGGACCCCGTGAAGGTCTGCATGAAATTAACCCATGACCTTGGCGTGGACGCAGTCTTGGATACCATCGGGGACAAGTCTACCGTAGTGCCCGGCATCAAATCCCTCCGCCGGGGACGCCGCATAGTCATGTACAGCGGGTTTGAGGATACCCTGAACTTTTCCTTGTCATGGTTATCTGGCGAACGGGAGGTTACTTCGACCTGCAATAATCCCTTCCCAGATTATCCCTCCGCGATCGACTTGCTTGCCCAAGGGAAGGTCAGCGTTAAGGAAATGATCACCCACACCTTCCATTTGGAACAATATACTGAAGCTTTCGAGGTCGCGCTCCGAAAAGAAGAACACGATTCTATCAAAGTCGTAATTATTCCATAGAAAAAAGAGAAACTCGTTACCATCCAAAGAGCTTAATCAATCTATTCGTCACTAGCGAGTTGCGAGAGTACCTCTAGGGTTGTATGCTTGTTGTTAGTTATTTTTTCTCTTACACTCGCACTGGGATCCTTTGCAAGTTGCGTGAGGATTTCTGAGGGTACTTGTTCGTTCCCAGCTAATCCTTTCCGTACGAGTTCATTTTTATCTTCAGCGAGGCGTGGAAAAAGCTCACGGGGGGTGTGTTCATTCCCAGCCACAGCCCATCGTACACCAGCATCTTTATCCGCTACGAGGTTCGCGAGTGCTGCTGGGGGAGAATTTTCATTCCGCGCTACACCCCTCCGCACACTCGCGTCCTCGTCCCTCGCGAGGTGCGCGAGGATTTCCGAGGGGGTATATTTATGCCGAGCTACGCCCCGTCGCACTGTCGCTTCCTCATCTGCCGCGAGGCGCTCAAGTACTTCGGGAGGTAGGTAACTATTGTATGATAAAAGTTCACCCAATATTTCTTTCACGGGTGCCAAGAATTCAGATGCCAAGCGGGAATTTCTCTCTGCTATGAGCACATCGTCAATCACCCACAAGCAGAAGTCAAGCGTTGCAACAGGAACAACGAGAAGGAGGGCTCGCAAGATTTGTTGTTGCATGAGAACGTTGAACCCCACGGGGAGATTGCCCGCATCCCGCGCTGCAGCAAACATGGCCCCGATGCCCACCTCAGCTATACCTGCAACGTAGGAATTCAATGCGAAGAAATGTTCTTCCGGATCGAGAACAAGGGGAAAACCTTCCGAAGACCATACTAGGTCTACATCAGACGGGAGTGACTCGAGGGAACCAGAGTACAGTGCTACATGCACGCATTCTACACTCGACTCTTTGTCTCCTGCGCGGAATACGATGCGCATCTGAGGAGATCCGTTAGGTTGGAAGATCGCACGGGCTCCAACTTCAACTCCAGCACGGTTAAGGCCGGGGTCATTCGCAAGGGAGTGCCATTTTTCTCGTATACCTGTCGATGGCTGAATTGGAGTTGATTTCTTCGCAGACTTCCATTTTTGCTTGGTTGGGGCAAGTGCTCGCTTAGCAGGAACCATAGATGCTACCCTTCTATCCGCATTGGTATGATACCTATCACACTAGGGATTAATAAATTCCTTCGAATCCAATAAAATGGAATAAAAGTAAACATTCTAACCATCCAACTGCTCGGACATTTTATCGTTCACAGTAATACCTAAATCGTGATTTGATTTTCCCCGCGGTAATTTGCCAATCTCTACTAGCAGCGAGTTATAGTCGTGATTCGTTTTTTTCTTTCGCAATATTATCAAATTATCTAAATTTCCCAAATACTTTTGAACTGTTTCCTAACATTTATTCCTCTTTTTTCCCACCAAGTAAGTTATGAACCAATCATTGAAAGACTCGCCAAAATGGGACCGCGTTAGGAGCATAATGGCGAAGAACGACCTCGATGCGCTCGTAGTCAAATCTACGGAAAATGTCCTCTATTTCACAAATTGGTGGCCAATCACGGGGTGGGGCGTTGCGGTAATATTTCGAGATCACGCACCAGTGGTTTTCGTCCCCGACTCGGAAATGGAGTGGACCAGATTTTCTATCGTGCAAGACCTGCGTCCCTATGCTCCGGATGGAAATGAGAGCGTGTACAAGCTGCTTGAACAGATTGGGTTCACAGGTCTCCGTATAGGCATTGAGAAAAGCGTGCAAAATCTAGCGACTAGTCACCTGTGCTATGAGATTGAGTTTCCGAGTAAGTCATTCTTTGACGGTTTACGAGCGCGTTTCCCACGTGCCACGTTCATTGATGCTACTCCTGCAATTTACGAAATGCGCCGAGTCAAGACTGCCTTTGAGATCGAGCAGCTGCGTCTCGTTCAAAAAATGAATGTATATGGTGTAACGGCGGCATATAATGCTTGCGAGGCGGGAGCAACGGAAATGGAAATCCAGACTACCTTTGAAAAGGCGACCGGTGACGCGATTGCCCGCCACGCGGACCAGGTGATGTTCGTCCGAGGCATTGCGTTCGTCATGGCAGGTTCCAATGGGGTCAAGGCCAGTTACCCCTACAACATCTCCACGGCATATAAGGTGAAACGAGGGGAGTTTTGCATGATCGAGGTCAACTCGCAAGTCAACGGGTACTGGTCTGACCTAACCCGCACTTTCGTCGTTGGGCACCAGCCAACTGCCGAGCAACAGGAGATGTTCGACACTATCAATACGTCCATCGATGCCGCGTGCCGTGCGATGAAACCCGGGTGCAAAACGAGCGATGCATATCAAGTATCACGGGCTGTGATCGAGAAGAAACCCTTTGCCAAATATCACACGCCGTTTCTCGGACACGGCATCGGCGTGAAATTACACGAAGCCCCGCCCCTGATGGCATCATCATCCGAGGGCATACTCGAGCTGGGCAATTACGTGTCGGTGGAACCCGGATTATACATCCCCAGGATGGGGGCGTTACGTATTGAACGAAACGCAGTCATTCGAGCAAATGGCGGGGAAATACTCGACACGGCATTCAACCAACTATAAAAAAACGTTCAATAGTCAAAGAAAATAGGGATTTCAAATGGGTTATTCACACTTTGGTAATATTGGAGATATTTGGAAACATGTACCTCTCTGTAATTTTCTTGCAAATGAGTCTCCGAGGAAATATATCGAATCAAATTCGGCCTATGCATATTACAAACTTAACAATACCCCGGAACAACAATATGGTGTTTATAATTTCTACAAACAGGCATTATCTTCAGCCGACTTAGTGAAATTACCTTTTGTAAATTTGTTGAAGACCTTTAATAATACAGCAGATCTTACCCACTATCTTGGTTCACCTGGACTTGCGATGAAATTCTTGATGAAGGGAGTAGAGCAGTATATTTTCTTTGATCTTGATAATAATGCTCTTCAAAACATCAAAACTTTCGCAGATGACCTCAAATTAAATCAACAGGTCGTAACCCGTAATGAGGATTCAATTGAAGGAGTACATCATCTTATCCAGGATTTGAATCAGCAAGATTTTATTCACTTTGATCCATATCTCGCTTTTGAAAAAAATCAATTTGGTCGAGATTATTTCGACATTTTTCTTGAAGCAACCCAAAGAAATATCAAATGTATGCTCTGGTACGGCTATAACACGTTAAAACAACAGAAATTAGTCAAATAATTCATGAATACCGCGTTTCAAAACTATGATATTGATCTGTACGCACATAAAATTCGATGCATTGAGTTAATCCTCGCATCAATCACTCAAGAAGAACCTACCTATAATCCCAGGATTATGGCGTGTGGTATTGTGACCAGCAATTTATCGGATAAATCTCTTGAGGATTTTGATGTGTTGAGCAACAAGTTAACCGAAATTTATCAAGATGTTAAAATAAATAAAAATACAATGAATGGAGATTTACGCAAAGTGGTTATTGTCTAAACTTTCACGACATTGAAAACTTTAAGTTATTCGTGGAAATGGAGTAAGCATTACATTTTGAAGAGGTATGGGAAGAATATTTATGAGCGTTGAAGAAGCAAAAAAGAAAGCAGCAATTCAAGCGGTAGATGATTATGTGAAAGACAAGATGGTTGTGGGCATGGGATCCGGGTCAACAGTCGTGTATGCCGCCCAGCGACTCGCCGAGCGAGTGAAAAAGGAAAACCTTCATGTCAAATGTGTTCCCACATCGTTCCAGTCGTACCAGCTCTGCGTGGAGCAAGGATTACCATTGACGTCTCTTGACGTGAATCCCGCGCTGGACGTCGACATCGACGGGGCAGATGAAATAGATGCCCAGCTCAACCTCATTAAGGGAGGCGGGGGATGTCACGTGCAAGAAAAAATTGTCGCTGCCTGTGCAAAGAAGCTAGTGATTATCGCCGATTACCGAAAGAAGGCCCAAATCCTCGGACAGGCCTGGAAAAAGGGTGTCCCGGTGGAAGTGATCCCACTCGGTTATGTACCCCTCATGAAAAAACTGGAGGCAATGGGTGGGAAACCAAAGCTTCGCATGGCTGTGGCAAAAGCTGGCCCGGTCGTGTCAGACAACGGGAATTTCATCATCGATGTTGATTTTGGGGAGATAAGGGATCCAAGATCGCTTGATCACCAAATCAAAATGTTACCTGGGGTTGTTGAAACAGGACTGTTCATCGATATGACAGAACGCGCGTATATAGGGGAAGAGAATGGCCAAGTCACAATTCTTGACCGAAAGATCCAGAAACGTTAGAAAAACGAGAGGTATAGCTTTATTCAATCTTTTTTTCATACAGCGTGTCCGTGGTTTTTTTGATTCCGAGTTTCATCAACAGACTCACGTATGCCATGTCAGATTCAAACGACCGGAACATAAATTTAGCGATCCCGAATATACTTTTGACGTATTTCATTAGCTCGCGGATAATTGATTCTTCAATACCTTTCTTGAAACTGTCCGCTTTATTGGTAATTATTTTGTGGAAGAAACACTCGTCATGACCGAGAAAATTCTTAAATATTGTATAAAATCCTACACCGACCACTTTCCCGTCCTCTTTTGCGAGGATAATACCATTCCGATGCTTCAGATCGGTCAGGCGATTGTTCAACTCCAGCTCGAAATTATGTGAATCAAAAGGTAATTTTTGCCATTCGAAATATTCCCGGGTTAAACGAACAACATCCTCTTTGTCTGCGCGGGGATCAATGCGAGTCACAACAATTGGCATAAACTTCACTCATATGTAAAGTTGGGTTTGTTATTATTTTTATCGCAGAATAGCCTGTTTATTAATGGGTCATAAATTGCGCACGCATGTGAAGGACGTTCGAGCTCATCTCTTGTAGAGTCTCGGTATTCTTGTTAATCATTATTGTGTGGCAAATATGAGAAATTGTCTTATTTTGGAGGCAAAATAATGTTCATACATCTATCTCACTGGTGCATGTAATTGGAGAAAAAGTCAATGAAAATCCCTATCAAGAAATTACACAAGGATACAAAAATTCCCAAGATGGCGAACGCGGGGGACGCGGGACGCGATGCATATATTGTTGGGTTTCGGATTCCTACCGTGGAGGGTGAAAAGAAAACGCTCATAGATGTGCAAGGAGATACATATGTCTTGAAACCTCTCGCTCGGGTAGGATGTCGCTTGGGGTTCGCAACGGCCATTCCGGACGGTTATTTCTTCCAAGTCGTGCCCCGAAGTGGCCTCGCACTCTGGGATGGTCTCTCTCTCCTCAACACGCCTGGAACCATTGACGCGGGGTACCGGAATGAATGGATGGCCATCATAGCAAATCTTTCAAACAAGGACGTAACACTGAAAAAAGGGGATAGAATCTGCCAGATTATTCTAGCAAAATTACAAAAATATGATTTTGAGGAAGTGGTAGAATTACCTACCTCCGAGCGGGGGCAAGGAGGTTTTGGATCCACGGGTAAGATATGAATTTACTCTATAAGTCCATAAATTTGTTCGCTATTCCGAATCGCTTTCATAATGCGTTTTCCAATTGAGGATCTCATTCCAATTCGCAAATCTCCGTTGTTGCTAATGACCCCATTAAAGGTAAATTTACCTCCAATGTAAATTGAGACCATTTTTTGCCCGAATTTGCCATTCGTGGACAGAATGATGTTCTTTTTCGTAATATTAGGGTGAAAGTAGATTTCATTGCCATTACGCGGTCCTTCTGGAGGGGGTCCATCGAATCGCCTTTTCCTTCCGCCAGCACCGTGTTCCCGGCGAGATCCACCAGAGACCGGTGACACCACGACATTATCGCCAAAGGTATAGATCTCAAATTCGACTTCCCCCGTTTCATAATTGTATGCATCCACTACGGGGCGGGCTAATTCCCTATCCATTATCCCTTGGGGTACTTTGACGGACAGCTTGAGGCCGAGGATTTGTTCCACGTGCCCATCGTGAATGTGGACGATTGTATCTATAATGCTAGGAAGCATCCCCATCTCAACGCGTGAAATAAATCGTTGCACAGCATCGATGGCGCTCGACGCGTGAACGACCCCGACCATTCCCACGCCTGCAAGACGCATATCGGTGTAAACCTCGAAATCCTTGGTCGTACGTACTTCATCATACAAAGTATAATCAGGACGCACGAGTAAGAGGATGTCCTCGGTTCGTCCCGGGGCGCCCTTGATAGGGGAATATTGCGTGACCTGGGGGGGCACTTGCAGGTCTCGGACACCTTCCAAGGTCTTTACGATTTTATTCTCATTTACATAGAGTTCCGCAAGGGCGGCAACAAAAGTGGACTTTCCTGCACCTGGACTCCCACTCACGAGGACTCCTTCCGCTTTTTTGAGGCGTTCAACGAGTTTCTCGCTTAATTCATAGTCATCGAGGTGTAATTTAATTAAGGGTCTAACTGCGGTGATCTCGACCGCGTTTGAAAAAGGAGGTCGGGTGATGACAATCCGGTATTCCCGGAGCTGTACGACCGTGGCGCCTGCGGCATCCTGGATTTCGATGAATGATTTGGGATCTTCTTTCGCATCCCCGAGGATCTTGGATGCTAAAGCATTTAGATGGTGAGCGGTAAGAATTTCATCTCCAATATTTTCCATACGCCAGCGGCCGGGTACACCCTTTTTTGCCAATGGACTTATACCCTCTTTCAAGTGCACGGAGAGCGTTTCTGGATCAAAGAATTCACTGATATGGGGGAATTTTGGGAGGGCTTCCTCATCTGGTTTTTCTTTATGCATGACGAAGGTGGTCGGAATGCTCTCCACTTCGGCGATTTCCGCTTGAATGTGGTCAGAAGTGATGAGATGAGCGTTATTCTTCTTCGCTTCCATTCGAATGCGCGCATCCAACTCGCCAGAAGGATTCAGGTTGATCTGTTCCAGCGTGGGCCTATCTCCAACGGTTCTCAGGATGATTGTGCCGTCTTTTTCCATTTTTTTTAAAGTTAATAGGGTTCCAAGGGCAATAATCCCGCTTTCCTTCTTCTGGTTGGCTTGGTTCTCGATCTCCGCGATCACGATTTGAGAAAGCAATATCTCTGGTTTTTCACCCAAATTCCCTTTCTGGATGAGTTTGAGGATGCGCTGGTTAATGACCACGGATGTATCCACAAGGTAAGGGATTTTCGATTCTGTCACAAAAATACACCGTGTCCTGAGATTAAAATGATTATTTGAGGTTATACTGGTCAATGGAGTAATAAGTAATTTCGCCAAGTCGGTCTACAACCGCCAGCACGAGCTTCTTGCGCGAGGATACAGAATACTTCGTAATTTTATCTAGCACGCGCAATTCAACAGGTTTACCCTCTATCACGATGGAGATACGGTATTTTGCCTCATCTTCGCCCTTTTTCGCACCACGTTTGAACACGCGATATTCGATCCCATCCCCTATTCCCTTCCGCACGATGTACCCCCGCGTGCGAAGGTCGCGGTACACGAGATATTTGATCCAGAGATCAGCAATTTTCTCGCTAAAGAGCTTCGAGAGGGTTTCAAAGTTCAGTTCAGCATTGTCAATCCCGACAACTTGCAATCGTTTCCGCTCGAGTAATACGAGTACTTCCTCGGGGGAAAGGATAAGTGGGCCTCCTTCCGGATGTTCTCCGAAATAACTCTGTTGGTGGAGCGATTCGACAGCTTTCGGATCCGCAATTTCCACCGTCAAGTCCCGCAGGACTCCGGTGAAGTTTTCCAATTTCTGCGGTTCGCTCCCCTCACCATTTGGAAGTTCCTGGAATTCTTCTTCTCCATTCTCCTCGGCGTGGGATGGTTCCTCGTCGTCTGTCGTGTGTATCGCCTGACAAAAAGATTTAACTCGTAAGGATTTCAATGTATCGTAAAATAAGAAAGTATCGGGAAACCCTCGAATGTCGCTTTATTCCGAATTGAAAACCCGTCTCGTGAAGGGAAAGGTTGCCGTCCTCGGTGTTGGCGACGTGAAGATGTGCGATGATGGCGTAGGACCTTATGTCGTCTCAACTTTGCACGAATTATTGCCTCCATTAAACACCGTCAAATTGATTAACGGAAGTACGGTACCGGAGATGTACCGGGAGGAGATCGTTGCGTTCCAACCCACATATTTGGTGATCATCGATGCTGCTGAAATGAAATCGGAACCCGGTACAGTAAAAATAGTTGAAAAGGAACACATGCGAGGATTTTTGCCCACGTCATCCCACATGTTACCCATGACCCTGGTCGTGGATTGGATTCAGACCGCACTTCCTGATGTTGACATTTTCCTCTTGGCAATTCAACCGGCATCCATCAACTTAGTTGATGACAACCTAGAATTGGTGGGAGATGGGGAAGATTTCTTTAATGCTGTCGAGGATGACTCACTCAAACCTTTCTTCCGCTTTATTTTCACACCCAAAGTGGATGCAGGAGTTAAAATAGTGGTGGAGACTCTCTCTAAGCTGCTGAAAAACTTGAAGTAAAATCCCTTCGGACTTCATAAAGGTCTGACGCGCTTTCAGGGTATGCTCTGGTTATCTCTCCTTTTGACCTCACTCCTCAGTGCAGCCGCGTTCCTCCTCATTAGATACGCACTGAAGGAGCGCCAAAAAATCCGAAATGAAATAAATGACAATACTACAAATCGACAAGTTAAACACCCCCGTTGGAAGAAAGTTAAAAAGGGATTACTTGTGTTCGCGGTTGGGGGTGCCATTATACTCTCCTCATTTTACGTGGGTAACCGGGTGGCATTCGCTCGTGGTGTGGGGGGTAGCGCACGCTGGATCCAAACCGGGGGACAGTCGTATCTATATATTGAGGCAGATACGCCGTACGAACTCGGTTATCACACGGGAGTGCA
>MBAA01000168.1:29751-30235 GCA_001940655.1 Promethearchaeota archaeon CR_4
TAATAATGATGGCACTGATGCAGGGCTTCAATTATTTTGAAATGGAACAACGTGCGAGCGAGTATTTGCCCTATATCCCCATCCAGTACCAGCAGGAACTTCAAGGTATTGCCGATGGCGCAACGGGGCAGAGTGGGTGGCTCGTGACATTCTCCGATGTGCTCCTCCAAGCAGTATTTTTTGACTTGATCTATGGGCGAATTACTCCTACACAAGAAATGCACACAGCTACACTCGGTTGCACGACCATTGGTGCGAATAACAGCAAAAATAGCATTATATTGGGCCAGAACGTGGACCTTGTCAAAAAATTTTCTCCAGTTCAATCATTTGTCCTTCACAAGTTAGGTAATGACCCCCTTGTATTCACTTACAGGTTTGGCGCGTGCCCGGCAATGCCTATTGGTAAGAACGAATATAACGTGTCGGTAAATCTAAATTTGGTACAAACGAACGTCATCGCTCCTGTCACCACACCCGCTTT
>MBAA01000168.1:30290-36633 GCA_001940655.1 Promethearchaeota archaeon CR_4
ACCCTTCTTTCTGGTACTAACAGTTCCTACTCTCGGAACTTCGTCATCGCAGATGACATCCAAATCATTGCCGTAGAGGTACTTCCATACAATCACACGATCAACTACCCTGCGACAACTCTTGCCCGAACCAATACATTTTTAGATCCATACTGGCAGACCACTCTCGCAAATCCCACATATTCCAAGGAGCGGCAAATGTATGCGGAAGGAATTCTCGCAGGCAATTTTACAGATGGGCAATTGTCTGAAGAGGAATTACTTTCAATTCTCCGCGATGCCCCCATAATCTGCCGTGATGAGGAGGGGATGATGGGTACGAAAACAGTCGCATTCATGACTCGACATATTTTTGGCATCGGGATGCCTTCCGGAACGATCGGAATTATCCCGATTTAGTTTTTCTTTGAAAATTAAGCGTTAATTAAGATGGTATTTTGAATTTCTCGTTTTTCATTTTACAGGTCGGTCGTCCATCACCCAAATATCCCCCAACTTGGAATTGATGATGATGGACGCGAGGGTGCTCTCCACATACCCGTGAGGGTACGATGCGAAGTCCGAGGGGTCTCTTTTAAATAAAGCAAAATATTGGGAAATGAATACAAATTAGTGTTGTTTTATCTCCCCTTCTTATTCGCATCCAATATTTCGAGGAAACTCTCCATACGCATCTTCATTTGTTCGTCTGAGTAGGCTCGCGGATCATTCATATCGCAATCCAAAATGAGACATGGTGTACCGGTTTGTTCCATAAGGGCATTTCGAAGGTCATACATCCCTGTGGCGCTCGGCCGGCAGGATTGATTATTGTGTAACAGGACTCCGTCAATCTTATAATCGCGAATTACATCCTTGAAAAACGCAATTCGGGCTTCGAGGTTCAGGTTATAGGGACTTTGGATGATAAGCTTGGCGAGGTCGTGCATCGAAGCATTTGGAGGTTTGCGTGGGCCGAAGGCAAGCGTATAGGGTTCATACGTGATGACCGCGCCCATAGTTTCCACCATGTGAACGAAGCGGATCGCGTACCAGAATGGAATACCCTCGAAGATTAACCTGTACTTCTCGTGTTCCACCGCCCCGTAATTGTCCGCAACCCGTTGTTCCGCTTCCTTGTAAAGTTTCTTGAAGTAGGTGATCCCTGGTTTGATGCCTGGAAGGATCACGAGCGGGAAAATTGCCGCGAGGGTGTCCATGAACCCGACCGGAGAGGGCACGTGTTTCCGGAGCTCGTAGATCTTTTGCCACCACATCGCCAGCTCATCGGACAAGGCGATAACTTCATTAAACTTTACCTTGTCAAAGGTGTTACCAGTGTGCTTCTCGATGAACGTCACGAGGTCCCACAATTGTGCCTCTACGTAGTCCGCATAATCGTCCATACGGTCTTCCTCCCCCGCGACTACGTGGGGAACATCGATGGGGAAGATGGGCACGTTCATGCGCCGCGCTTGCGTTTGGAGCCACTTGATGTGGGTGTCACAAATGCTGCCCCCAGGAACCATAAACGTAGGTTTCGAGATGGCACCCTTTTGGATATCTGCCGGTTTTTTGATAATCCCCAATTCGGTCAATAAAGACGTCGATCCTATGTTGGTCTTGAAATAGGAGCAGAGGTCCCGGGAGAATCCTTCCGCCTCTGCTTGTTCGATGAATTTCAGGGAAACCTTACCCGCCCCCGAAACACAGGCCGAGTTCTCGGGATGGAGTGGGAACACGCCCATCGTGTACAGAACTTCAACGGGGGCGCCCGCCGTGATCCAGGCTGTCGGTTGCTTGATCCGGTCAGCTTCAAGACAACCCATCCCATAACCTTCGATCAGGTTTTTCAAGTACCGGGAGGATTTCAATCTCCGGGAATCCGGAGCTGCCGTGGGGGATGTCGTGGTGCTTACCATTTTACTTAGTTCCTCCGAGTATTTCTTTGAATGCTTCAATTCTGGTGCGGAGTGAGGCCAATCCTTGGGTCGTATACTCGTGCTCCAAGAAGAGGGCAGGAATTCCCTCCTCTTTGAATCGGTTGAGGATGTACACGCTATCATACAGGTAAGGTTCGCAGAACTTTAAGGCTTGATAAATAATTCCGTCCGCTTGTACCTCTTTAACTTCGTCAAGCACGAAATCGAGGAAAGGATCCGGAGGATGTTTGGTGGGATTGGGAGGTTTTGCAACCAAGAAACGGGCAATATCCCCAATTGGATCACCCGTCTTCTCCACATCTCGGGCAAAATAGTCCGATCCCATCGAGAAAGCCACCCCCACCACATCAAGGTCACATGACTCCACGAGTTCAATGAAGTCAGGATAATCGAGGGGGGTACCAGTCAGTAGGACGTGGAATTTTTTTCCTCCTGTTGGAACTCTTTGTTTTACTTCTTGGAGTTTTGCATGGATGAGCTCATTCGCCACCGCTTTCTCTAGAGTCTGAGCTTTGACGATCACTCTGAAAAATTCCGATCCCGTTAATACGGGGGAGCTATTTTTGCAGAACCTATAGAGTTCGCGAAGGAGTGACCGCGTTTCATTACACTGGTCAATGGCCACCTCGAGCTTTTCGTTGGTGATGGTATTACCACTAATTTTTTCCAAGTGGCTTTTGAAGCGGTTCAACTCTTTTAGGAGAAACTTAAGCGCAATCTTATCCCGTTTCAACGGCACGTTCAAATAATACAGATCCTTCACGTCCGCGTGTACTTTCCACACGTCATATTGCCGGGAAGTGCAGTCGCATCCGTGAGTAAACAAGATTCCCGCAAGGTTCTTCAGATTACCAGTTATCGCTTGATTTAACAGGTTGCGGGCAAAGTAACAGAGGTTGGGTTCGAGGTACTTGTCCGCTTCGACTGTAGTCGTGATGGCGGAATCTCCGAGAATTCTCTTGGGAACAAGTCCCGCCGCGATGATCATCTCTTCCGGCGTGAAATTCCCGGAATCAAAATACCCGTAGTCCATACTATCATTCTTCTCAATCTGGCAATAAAATAATTCCCTATTGCTAACACAAATGCGAGTATTTTAAGCAGCTCCAAGTTCATATGAGATAGAACCATTACCGCCAATTTTGTTTACGGAGTGAATGTATGCCACACTACAAAGCAACCGCGGAAATTCGCCACAAGTTCGCGCGTCCGTGGGGAGTCCTTGTCCCTACCGTAGACGGGGATAAAGATCTAACTGCGAGGAAAGTGTATGAACTCATTCGAGAAAAATGTGGCGGGAAATCACCCCTCATAATCGCCATCGGAGATGTGGTGACCGATTCATTCAGCGCCGCAGGAGTACCAATCCAAATCGCCATCATTGATGGGAAGACCAAGCGGGGGTTCTTTTCCGGTAAAAGCGGCACCTTTAAAGCATCCAAGACCGTAGACAATCCAGCGGGAGAAATCACGGAGCAAGCGTGGGATGTCGTGAGGGAAGTCATCACTAAAAACTTCTCTGCGCTAATTTCCGTGAATGGGGAAGAGGATTTACTGGTTGTTCCCGCTATAGTTGAAGCGCCCAAAAATAGTTTCATCCTATATGGTCAACCGCCAACAACGGACGCAGATCCTCCCATACCGGAAGGTGTAGTGTTCTTAGAAGTAACGCCAGAGATAAAAACTAAGGTTAAATCGCTCCTGAAAAGGTTTCAGACCCTTTAAAACGCGCCTGATGTCTCATGACACTCTCACTGGTGGAGATCTATAAAAGTCTCTTGAAAAGATATGGTCCCCAAGGTTGGTGGCCGTTAATTGCTCATGCGGGGACGAATCCCACGCTTCGCGGGCGCCTCACGGGATACCACCCAGGTAATTTTGAATTGCCGAACACCGAGAAGCAAATGTTGGAGATCATGCTAGGTGGCATTTTGGCGCAAAATACCTCGTGGGTCAATGCAGAGAAGGCATTACTTCAGTTAGCACAAAACGATCTGATTGACATCCAAAATCTTATCGATACGTCCGTTGAACAACTTGCGCAACTCGTCCGTTCTTCTGGATATTACAACCAAAAAGCTGCCAGAATCCACAATCTCGCCCGTTACCTCGAGAGCCATCCCATTCGATCTCTCTTGTCTCGAACGATAGCACAGGTTAGACCGGAACTCCGGGCGATCAAAGGCGTGGGAAACGAGACATGCGACTCTATTCTCCTTTACGCGCTAAAAAAACCCATTTTTGTCGTTGATGCATATACCAAGAAATTACTCGTCCGGAATGGATTAATTAGCGCTATTTCAACGTATGAAGAAATCCAAACACTTTTTCACCGCGAGATTCCTCAATCCGTTGAAATATACAACGAATTTCACGCCCTTATCGTACAACATTGCGTGCATTGCTGCTTGAAAGTGCCCCTGTGCGATTCGTGTCCGCTAAAAGAATTATGTCAGAAACTCCCCTTTTCTGCCCCAAAACGTGGTACCAAGAGATCTATCAAAAAAGACCAAAGATGAAATATTAATCGAAAAAATCCTCCCATCTTAAGTAACCCAATCATTCCGTGGGGGAGGAGTTATTGTCAAGTCGGATCAATTCATACAAATGCGGATATGTATTTTAAATTAAGACACTCATACGCCTTTTCTGAGAAATTCGGCATATCAGAAAATCCTCCTTTCAGAAAATCATCGCGAACCTTATAGAGTAGTACACTTTTTCACCAAAAAAGACATAACCACATCCTATCAAAGCGTTTACTTGTAATGGAAATAATACAAAGCAATTGTTCCCAATATATGATTTAACAAGCTTTTTTTTCCCTTTCAACACTGAACAAATGATAATCACGGGTATTAGTTAAAGAAAAACCACCTAAATTGGAATATACAAAGGACAAAGAATCGGTAATGTCTCAATCCATACGTAGTATTGCTCAAGGATTAATAGCAGTCAAACAACGTTACGAGAAAAACAAGAAATTGCGAAAAACTTTGAAAGATTTCAAGGATCCTATTGAACTGCGCTTTTTAGCCAACAACACGAAGGCAACGATCATCATTAATGGAGACCAAGGAATGGAAGTCAAACAGTCTGGTTATGATTCTGCTCCCGTGAAGATATCCTTCGAATCAGAACAAATAATGATGAATTTGATGAATAAGAAACTCCGCGCCGACACAGGATACAGATCCGGAAAGATGAAGGTTGTCTCGGGTTCCAGCAAGATCCTCCACAAGCTACTAAAACTCCTGTTTTAAGCACATTTACGATTTTTTGTTTTTTCCCGTGTGTGATAAGTGTTTTTTACTCATGTAAACTTGTCATACAATAACTTAATGCCATTCTAATGTGATTTCTGTGAGCGACTCGTCTTCCCTTTCCGATCGTTTGAACCAGTTAAAAGCGGTGAGGATTCCAAAAGGAAATTTTAGCGTCAAACTCATCCTCATCGGCGATGCGAGTGTGGGAAAGACTTCAGTCACGTTTCGTTTCATGGAACATCACTTCCAGACAAATTATATCACGACACTGGGGGTAAACATTCTCCAGAAATCCCAGAAATTCACGAATGACACCAATTTGAATTGGATCATCTGGGATATGGGCGGACAAGATTCTTACGAGATTTACCGCAAGAGATTTTACGGGGGAGCCGTAGCTGCGTTTATGGTCTTCGACAAGACCAATCCGACTAGTTTCACGAACCTCGAGACGAAGTGGTTGAAAGAAATGGTGGCAGCTAACCTCGATCTCAAGAGCCTCCCTGTCGTCGTGGTGGCGAATAAGATTGACTTGAAGGATCAAATCAAGGTCTCCACCACGGACATTGCCGCGTTCGCTCATAAATATCAGTTTGATTTCGCTGAGACCTCGGCTAAAACAGGTGCGAATATCGAAGAAGCGTTTCAATTGCTTGCTTACAAATACCTACAGAAGGTTGAATTCCCACCTTAAGCGATTTTTTCTTTACAGTTGGAGTAAGCTAGAAATTTAGTAATGTAACAGAACCGCTTGAATTTAGGTTTTCAAGAGGCGACACGGGCGTTATCTGGGATGAAAGCTAGATTAATTAAGCCCAACAAGACATTTTTTATCAAGGATGACACCTTTGATCGAAACCTCGCTGAAGGGCTTTCAGACCGCTCTGGAAAGCACGTTAGGAACAGATGCTATTTCGGACAATGCCAATGTTTTAGAAAAGTATGGCCAGGATGATAGTTTTTACGCTCCTCAAACCCCTGTGCTTGTCGTGTGGCCGAAGACCACGGCGGATGTGCAAAAAATCATTCGTACCGCCCAACAATACAGCGTATCTCTCGTACCTGTGAGTTCTGGGCCGACGTCCCGGCGACATGGAGACACGATTCCGAAGGTGCCCAACTCTGCAATTGTGGATCTTAAAAAGAGGAATCGAA
>MBAA01000168.1:36658-36843 GCA_001940655.1 Promethearchaeota archaeon CR_4
AGTCATTATGGTGGAATCCGGCGTGACGTTCGCCCAATTGATGCCCGCCCTGGAGAAGGAGGGTTTGAGACTCCTCCACCCGCTCTGCCCACGAAACGATAAATCCGTAGTAACAAGCGCCTTAGAACGAGAACCCACAACAATTCCCCGGTATCACTGGGATACCTCCGATCCGTTGTTATGCA
>MBAA01000168.1:36855-37042 GCA_001940655.1 Promethearchaeota archaeon CR_4
TCGGGACAGGGGATCTCTTTCGCACGGGATCGGCCGCGGGGCCTGGTTCCATCGAAGAACAGCTCGCCACGGGGCAGGCGCAAAAGAATCCCATGGGTCCAACCCAATTCAACTTATTCCAGACCATCCAAGGCGCGCAGGGGAGTTTGGGAATAGTCACGTGGGCATCACTCAAGTGCGAGCTGAA
>MBAA01000168.1:37118-37428 GCA_001940655.1 Promethearchaeota archaeon CR_4
AAATTCCGGATTGGGGACGAGATTTTCATCATGAATGACCTCGCGTTTGCCTCGTTCGTGAGTAGCAATAATACCCAAGCGAAACAACTAATCATAACCACTAAAGCAACTCCAGTTCCAGAAGACTCGGTGATGGAGTGGGTGATGCCGATCGCACTCGCAGGTCGCGGGAATTTTGCCGAAGACAAGATAACCTACTGGGAAGCAGATTTGCAAGACTTGAGCCAGAAAAGTGGCGTAGAACTGCGTGCGGGTTTCAAAGACATCGATAACAACAGAGTTCTTTCTCTCTTTCAAGTGACAAGTGAAG
>MBAA01000168.1:37519-38132 GCA_001940655.1 Promethearchaeota archaeon CR_4
AACATTGCTTATGGGAGAAGAGCTAGTCCGATGTGGATTCTACATCCAACCCCTCGTGCAGGGATGTAATTGCCATTTCGAAGTACAGCTTTATCATGACCCACTAAACCCCGTTGAAGGTTCTGCTGTGAAATCTGCATTCGAGCGTGTCACGAAGCTTTTATTTGATCTTGGGGGATTTTTTAGCCGTCCATATGGCACGTGGGCAGATGAAGCGTTCGAGCGTGTTACCCCCGAAAATGTGAATGTGCTCCGTAAAGTAAAGAACATTTTTGACCCCAACCACGTTCTCAAGCCGGGTGCGTTGTGTTTTAGAAAAGAGAGTGGGTAGGAGGGTAACGTTACAATGAAAGAGGAAAAAACGTTGGAAGATTATCGACAAATTACCAACCGGTGCCTCCGATGCTCGTTGTGTAAATTTATCCCCCAAGTTGCGATTCAAAGTCAAGAATTCTCGTCCATCTGCCCCAGCATCGACCGTTTTAATTTTCACAGTTATTCCGGCGGAGGTCGCCTCGTCACTGCATTAGCGTTGCTCACCAACCACCTCACGTTTTCGGAAGACGTGCTGGACGTCATCTATAAGTGCACGGCCTGTGGCGGGTGTGACGTA
>MBAA01000168.1:38229-40560 GCA_001940655.1 Promethearchaeota archaeon CR_4
GTCAAATTTACAATTCTAGGGGAGGACGAATTCTGCTGCGGGAGTCCCTTGCTTCGTGTGGGAGATAGAGCCGCTTTCGTTAAACTTGTAAATCACAACATCCAGGTCCTACAACGACGGGGCATAAAGCAAGTCATAATGAGTTGTGCGGGTTGCTATTCCACGTTTTCCGTGGAATACCCGCGCGTTGCGAAATTCTCCTTCAAGGTCTCTCATACCTCACAATTTTTTACTTGGTTGTTGAAGAAAAAGAAATTGGTACCGCACGTTGCAATTCAAAAACTCGCGACGTACCACGATCCGTGTCACTTGGGACGGTGCTCCGAACCGAATAAGCGGTGGCGGGGAATCACACTCAAAGTTTTAACCTTCATTCAAATCACCATTCCTCCGAAACGGTTAAGAAGGGGAAAGAATGGCGTGTATCAACCTCCGCGCGAAGTGATCCAGCAAATCCCCGGTTTAAAACTCGTGGAAATGGAGCGAAACCAAGGATATGCCTATTGTTGCGGTGCAGGGGGAGGCGTGAAGGCAGCGTTTCCTGATTTTGCGGTCTTCACAGCCAAGAATCGCCTCAAAGAAGCTAAAAAAACCGGAGCCGAACTTCTCATTTCGGCCTGCCCTTTCTGCGCGACCAACTTGCAGGACGCCATTCGAGAGACGAATGACACTATGAAATACTACGATATTAGCGAGATTCTCTGGGAATCGTTACAGGACAGAGGTGTGTGAGAAATCTATGGTGTTAGAGCCTGAAGTCTATGCCGCTTTCGAACGCGTGGTCGGTCCTGAGAACCTTTCTACAAAAGATGCTGTTATCCAGGTGTACGCGTTCAACTGGGGTGTGGAATTGATGAATATCCAACAGGGGGGAGATTTTTCGCCGTTTACAATCCCGCCTGCTGCGGTCATCCTACCAGCCACCACCAGCGAAGTTCAACAAGTCGTGCAATTGTGCAACCAGTATGACCTCAAGTTCAAGGCCTTCAGCACGGGATTTGGTCCGTGGAATACCGTTTCCAGACCTCACACGATTCTCATTGACCTGCGGCGCATGAACCACATCGTAGAAATTGATGAAAAAAACTTGCATGTAGTAATAGAACCGTATGTGACGGGATCCCAATTGCAAGCCGAGCTTCTAAAGAAAGGATTAAATTGTCACATGCCAGGTGCTGGGCCTCAGGTCTCGGCCCTCGCGAGTAGCACGTCTATGGCTGGACCGGGGTTCACCTCACCGGTGACGGGATATTCGGCTCGGAACGTTCTCGGCGTAGAATGGGTGTTACCTTCGGGCGATATTTTGCGTCTCGGCGCTCTAGGACTTCAAGATCCCAAACACGCAGGTTGGTACACGGGGGATGGGCCGGGGCCATCCCTCCGGGGCATTATGCGAGGGTTCATGGGGGCGATGGGAGGATTAGGCGTCTTCACTCGCGTGGCGGTGAAATTGTACCCCTTTCCGTGCAGCGCCTCGTGGCAGGTTTCAGGAAATTCCCCCGATTTCACCTTTCACGTACCTGATTTTATGCGATATCACGTACTCGATTATAAAACCTATGAAGCGATGGAAGCTGGCATGCGCCGCATCGAAGAGGAAGAAATTTGCTTTATGTGTTTCCACACGTCCGCTTATGGACTTGGGGCGATATTTTCCCACTCTATTGGGACGTTCATCAAACAAATACCGCACTATCTCTTCATGAAACATCCTGTCGTAACAATGTTGACCGCCCACTCGAAACGCGAATTGGATTACAAAGAAAAAGTCCTCACCTCGTTGGTCGCAGAAACAGGATGCAAGGATCTTACCGCCCTCAACAAGATCGTGCCCAAGGACACCAGTTACGCTGAAGCCCTCCGCAGCCTCCTGGGATTTCATGGATTTTTAATTGGTACTTCTTTCCAGTCAACACACGGGGGACTCGAAACAATGACGATGTGTCGGAACATGATCCAAGCGAATATTCCCCTCAAACAGACTTATATCAAGCAGAAAGTAATTGGTCCCGATAAGGGACAGGGCGTATGGGCTACATCTTACGAGCACGGGCACTTCTTCCATGCAGAAATGCCATCGATGTACGATCAAACGGACGAGAAATCCTGCCGCGGGATGGCAAACTATATGACAGATTGCGATGAAATGGATTTGACTCACCGGTTTTCCAACCCCTTTTTCATAGTCGGAGACAAATTGCACGACAAATTTGGTCCTCAATGCAATAATTACCATGTCTGGTTACGCAAAATTAAGGAAGCACTGGATCCCAAGAATATTTCGGATCCTGGGTTTTACATTTCCCCACAAGCTGGAGATAGATAAGATGA
>MBAA01000168.1:40608-44803 GCA_001940655.1 Promethearchaeota archaeon CR_4
GCAGTGATGCAACAATTGTTCCTATGCCTCCCGAGGATGATGGTTTGCACATCGAACTGGGCAAGCGGGGCATGTACGAGTGGTGGTATTTTGACGCACATTTTGAGGGAGGATATACCATCGTAGCGTTCTTCTACGCAGCGAATCCTAACCCGGGAAACGCGGGTAAGGCAGGCGTTGAATTGACCCTATTAAGACCAGACGGCCAAAAAACCCAAAAATTCATCAGGTATTCACTAAATGATTTTAGAGCTTCTAAAGAGAAAGCGGACGTTAAAATCGGGCACAATACATTAACATCAGATTATTCTACTAGTTCTCTCCCAGTTTACAAGATTCATCTCGAAGAGGCAGGACTTGCATTCGACCTTATTTACTCAGTGTCTGTGCATGGGTGGAAACCTGGAAGCGGGTTCTCCCACTTTGCCGACAGGGGGTATTTTGCTTGGGTGGTTCCCATCCCCCGCGCGGATGTTAGTGGTACGATTCGCGATGGGGACAAGACTCTTTCCGTGTCGGGGGTGGGGTACCACGACCATAATTGGCTCAACTTCCCGTTCCAAATGCTCATCGAATATTGGATGTGGGGTCGTGTGTATTCTAAGAATTTTACCGTCTCATACGCGTACATCCGGTGTAAACCCAAGGTCGATAACCACGTGGTGAAAGTATTAATGTTGGCGCAGAAAGAGAACGTCATCCTGAGCACCGGGGAATATGAACTGAAAAAAGAAGACTTCGAGTTTAGTACCCCGGCGGATCACCAGTATCCCAAGTCGTTGACGTTCACCATACCGGATAAATTAGAAATGGAGCTTAAGGTGCAACGTGTACTCGAAGCTGAGAATATGCTAAACAATTTCAGTCCGGTTTTGAGATTCTTGGCAAAATATCTTCTGCGGATGAAACCGGGATATTTCCGGTTACTCTCTGACTTTAAAGTGAAGGTTACTCACGAGGGCACCTCCTCAACGGAAACGGGTACCACCTTGCACGAGATCGTTGCTTTCAAGGAAATAGTGTAATAAATTTTTCATAACCATCCTCTTTCTCCAATAAAATTGTGATTGGGGACTTTTTAAGCGGTTTTTTCTTATGGATCATGATATGAAGTGGTGCGATTTTTTCTGCGAGTGGGCTGACACGCAAGGAACCGAGTGCGCCGCGGGGGGGTGCCGCCGGGAAATTGCCATCTATTGCAAGAAGTTTAAGAAGTTAGTCGTGAAAAACGCATTATGCATCGAAGACAAGCGAAAGATGCTAACACAGGATGAGGAATACCAGCGGCTTTTCGGTCAGTGATCCGTTAGCTAAAGGAGGTTAAAATCTATGGTTAATGAGGATATGCCCTATTTTCGTCAATTTCCCAACGCGTGTGGGTTAACCAGCTTGTTAATGGCTCTCAAACCTGCCCCTCGCAAGATAGACGCTATCCTGAATTATGGGTGGGATAAAATAGGGGCAATGTTCCAAGCAAGTTCAAAGGAATCACCAGAATACCGTTGGCAGCGGGTTCTCGAATTCCTCCTCACCGCGTGCACGCAGCACCCTTTGTTACGGTCTTATCTCAAAGAACATTATCCGACTTTTTCAAAACAAGTATGCCCTTGGCTTGAAAATGCTCTACTTAATTTGGCCTGGGATGACCTAAGGGAACCCCATCCCGTTTTACTTCACGCCACTGATCTCATCATGCATCGTGTAAAAACGATGAAACATAATGTGGAATTGAAAATTCTCGCGTTTCTATTCGGATGTCGCTTCCTCCCGTGGAAAAAAGGGGGGGATGGCACGGGAGCTGTAACCTTCACGCGTGAAGAATTATTAGATAGTAACGAAAGCCAATTAGCTCCTTCTGCAATTAAAAAGCTTGCTTTCATCCAAAAAGGTCTCAAAAACGAGGGACCAGTGCTATGGGGCGCGTCCTTTCATTGGCTTACTCCGAAAGACCTGCAGGTGGAGGAGGATGTGAACGTATTGATTTATCATGATCCGATGGGAGGCCACGACCATTCGATTCAAATCACTTCATTACGAGAGACAGACCTCTTCTACGTGTTCACATTTGACGCACAACTCTTGGAGGAACATATACCGATCCTGAAACAATCCTTTGATATTCCAGTAGTTGAAGCACAGTTGTCCCCAGAAGTAATCTCCGTTGAAGCAGAACCACTAGCGCCTCACCAAATAGTTAAACAAAATGTCACTATAGAAGAAGAAGAGGAGGGAGGGAAATTTGATAATATTGAATTTTCTGATGACGTGGTTTTCAAAAAAGAAGCATTCGCTCAACAAATCAAAACCCTCCTAGATGAAGTCGCAATGAAAGACCAACAACTAACCGAAAAAAATGAGAAATTAATAGAGTTAAAACGGCAGCTTGTGCAGAAAAATCGAGAAATTAAAAAATTAAAGAAAAAATTAGGAAAACTTTAACCTTAAATGCGAGATTTATGATTTTTCTCGCGGTGGGGCGAGGTGGAGGGAATTAAAGATGCGGGTAGCGGTGAGTGTTTGAACGGGCACGCCCGCGAAGAAATACCACATCTCGGTTATCAGCGCCAACACCAGTAAATAAAGTCCCGTCAGATCCCCTTGCATGAACGCGTTAATCTGGGCTAATACCAAAAGATTCGTGATGAAGTAGGGGAGGTAAAAGATTATCCAGAAGATAATCCAAGTCTTGAGGAGGCGTCGAAGTGCCGTTCTGAGGGTCTGAAAATTGTCTTTGAACGCACTCTTAATATCCGATTGGGTAGTCAATGCAGGTCCCGCTTGCACGAAAATAACGAAGACGACAAAACTGATGGGCGTGAAAAGGATTATTAAATCTGCCAAATGTGCTAACGCGACTCCGCCAAACGAAACGCCGATGATAACGAGACAAATAGTGGGCAGGTTGAGGAAAAATCCAAAGAGAAGGTACCGGCGCCAGAACTTCCCCAAGTAGCGGAAAGTCCCCCCAAGCTCGGTAAACTGGTCTCCCGAGGACATGACATCGAATGCGAGGCCAAAAAGACTCCCTTGAAAGGCCAAGAAGATGAGCAAGGAAGGAACTTGGAGAAATAACACAAAAAAGTCTTGAATCGTTAATATCCCTTCAGGATTACTGCCGGAAGAGGTTTCAAGACCAAACACCGAGAGGAGAATTGAAATCACCACTGCAAATCCAATCACTCCCCCCAAGGCGATACCTTGCGTGGCTAAGAATGGTTTCGCGTTCTGCCGGAACATGCGCCAGCTCAAAGTCAAGTCGATATGGGACTCATCTCGAGGAGGCGGAATTACATCGCTATCCATAATGTCTAACTTCTATGTGACCCTTTTTAGATATTTTTCTCCGGCCAAGTTATATGAACAACATACTGTTTGGCAGTGGCTCGGTAATACTTTTGTTTGATGCCATATTCATTAACTTCTATCCGCGTTTGCACGGCAAGGCTGCCCTCCATCAGATCGGTAATATGTCGCTTGATTGTGCCCGGATTGAGCTTAAGCTTCGTGCTCAATTCTTGGATAGTATATTCAGATCGGATAAGCATGCTGAGGATTTGCTGTTTTTCTTGGTGAAATAGGACAGAAACCACTGATGGATCTGTGATTACCTTTTGTTCCAATAGTGAGGCAAGGTTTTCGTGATTATTGTCCGACATTTATGCCTGCCAGAGAAATTTTTTATCTAATCTCCAATCGGTAGGTATGTTTTTTACGAGGTTACATGGAACGTCTTGTTTATTTTTAGTTTGCGGTAGTTGCAAAATGTTGGAAATATGATATATTTCAGATCCATCATTTTGCAATATTTGAAAAAAGGAAGACCTTAAATATAACGCTTGCGTTTTTCATATTGCAAGATGTGCAAAATGAGTCAAACGCGATATAGGCAATTTTCATGCGTTTGATCGTCACAAAATACAAAACCATGAGAGAAGTAAAGATGGGTTATCTGGTGCTCGATTGATCCCTCTATTTCCTCATTTATTTCGAAATTGATTATAAAAAAATGGATTTGAATGAATAATGGGAAACGCAAAAAATTTCGTGGAATTTCAGGGAGTAACGAAAAAATATAAAGATATAGTCGCGCTCGACAATGCAACGTTCGGTATCGGGCGGGGCGACATATTTGGATACATCGGCCCCAATGGGGCTGGAAAGACGACCACCATCAAAATCCTCATCGGATTGATTC
>MBAA01000168.1:44924-48414 GCA_001940655.1 Promethearchaeota archaeon CR_4
ATGACTGGCCTCGATCCCGCAAGTCGATATCAAGTCAAACAGATATTAAAACAGTTAGCAAAAGATGGCATAACAATCCTCTTTTCGTCGCACATCTTGAGCGACGTGCAAGATATCGCTTCGCGAATTGGGATCCTCGGTCGCGGAAAAATAATGAATGTTGGTACCCCCACTGAATTGCAGGAGCGTTTTCGGATAGGGGATGAAGTAGAGATCGTATTAGCTACGGATTCTAAACCTATAGAACACCTAGAAAGGGTCGTTTCATTGGAAACTGTGACGCAACAGACTCCAGAGCGAATGATTATACGTCTCTCAGGGAACGCCAATGTGGACGAGAGCTTGTCCCAGATCCTCCGAGAACTCATAACCCAAGGGTGCCACCTGCGAAATTTTAACCTCTTGAAACCAAGTCTCGAGGAAATTTACCTGAAATACGTGGGAGGTGCGTCAACGTGAGTTTGAAGATCTTGTATTTCGATGAGATGAATGGATTCGTAAAGAGTAAAGTCATGGTTGCGCTGTGGGTTGGAATGCCGCTAGTATCATTCCTTGTGCACTTCGTGCAACCCGATTCAGAGGGGATTCCGCTAGCGATGCTCGTAGCGCTAGTAATTGCAACGATGGGTGGTGCCTTGTCGACTGTAATGCTGAGTACGACCATCATCAGCGAGAAACTCCAACACGTATACGACTTGTTCCTCGTCCGCCCCGTGAAACGGTGGACTTTGCTTCTTGCGAAATACTTTGCCGTGGTGACTTGCCTGATTGTGGCAGTAGGTATCTCGGTTGGCCTTGGCCTCATAATAGATGCATTCGCTTCGATGATCTCACTTGAAAATATCTGGGAGTCCACTATGGACTCCCTTGTCGTGAGTCTGGCGGCTATTGGTATTTCCAGTGCCATCGGGGTTCTTCTCGGGGTTACCGTGAATTCCGTGGCGACGGGGGCAATTCTCTCTATTTATTGTGGAGCTCAATTATCTGCAGTGTTAATGATGCCGAGCATTCTCATCCCGGGACTCGATCCAGTACTTTATAGCCTTCCTGTCGGTGCAGGAGTCAGTTTTGTTGTATTATTAATTGCTACTGCATTATTTAACAAGAAGCAATTCTAACTTAAGCTTCTTTTTTCTTCCAGTGCAATTAGAACGATTTTGGGCAAGCACATAAATAATGCAGATTCTATTTACTAAATAGAACGAAATTGGGCAAGCACATCAAGAACCCCGATTCTTTGGCACAACATATCAAAGTTTCCCAGATTTCAAAAGAACCTGGCACAGACATAGCAGACCTCATCACCGAAATAATGCCATATGTGCATAAATTACGAGATTTATTCTCGCACATCATGGCAGGTGAAGGGACACCTGAGGAGCGACCCCTGCAGAATCACCTTCGAGAAATTCAAACTGAACTCCGCTCGTCTTATTTCAAACATTTGAATAGTACTGGTGATTTCAACACCCAATTCGTGGACTTGTATACACAGTTATTTACTTATGGCCTATTTATGGGGTGGATGAAATATCATAATAGTTCTCGCCAAACGGGGGAAATTTTTAGTATTAACACAGTGATGAGTTATTTACCCCTTAACTCTCTCCTTCAGAAAATATTTGCAGGTATCCAGACCCATTTAAGCACTGGAAGTTGTAATTCTAGTTTGGAGAGGATTGAGGTTTCTTTCAATAAAACGGAGTATGTTGAATTAGCGAAACACTTGGGAGACCTGAAAAACGATTTCTATTCACAATTCCTGACGAGTTATGATCCTAACACCTCGAAAACCTTAGGTGTGATCTACACAAATGAGGTGATCGTGAATTTCATGATTCAAGGGATTGATCATCTACTTCGCAAATATTTCCACAAGGGCGAGGGAATCCTGGATTTAGACGTGAAATATTTGGACCCTGCCGCGGGCACGATGGCATTTCCATGTGGCCTCTTAAGTTATGCGTTTTACATTTTGACCTCTGCAAAGGACAACGACATCAACAAGCAAGGAAACGAGCTAGAGCAGATAAATCGCTTCAATAGTTGGTTTCAGTCCACATTTCTATCTAGGAATCAATCATCGAGCAACATTTTGGGGTTTGAAGTCCTTATGGCTCCATATCTCCTGGGGCAGTTACGCGTTTTAATGACGGCAGAGCGTTTTGGTGCCCGGGTGGATTACCAAAATGACCGTCTCCAATCATATCTCCTCAATACATTATTAGATATTCCTCGAGTCCAGAGCTTGGATGATAGGATGAGTTTTCGGGAACTCCCAAACAATGTGGTAGAATCCCAGAAGCACTTTCAAGTTCGGAAGAATAATGGCTTAATCGTTGTTATGGGAAACCCCCCTTACAACGTGAGCAGTCAGAATAATTCCGACTGGATAACACACCTAGCAGATGAGTATGTTACCCCAGAAAATTTAACGCGGGAAGAAGGTAAGCCCCAGATCAAGGAAATCACTGGATTAAAATCCATGAAGGATGACTACATCAAGTTCCTCCGGTTTGCCCAATGGCAAGTCGCTGAAACCAATCGCCAAGGTATCGTTGCCTTGATTACGAATAATTTCTACCTCGACGGGATGGTTGCACGCGGGTTGCGAAAGGAATTACGCCGGCATTTCGATGTGATATATGTCGTCAATCTGCATGGGGAAACTCGCCAAAGACTCCCTGAACGTGCTAAACAGCTAGGAATCAGGAAAGATGAGGGGGTGTTTGACATAACAGTAGGTACAGCGATTACCTTTCTCATTCACTTTCCTCCCAACGAACATAAGATGCACAAGAAAGAAAACCCCCTAGCGTGCAACGTCTTCTATTCTGAAAAATTTGGAATAAAGGTCGATAAATATGCCTTCCTCGATACAGCATCTTTAGACGTTTCCAGCTTCATATCCGTCAATGAACCACTGGATTACGAGTTCTCGCCATTCGTTGTGAAAGATGAAAACTATAACACGTTTCCATATCTCTGTGATATATTCCTCCGAAATATACAAGGCATCGTTACCGCTCATGACACTTTGGTTTCTAATCCGTGTCAGATTCGTTTAGAACAGATAATTGACAATTTTTACGAGAAATCATACAACAAATTTTCCATACACGAGTATACAGGTCATAAAGGCGAGCGTGTGCCGGGCCAAAAGTATCGAGACCAAGAAGTGAGGTTCAACGACAGTCGGGACTGGTTGATTGCCGATGGTTTGAAAGGGAATGCAAAGGATGCCAAGATTTCCATCATTCCTTGGCAATTCCGCGGATTTGACCGTAGGTACCTTTGTTATTATTCCCCCTTACTCAATGCAGGCACCGAGAGATACACCCTCATGCAATATCTCTTGCCGTTCCAGCAGAATCGGGCTTTGATCGTCAATAAACTAAGTCACAAGAGTGAATCCCGGTGGTCGAACGTTTTCATCACAGATGTTCCATCTGACGGAGGATGCATGGAGGGAGCATCTAGTGGCGGCGCA
>MBAA01000168.1:48420-50769 GCA_001940655.1 Promethearchaeota archaeon CR_4
ACATTTCCCCTCCGGATCAATCAATCCGCGGAATCCGATGATTTTATCCACCCAAAATCCGCGATTCATTCCAATTTGAACCCTGCCTTCATACGTCACCTTCCTTATTGGAAGTGGGATGAGCTATCAGAGCAAGAGCAATTAGTTGCAGGGGAGCGCGTTTTCAATTATATTTACGGGATACTCTATTGTCCCAAGTATCGCACCCGCTACGGGCCGATCTTAGCGAAGGACTTTCCAAGGGTGCCATTTCCCCAAGAGAAAGAACTATTCGATAAAATGGTGAAGCTAGGGGAAGAACTCGCGTCTTTCCATTTGATGACAAATCCTGCAACGACTGACATCCAACGTCATCCCATCAACAGAGATTTTCTAACGAATATGAAAAACGGGCCCTTGTTCCCACAGATCAACACCTACGCTTGGATTGAGGAAAAAGTTGGGATGGGGAAAATCTGGTTTGACGCGAGTAAGGTTTTCGAGACTGAAATTTCAAGGCTAGCGCAAAATAGGCCCGTTCCGAAAGCAGGAGCGTTCTACATTGATCATGTGTCAAAAGAGACATGGACTTTCGAGATGGGACAGATTCGGCAATTAGATCAATGGTTAAGTTGTCGCAGGTTCAGTCCAACACCTAAGAAAGACCGTCTTTCTCGCGGTCTCACGGAGGAGGAGTTGAACTATTTCTTGAAGATGATCAACGCAATCGAGGATACCATAAATTTGTACCCTATATTAGATGAAGTATATCAAAAAATCAGTCAAGAACCAATCATCAGTATTCCTCAACAACAGACTAAGATTAGGAAAGCAGAGGTAAACAGGACTTTGAAAAAAGGCTTCAAACCTCTAGTAACTTTCCTATGTAAAAACTCGTGCAAAAAGTTATGATAATTAAAACGAGCAAAGAGAAAAAAAACGATTGATTTTACGAATCACGAAATGAAAAAAGAACAGGGTTATTCATTGTTGGTTCTTTGATTTGTTAGTTCCGAAAAATTTCCGAGCCAACCATATATTCCCTGCATTCCACAACCAGCTGAAGGCAATTGCCAAAGTCGTGAATGCGAGAGCAAAGCAACCAATGGCAAGAACTTTGGCACCATTTCCTGCTAATAGCGCTAAAAATGCCTCTGAGAAACTCTGGGAAGGCTCGCTCGTCGGGGTGACCAATTCAATGAGAAAAAGCACCAAACCTCCAGCAATGAGGAAGAAGGCCACCATTATTCCCCCTGTGACCATTCTGATTAAAAAACTAGTTTTCATTTCTGTATATACTTTCTTAGCTGAAAAGAGGGCTTTCGTAATAGCATGCGTTCCACGCTTGTAGAGACCGTAGAAAACAACGACAAGCAAAAAAAGGACAAACAACCCGATCCCGACAATGGTGAATTTGACTCCCCACGGGGTATTATAAAGAAAATCTTCCCATTTATGTTCAGGTTGGAAATAATCCGCAATTGTCCAAGCACCGCCCCCAACAATTACTATGATGGAAACTACGAAAATATAATATAATGTCTTGCCTGCTGTGTCCTCGCGATGTGAAAATGATATACACTTGCCATCTACTTCCAAGTCCACGCACTTTTCCTTGGAAGCAGGAGCTTCATGCCGTCCTTCAATATTATCTGACATTATGTCTGATCAACCCTTCTTGTTGACTTTTACTTTGATCCTTAACTATCTTTGACGGGAAACGAAATAAAAAACTTATTGCTATGTTTGAGGAGAAACGTGGCATCATGATTTAAGTTTGGAAAAAACGCGATGATGGGGGAAAAAATTGTGTTTCACGAACAAGAATTTTACTTGCCTTGGAAGTGTGGTTTTCGTCGCTCGAAAAATGCGGCACACCCTTCTTGGAAATCAGCCGTGTCTGCAGTTTCACTCACGTTTTTGAGTTCCAATTCTAAATGCTGATCTAAAGGTAAGGTGTAGCTCGCGTCTAATTGTTTTTTGTCCTTGCCAAGGGTAAATGTGGGCATATTTACGAGAATCTTTGCCATATCCATACTATCTTTTAGGAGATCTTCAGGTTTCGAGATCTTAGTAATTAAATTACACTTTAATGCTTCCTCGGCGGAGATTGTTATATTAAGGAACGTCATTTCGGTTGCCTTTGCTAAACCTACGATTTTTGGTAGATAATGCAGGAGACCTGAGTCTGGACTAAGCCCAACACCCGTAAAAGCTACGCTAAATTTCGCAGCAGTGGATGCAATTCTCAAGTCACAAAAGCATGCGATGGAGAGTCCCACGCCAAAACAGGATCCATTTATCGCAGCAATCCAAGGAATATTCATCCTTCGAATTGCGAGAACTACCTTATGGAATTGCCCAGCTAAG
>MBAA01000136.1:0-3702 GCA_001940655.1 Promethearchaeota archaeon CR_4
GGATCCGGGTTTCATAGGCGTGATCGCGCCAAAATTCACCATCATATAGGATCCCGTTTCCGTCTGCCAGTAGGAGTCCACGATCGGGCGGCCCACGGGTTTAGCGTCGAGGGATCCCTTGCCAACAGTAATCCAGTACCAGATCCACTCCGGCCAGTTACAGACTTCACCAACAGTCCCAAGCATCTTGAGGTGTGAGAGATCCCACTTCTTGACGGGCTCATCGCCGTACCGCATGAGGGACCGGAGCGCGGTGGGAGCAGTGTAGAAATGCGTGACGGGGGGGAACTTACCGTTCATACCAGAGCAGAGTTCCCAGAAACGGCCATTATGTGGAAATGTGGGCACCCCCTCATACATGAGGGTTTGGACGCCTAACGCCAGCGGCGCGTAGACGATCTGCGTGTGGCCGGTAATCCATCCAATGTCCGCGGTGCAGTACCACATGTCCCGCTGGGTGGGTTTCACACCCTTGAGGTCAATCAAGCACGTGTAATCCCACACGTACTTGTTCGTGGACATACCATAGACCATAAATCCCGCGGTGGTGTGGACGGCACCCTTGGGTTTTCCGGTAGTGCCAGATGTGTAGAGGATGAACAAGGGGTCTTCCGCATCCATAACTTCGGGAGCGCAGGTGGTAGATGCTTTCGCAGTGAGGTCTCCAAGCCAGAGATCGCGACCTTCTTTCCACGGAACCTTGCCGTCGGTGAGTTTGACAACGAGAATCTTCTCGATACACTTGACGTCGTCCATGACTCCTTCTAAGCTCGCTTTCGCAGGGATAGCCTTACCCGAGCGGCGAGTCTCGTCCGCAACGATAAGAATCTTGCATTCGGAGTCGAGGATGCGTTCCTTGACGGAGTCCGCGGAGAACCCTCCGAACACGACACTGTGGATTGCTCCAAGGCGGGCGCACGCGAGCATGGTGATCGGGAGTTCAGGAATCATAGGGAGCCAGATGCACACGCGATCTCCCTTTTTCACGCCAAGGCTCTTGAGGGCATTCGCGGCCTTGCAAACCTCTTCCGTGATTTGCTTGTAGGTGAATTTCTTCACTTCATCCAGCTCACCGGCCCACACGAGGGCGAGCTCGTTGGGGTACTTTTCTGCCCAGCGGTCGCAACAATTGTAGGAAACGTTGAGCTTCCCGCCGACGAACCACTTGCCAACGAAGTCGTCGTTCGCACCTAGTTTCCCGGTCGGTGGAACCCAGACCTTGTCGTATTTCTTAATCCACGTGAGCATTTCGGCTTCTTTCGCCCAGAACTTGTCCGGGTTCTTGATGGACTCTTCATACATCTTCTTGTATGCACTCATGTCCTTAACCCGGGCATTTTTGGCGAGCTCTGGGAGAGGGTAGAAGGTCTTCTTCTTCTCTTCCTCAGAGACTTGATGTTTGTCAACTTCAGCCATTTAAGTCACCATTCAGACTTGCAATAGATCTTCCGTGATTTGCAAAAATCCTTGGTTGGAAATTTTGTCCGATTCCTTTAAAATTTTTCAAGATACTCCCTTGAGTAGTATTTATAATTCCTAACCGGCGATTAACACCAAAAAAAACACATATCACAGCTTTGTTAGAATACTTCAATGGACTAATAGGGTTAACGAGGAATTTTTTGACAAACTCCTACCAATCTTCAATGAGAAGATAAAAGGGTTCATTTATAGAATATCTAAAAGTATAGACGCAAAAAAGAAAATGGGAAGACAAAAAAAATTAAGCGGTCTTCCACACGGGGACTACGATCTTAAACTAGATGAAGGAAGAAAGTTACAAAGGCAATATGTCCTAACAGGGGAGAAATACACCAAACCGAATAAGAAACAAACCCAAACGAAAGAATCTACCACTAAAATAGATGGAAAAGGAAAAATTATTTCTTCCCTATTCCGGGTCCTAAGGGAAACCGTCCAGGTTTTGCTGAATTCATGAGAATTGCAAAGCCTGTATACATTGCAAAACACCCAGACCCGATACCCAAGTAACCCCCAATCAGATTCATCGTAACAAATCCACTCATATCTCCTATGCCGAGGAAGAATAAAGCTAGCCATAGACACAGAAACGTTAAATTGAGTGTTAGATTCGCTTGCATAGCGTACAACCACATTAAGAACGAGAAAACGCCCCAGAGAAGAAGTGAAAATCCAAATGCAAGATCGGATATGGTGATGATGCCCAAATTATTGAAGATGAGCATTAAACTTACAAACATCCAAAATGCTCCGTAACTGGAAAATGCAGTGAAACCAAAAGTATTACCACGTCGCATCTCAAATGCTCCACATATTAGCTGCGTGATTCCTCCCCACACGAGAGCAAGGGGAATCACGACATCAAGACCCCCTGCCTCGGGGATAATACCCGCGTTAATAAAACTTAGTAGAAACGTCGTGAAGGCAAAGGCCATTAAGCCTAGGGCAGCGGGATCTGCACTCAGCGCTTTTTCCATTGCGTTTGTTTGCGTTGTTTCATTTTCAGACATATAAAATCCTCATTTCAATCTATTGTCCCCATTTGGTGGAGGATATATAGAATTGTGTTTTAGTCTGAGCTTCTCTGATTTTTGAATTATTTTTTCTCACAATTTCAAATTGATCCTCGTCTCTTTATCGCAGAAGAAAATGCTTACACGAGGTTTGTATGCACTATAATATCGATGATTGTAGCTATGAGGAGCATAATGACACCTTGGATTCAGAACATTACCATCATTGCCTATGTTCGTCCAATTTCGTCCGATTTCTTTAAAATTTTTCAAGATACTCCTTTAAATGGCAAATAAATCCTTATTCGAAAATTAACGCCAAAAAAACGTATCACAACTATGTTAGAAGATACTTATGAAAGAATGAGATCAAAAACCAAATTTCAGACAAATATACAAATCCTCATATCACTCTTTCAGAAGGGCATAGTTGAGTTGATTAATATAAAACTAAAAGTCGCAAATTAAAAAGGAAAATGGGAGGAAAGAAATATTTAGTCGGATTTCCGCGCGGGAGCATTGGTCTTAAACGACACAAAGAATGCGAGGAGGGATGTACACCCGAATAGGATGAAATATCCTGTATAGGCATTACCCATTAAAGTCAGTAATGGTCCAGCCAAAATTGCGCCTAAAATACCCGCAACACCATATGCGGTAAAAACTATGCTATAATTTAACCCCATATTCTTGGGTCCAAAGTACTTACGGGTAGTCGCTGGGAAGAGTGACAAATTGCCGCCAAAACAGAAATAGACTAAATTTCCAAAAATAGCCCAAATCGCAATTCCTGCCACCACATCCAAGTCTGACAAACCAGCTATCGCAAATAAAATCATCGCCATACATTGAACGAGGAACATAATTCGCATAGTCTTGACACCACCAAGCTTGTCTGAGAGTTTTCCCCATACGATGCGTCCACCTGCGTTGCAAAAACCTGCGATGGCAGCAATTCCCACGATAGTTTCCCCTACTAAGGATGGATCAATTGCTTGACCGTACTTCATAAAATTCCCGATGACCATGAGGCCACAAATCGCGGAACAAACGTACATGATCCACAACAATGGGAATGTTCTCGTGCGGATCATTTCCTTAGTAGTCCAATTCTCGACAACAACGGTTCCCGCTTGCGGAGCAGGTGGTTCCCAACCGGCAGGTTTGTATCCTTCTGGAGGGTTGCGGAGGAAGAACGCACCTATGA
>MBAA01000136.1:4091-5151 GCA_001940655.1 Promethearchaeota archaeon CR_4
CAATGATCCAGCGATTGAAAGGCTTGTTTGTTCGTGTTGTTGGTTCTACCATAGAATTACCTCAAATTCGGTAATTGAAACGTGTTGAAATGTACTCTAGTACAAGGTTCCCGTTTGTTTTTGGGTTATTTTAAACTATTCAAAATCGAGGCAGGTATCAAGGGTATATTTACCCCATGTGGGACAACAACGGGAACTAAGGGGGTAAGGCGGGAATTAAAAATTCCAAGCATTCACTCGTTAAGGGGAGATGTCGAAATCTGTACATAAAAAGGATGTTGCTGCGCATCTTAAAAACCCGATCCGAGGGATTATGCATCTACTTTCCTCCAATGATCCTTCATGCTTTATGGCAAGGCCAGTGGGAACTACATGTTAGAAATAAGGAGGTATTTCATATTCAAAATTACACCGCAATTTTTCCCTGTCCTTCATGATCCTCCAAAAGTTCGCGAAATTGAAACTTATACTAGCATAAAACACCAGACAGCGAATATTTTTTAAAGAGAAACACTAAATCAAGGATATATAATGTAGTCGCATGCTTTGTCAGGTGAAAGGGGTTCGTTAGGGAATCATTATTCTCCTCTTCTGCAGGCGCGCGATTCTGGTGAATTGGTGACTCAAATGCCAAAGAAAGAATTATTCATAAAGCGGGTGTATGAAATCGTTCAAGAGGAAAAGATTCCACTCGTCGATGGGCGCGTTTATCAGAGGGCAACTATTAGCAGCGGGAAGTTTGCAGTCCAAATCCACTTCAAGTTCGAGGAGGACGAGAGTGTCATCCAGGGTTTCCTTGGCCTCGCTGAGTACTTCCACACGGTGGTCATTCGGAAGGGGGAGATATTCTACATTTGCGCTGGCGAGCACTGTTTCATCCTCGAATCCGGATAAGACTCTTGGAAAAAAAACACCACTCCTTTTTTCCTCTCTTCCTGATTTTCATCAGTGGACTTTCTCTGATTTTTATAAAGCGTGAGTAATTGTATTCAAGGAAAAAAAGAATAAATCTGGAAATTATACCATCAGGTCATATCGATAATAGGCTGCACGGGTTAAT
>MBAA01000136.1:5204-10547 GCA_001940655.1 Promethearchaeota archaeon CR_4
AATGAGGCTTAAAATACGCCTCCAAGTCCTTGTCGAGGGGCATTACAATCACGCTCACTAGATTCCTTCTGTCAGGACTTATTGAAGCAGGGGGTTATGGACTTATTATCAGGAGAATATGGCAATGTTACGTAATAATATCCCCCCTAGCTTGCTAAAAGTTTTAAGGATACATTTTGGTAAGTATCATTGACGTTCTATCCCCTCGAAGGAAAACGGTATCGAGAGGTCATTAGAGTTTCAAACAATTTTAAAAAGTTAAAAAGAGATAGAACAAATAATATGCGATTGCCCTCACGAAGAATTCTTGGGAGTTTCCCACATGGCGCCTACTAGCGATGAGACTGTAGCTCGAGTAATTAAGTTTTTGAAAGACGGGTTAAGCGGGTTAGAAGAGATCTTCGATAACGCTTCAAAAGCTATTAAAGACTTCTCTAAAAATCTCCAAAAAGCGGAGAAAGACTTATCTGCAATTAAGATCAAACTCCCCAAGGAAGGAGCCGCTGCGGAGGGCGGGGAGGTTGCTGCGGCAGCTGTAGGGCCTCCAGTAATAGCTGGCGGGAAGGAGGCAAAACCAAAACAAGTTGCCGCGGAGAGACTTGTCTCGCTTCTTATGGGGAAGGGTAGCAGCGAAGTCGGGGCACCAAGTGCAATAAGTGCTCCTGCAGGTGGTCCCCCCAGTGCTCCGGGCGGGCCTCCGAGCGGGCCCCCATCAAGGCCTCCGGGTGGGCCCCCGAGCGGTCCTCCGAGCGGACCTCCGAGCGGGCCCCCATCAAGGCCTCCGGGTGGGCCCCCGAGCGGTCCTCCGAGTGGACCCCCTAGTGGTCCTCCAGGCCCTCCAGGTGGGTCATCATCACGACCACCGCCTCCAAAACTCCCCCCAGGAGCGAATGCGCCACCATCAGCTCCAGGCGGGCTACCACCAGGGCCAAAGATGCCCCCCATAAAACCTCCAAGCGGAATGCCTGCCCCCCCGCCGTCTGCGCCTATGGGACCGCCTTCGGGTCCCCCAGGTGCTGCACCACCAGGCGCGCCAGGAGGTCCTGGTGGGGTGGGATTTAACCTGCTCCGGGATGAAATGTTGAAGGAACTCAAGCGTTTGAAAACTATTATGCGAGGTTCCTAGAACTCCCTCCTTTTTCTCCAATCATTCCTGCTATCTATCACTCCGCTAATAGCTGTCACTAGAGGTTATATCACAACCTGAAACTTTTTTTGCATTCTGCATCATCGTAGCATAGCACGTAGAATCGACTCGGTGGGTCAAATTTGGATTATTTTCACATTAAATGCCGTGAAAGTCAAGTCCCGCTCGTTGTACCGGAAACAATGATGGTATTCGCGCCCCATCCTGATGATGAATTGCTTAGTGCCGGTGGTACCATCTTGAAATATACATCCTTGGGGTGTAAAGTGACGGTGGTGGTTGCTACACAGGGTCTCGGGGGATTCGCGAAACTGGAATACCAAAGTGATATCAAAGAGAAGCGCCGGTATGAATTTGAGCGAACCACGGAGTTATTACACTCTGACTTCATCGAGTTGAATTTGGAAGAAGTAGATGTCAACCGGACAACTGTGAGAACCCTCACACAATTCATCCGGGAAAAACGCCCGCAAGTAATTCTCATGCCCCACTATACGGATGTCCATCGATCTCACCGAAATTTGGCTATTGCTTTGCGAGAAGCTATCTATCACACTACAACTGGCAATGCTTACGGGGGTTATGGCAAGTCTTTTATTCCCTTTGCAGTGTATTGTTATGAGTCTCCCTCCTGTAAGTTTCAATACGTTGAAGGGAGTGTTTTCGTGACCGTGGATATTTCGCAGCATTGGGAGGAGAAAAAGCACATCTTTAACGAGATTTACTCATCTCAGAAGGAAGTCATCGGACACGTGGTGGACTGGGCTGAAAAGACCGCCCTCCTCCGTGGAAACGATGTCCAAGGTAATTATGGTGAGGCTTTCATCCCTCTCACAGAATATGTGCCGCTCAAGATTCTCTTGATCTGAATACTTTTCGTTACTCAATATTCGCTGAATACAATTGTCAAAGGTGGTAATTCGGGTTAGCTTAATTTCTGTCGGCACCCATTTGGCATTCCTGGATTTTGTCGCACTCGAAACCGAGGTTACTCAAACTCGCTTGAATCGCTCCTAAAAACCCTCAGACGAGGTTCTTTATATATCAATCAATTCGAATTGAGTGTTAGGATCGGATCAATTTAAACCCTGTAACATCCCCAGCACACGCGTGTAATGCCGGGTTTGATGAAGGGGACGAGTCGTATAATATCGTGATATAATCCACGTGTGTGGTGTGTGTGTAGCATATGTTCCGAAGATACTTACTTAAAAATCGATTCTGGCCAGTTAAAAACAGAAACGGTGAAACCGTTTTCGTGACTCATAGTGCGTCCCAAGGGGGCGTTTACGCGTTCCTCGAGCGTCAAAACGAGAGACGCGGGGTAAGAATTGTTGCCGGGGACGAAGAGACCTTCTTCGACAACTTCGAGAAGCTTGACGAGTATTTAGACCAAATTAAACGTTCAACGCGATCTCAATCAAATTTCGTCTCTATCCTCGAGCGTCGTTCCCGCCAAGCATACTTCCGTCAGCTAGCTTTATGATAATTTTATTTTAACCTTAAAAATTAAAAAAGAATCGCATTCAAAGCGACGTTGTTACAGATTTCGTCCAATATTTACACATATGGGGTCCTTCCACTTGATTCTCTTCCATTTTTGCGTGATTCTTTTGGAGAATAGATGCGTTAGGTGAGAATAATTCGGCATTTTTGGAGCTATGTATCACACACATACCCCAATCTTGTTCGGGCGCAACTTCTTTTTCCAAGATTGCAGACCTAAAATATTGACAATAAGCACAAATACGGCGATCTGCTTGGATTTCAGGCATCAGGTAAGTTCAAGAATGGGTGCTTTTTTATGGTTCGCCTTCTTCAGGATTTAGCGAGTTTTTTGAGCCACACGAGAGTCCGAGCGGGATCACGATGGCTGAGCTCCAGATACAACGCGAGAAGGTGAGTACAAAACTTCGGGCGGATGTTCCGCCACCCATCACAATCGTGTTTGACCTTCGTTCCTTCAATGGTGATGTCGTGACTTTCCATGCGCTGCAGGTTAGCCATGACCATTTGCTCTGGTTCCCATTGCAAATCCTTGATGTCAACGAGGTATTCCTGGGCTTGTTCGAATTTTTGGTCCTGCCGGTTTTTCCGGAATTTTACTTCGAGCTCTAGAGCGCCAAATTTAGTGACAAGTTCCGAAATTATGCGCGCCTTGGTCCATTTTGGGTCAAATTCGAGGTCAGGAGCATTTTTTTTCGCAAATGTGATTAATTCACCTTTTGCACGTCTCTCCATCGCAGCAGTGTCGTTTCCCCCGTAATCTAAGAAGAATCCTCGGAGAATCTCCTCAGGGGTTGTGTAACTGGTTGTTCTCGTCCCACTTGCTCGGATAAAGGCCTTTGCCTGGAAATCGGCGAATTTCTTCTCATTCTTAGACAACCAAAGTATCTGAGGTAATGATGCGAGCCGCCAGCCGTGTAATTGGTGCAATGAAATTGCGCCTATGTAAAAATGGGTACAAATCCCCCCGTCCTGGGCGGTACGGCAGGTACATTTCCATAAGGGTAACACATCACCTTCGGATGGATCTTTGATGGTGGTTGTTTGGGTCCACTGGAGACCTTTGAAATCTAGCGTGATCAAACCATCTGTATCTGTGATTTCCCGCAATTTTTCCCGGATCTCTTTCCCAGTAGCAATCGCGACAGCTAAATCCACGGTTTTTTCCAACACTTGCTGTCCTTGGATAGATAATATTTTTTCGAGTTCCTCTTCTGCCAGGGATGTTTTGAGGAAGGGCACGAGTTCTGCTTTTTTGAACCGGGAATAACCTTTCAAATTATGTTCCCGACATAGCTTCTTCAAATCATCGAGGGAAAATGCGTGGAGGATTAATTCGGGAAATTCACTACCCTGCATAGTGTTCAATTTGAAAAACGATTATAAAAGGTTATTAGAATTTGACTAATATTGACGAAGAGACATTGCAATGAAATAAAAAAGAATGCAAAAGAATTACGTTTCTGACACGGATATATTTTTAGGAGAAAAGAAACCTCTTATAGTACGATATTATCTTGTATTCTGTGTTATTGTTACATCTAATAAGTAAGGATTTTTTATGACGAATTTCAGCGCGTGGGATCTTACAGACAAGGAAGATAAAGTTCTATCCATTTTGCTAAAAGCACAGAAACCAGTTAGCGTACGAGATATTTATGGTAAATTACAAGTCACGCGATATTACGTTTACGAGATCCTCAAAAGATTGAAAGACCTCGAACTCGTGGAAGAATTAAATTCCAAACCAATGAAATTTGCTTCAAACGTACAAATGCTGCGTAAAAAACTCCAGAAAATGGATGCAGATCTCAATACATACTGGCATTCGTTACAGAACGCTCCCCGTGAAGAAATATTCTCTCATCTCGGGTTAAATGAGACTGAGCAGGCGATTCTAAACACGCTCGCAGACGCAAAAGAGCAACCGCTGACAATCATCGAAATCAAGGATCACATCAATCAGAGTAAGAGTCTAGTTGAACGATATCTTAAAACTCTCCGGAGTCGGAAATTCGTCAAAAGAACTCGTGGAAACTCCCAAAGTTACCTCTACACGAACTTACCATTCAATAAAATTATGGAGATATATGTAAAACAAGAACAAGGAGAATGGGCTCAAAAACGAATGCGCCTGGAAGCACAAGTGGAACAATTTGGGGGCACCGAAAAACCCCGAGATTTTCTGGATCTAACTTTGCGGGAGCTTCAGAATCGTCTGAACAGGCAATCGTGGATGAATATTTTGCGGGAGATTCCAACGAGCATCAAGACACCCCGCGAAACCCCAACTCAAGGGTTAATCAAACGCGAAAAAACCTATGCTGCCATTGACGATGGACACGTTATTTTCTAGATATAATTTCTTTTAATTGAATTTTTCAGTCCTAATGGCGCTCGTATTAAATTTTGTTTAAAATTTTGAAAAGCTTGGAAAAAAGAGAATGATTTTTTTTATTCGATAGAAACACGCTGACCTTTCTCCGCCGACGAATATCCCGCATAAATTGTTTTGATACAATCAATGGCCAAGTCGATACCGGACAGAGGTTGCTGCTCTTCATGCAAAATACACTGAATAAAGTCTTCCATTTCATTATAATATCCCTGCATGTACTCTTCATCGGGTTGGGGGGATGACCACCCCTCCTTCGTTTCCGTCTTTTCATCAAGGAGCTCTCGATCGAATA
>MBAA01000136.1:10573-12569 GCA_001940655.1 Promethearchaeota archaeon CR_4
CTTAACCCTTCATTTTTTTAAGAAATCGCTCTAAGTCGACATAATTCGATGCGTCTATAAACTTCCCTGCACGATAGTAGCGAATATAAGGGATTTCGTCGTTCTTTAAAACCTTTTCCTTAAATACTAAAAAATCCGTGAAGATATCGCTCATATCATAAATAAAACACCATATTGCAATGTTTGTATCTTGAATATGACTGATCTCTTTCTTTAATGATGCCCACTGCGGGCACCAACTTTGCGTAAGGACAACGGCTACATTAGGTTTGACTGCAATGATCTCCTGAGTAAATTCTCCATTTTTTATGCAATCCCGTGCTTGAGATGTAGATATTAGCCGCAAGTCTACCATAAGATTATCTACCCAGTACTCGCATAATAATTGGTTCGACTAAAATCGTTCAAGGTTTGGAAAAAATCCTTGCCAGAATGCCAAGAAACTCGAAAACTAATTGTCTTGGAACCTTAAGATGCTGACAAAATTAAGAAAAAAATGATTAACGCCACACGCCCATTTTTTGGACAAGTTCTCCCCGCGTAATCACTTGGATTCCATATCCCTTGCCAAATTTTTTCGCGTGGGGGGAGAAAATGTTCCCAAAGATGATGCCACCCGCCATGGCAGTATCACGACATGCTTTTTCCAGACGACGTAACTGGTTCACGCCAATCGACCGCCCCCAATCTCGAACAAAGATTCCGAATCGCCCTTCATCAGCATTAATAACGAGGTCAAAAGTCCACTTCTGCCCGGATTCGCCGCAGAGGGCTATGCCTTCAGGATTGCACGTCACAGGGTATTTTTTCTCAAAATATTCCCTAACTAGTTCCCGAAGCGAATTTACTCGCACGTCTTCACTAAGCATTGCACAACACATCCTTATGAGTTTTCTATATAGTTACCCGGAATTTCCCACGGAGCACTTGTATGTTATCCAGATAATTCTGCGGAATTATTTAAACGCAAGTAATAGCCAGAGAACATCACCCCCTATGCGGCGTGGGATGATATATCTAACCAAATGCTGTTAATCGTATATTATTTTGACATTCGCAGGTCAGAATATTTCGCCATTGACAGGCCATCCCAGAAATTTTATTTTTGTCGCCATCCCTCGGCAGTGATTCGACTAGGAGGTTTTTGCTGGTTTCAAAGCTGGAATTTTTCGTTGGATTTACAATGGCAGATGAATACACAAATGTGTCTGAAACTCGCCGGCAGCGGATTTTCCGCCTGTTGGAAGAGACTAGCACTTCACTGGATTTGTACGCCCTTCTGAAGGAATTTAAATACGGCTACAAAAAACGCCTCTTAGACAATATCGAAAGAATTGCCGGGGTTCTCCGACGTGAAGGCCGGGAGCTCCTTGTCATCCCCCCATCTTGCATTGCTTGTGGATTCGCGTTTTCTCCTCGAGACAAGCGTTTATAAATTCCATCCAAATGTCCGAAATACCATGCAGAGCGGATTACTTGGCCCAACATAAAACTTCGTCAAAGACTCTGTTGCCGATCCGTTTTGTTATTTCATGCCAAACATTTTTTAGACAAATTGCTGTTATTAAAAAAGAGAAACGCGCGCTTTGATGTGAAGAATTATGGCAGTCCCTGGAGAAGATACCAAGCAAATTAAACAATTAATTATGCTGATCTCTGACCTTCGGGCGCGGGATCAAGAAAAATACGAATCCCACATCAAATTTATGAACGAAGTGGTCAATTACATTAAGGATATCTCAAAAAACATGAATACCGCTTGGACTTCTATTCATGATAAGTTAGGGGATCTGAACCACACGATTTCCGCAAGCCTGGAAACTCTCTTACAAGGTATCAAACCAGAAGACATACGCGAAACGTCCAAGTCTCTCGAAAACATCCTCGGCACGATGAATCGTTCCGTCCAATCGATGAATCTCGAGAATGTCATGCGCGAATTGCGCGTTCTCTCAAATGCGAATGTGGACTTCCAAATCACGGCGGGGGTACCATT
>MBAA01000136.1:12575-14034 GCA_001940655.1 Promethearchaeota archaeon CR_4
CACAGTCGGGGTAGCACGGCCTGCCGGTATAAGTAGTCTGGCGGGAATGAAGGTTAAACCAACCACTCCCGCTGCAGCAGTTCCCCCCGAGTTTCAAGGATATACCTCACCAGGATTACAAGGTCAAAGCCAGGAAATCTACGGGGCCGTTCCTGGAAAGATGAAGAAAGTCAGTGTTCTTACCCCCGAAGAACAAGCTAATCGGGACGAAATGGGGCGTCTCAAGCGTAAACCTCGTGATTTATTCGGCAAAGAGATTGATGAACCAAAAACATAACTAAAAAATTCAATCTCTCGTAAATTCTTGATACCCTCGCTCTTTATTTTAGATCCCTGATCCGTAAAAATTCCCTACTTTCCGATCCTTGGAAAAATAAGTCGAGATACGATCCGTACCGGTTAACAATAGCGTCAACTATACGCTCGCACATTACTGCACATTCCATGAAATCTTTTTCGCATTCTGGAAGGCCGTCCTTACAAATCCTCTTGATTTGGAGCGAGAATCCTGCTTCATCTAGTGGTTGCAACCCCTCAAATCCCCACGTCATTCCTAAAAAGTGGGACGGTGGGATCATTTTCAACTTTTTAGCAACGATTAGGCGCAACGTTGCCCAATCCGCCTTCAATCGGGCAACTTCCTCTCGTGCATCCTCGATTCCAAATTTCTTATACTCTTCGAGCAAGATCTCCGCTGCTCTCGCTTTTTCCTCATTGATTATGTCCCACGAGTATCCCTTTTTGCAGGTTTTTTCTCCTTTGGTAAATCCCGTTGGGTAAATCCAACATTGGGGAGGTTTAAACCCCGTAAAATGCACCCTGCACCCGTTTATTTGTGGGTCGAAAAAAATACACTTGGCTGTATTATCTGCCACCCCCAAGCGGAATGCAAAGGGGCCTCCTCGTCGTACATGTCCTGCTTCGAGCCATCCTTCCTTCATGTATAATTCGATTAGGGCACGCGGCACGTCGATCAATATCGAACAACAATCCCCCCGGCACTGAGTAGGATCAGCACAATTAGGTCCTATCGTGTTATTCTGCATGAGATCGTTATACCTCTGAATAACCTTTAGAATGGGGTTAGAGGGGACGACTGTTGGAGGCCTGAGCCGCTGTGAGGACTGGTGCGAAGAGTCCATAGTGTTACCAAGATCATACTTGTGCTTTCATATCTTATTTGGGTTGTTTTTCCATAAGTAGGACAAATTGGTGGCAACAGTTGATCACGACAGAAGTTACCGACAATCCTCGAACACTAAAAGCAATCCCAACCAAGATCAGCTTCGTTGGAGCCCCTGCAGTGGGGAAAACCACGATCCTGAAGATGCTCCAAGGAAAATCTGTTGCAGACGGTAGATATATGCCAACCCAAGGGTTCGACTTGGGGCGAATTGTCCTCGAAAACCACGCCATTCGTTTGTTCGATTTTGGCGGACAAAGGGCTTATATCAAGCAA
>MBAA01000136.1:14057-16301 GCA_001940655.1 Promethearchaeota archaeon CR_4
AAGCGAGATTGTGTTCGTGGTCACGGATTCCACATATCAGAACATTTTGGCTACGCGGGATCTCATCCACCTCATCCAAACCATCCTCGGCGAAGACAACCGGATTGTAGCTATCGCCAACAAGCAAGACCTTTTTGAACATTTGGATCCCAATCGAATTCACGAACTCCTACGCGTCCAAACATACCCTTTTGTGGCCATCAAAGCGGAAAACAAGAATAAACTCATCACTATTATGAAAAAGGAACTTGAAATCGCTAGTGTACGAAAAAATCACCAATTAGAGGCGGTATCGAAATGAATTTTGACGAGAAAGATCTAATGAGCGTAGCCCTCGTAGGCTTCGATTTAATCAATGGGCCAATCTTGAAATGGCAACAAGATTTCCACCAGAGCAACCTCGCCATTAATTTGGACGAGTTCGCGGCAAACTTTTATCTCGCGTTTAAAGGAGGCAACGAGGGGATCAAACCAAAAGCCATCCTCTATGATGATTTCGCCATCGTGGCATTTCCGCGCGGACTTGAGCTCTGCTGTATGTTCCTGAAACCAAGTGATGACACATACCAATTAACCCAGTTAGCGAAAGTAGCTGAACGGGTCATCCTCCGCAAAGACACAGAGGAGGAACAAACCGCAAATATCAACACTAACAGTGATCTGGGACAAGAGGTAACGGAGGTTGAGCGGATCCTCGTCAATTTACTTCGAAATACCGAGATGTCTACGCCAGAATTACGTCGTGCATTTAATCTCAATAATAGTCAGATTTGGAAGATCGTAACAGACCTGGAAGAACGGAAACAACTCAAACGAACTGGCAAGCACGGGCGCGCCATCTGCTGGACTGCGAGTTAAAACCCTTCTATTTTGACCTCCTTTTAGTTCTCTTTTTTACAATCAATTCAAGACATAGCCTCTCCTATTAATTATTTATATCTGAATTGTCCCAGATAGGATCGAAGGAATCGGCTATGTCAAGAAAAACCATCCAAAATACGACTTGGGACGAGGAATGGGCCCAAGATTGGCAAAGAATTGTTGCTGTATATGATGGTATCGACAAATTACTAGTCGCATTCAAAGCACTGGAAACAGATTTACCGTATCTGAGGGTTCTGGCGCAACACCAGCTCATTTTAAACTTGGAAAAATACGCATGGTCACTCCAAGCCTTGATTATTTCCAAATATCGCGATTAATTATTCTCTTTTTCATTTGTAAAAACTAATTCCAGCATGCTTTTGAGTATTTTCTAAAATGTTGAAAATTATCTCGCTTTGACGCTCTCTAGACATTCTGTTTGTCGTTCGAGCCGAACAATTTGGTAGGGTTTACTCTTATCCACCGCAATCTGTTCAATATGAGCAAGAAAATATGTTGAGCGCAATTGCTTTTCCAAGATTGCCATATCAATATCTTGTGGAAGGAGAAAGACCACTGACTCACCGAAACCATTTTTTACAAGACTCAACTCCTTTTGCATAGTTTGGGAGAGATTTTGTCGTGGTAAATTGCGCAGGTCAAAGACGAATTTTGAGGATTTCATAATCGAATAACCCTGGTACCCATTGTTAACTGAGATGGCGAGTTGCCTATATAAATTAAACCTCCTATTCGCCACGAAATAACCGCAATTCGACAAAAAGACTTGTTTTTTGAAAGAATTTCAATATTTTAGAAAGTCTAGGCTTTTATGTATTTAATAAGAAAAAAAACTAGCTTAATTTTCCTTTCCTTTTCAGAACCACAACTAACCCAATGGTACAACCCATATTCAGGCAAATGATCCCGAGAGGAGATCCGGGGATACCTCCTTGGCATGGACTTGCATCATAGGTTGTTCCTTCCCAACCTGCGATTCGTGCGAGCATCCACCAGAGCGCAATCCCTTTAACTCGTGAACCATATTCGTTCACGTGCACATCGCAAGAGGGACAATCATACGCAGAGTGTTGGAGGGGCACGATATAAGACTCATAATTATAGGATCGATTTTCTATCCCACACCACGCGTCCATGTCCTCGAAGTCAAACAACCACTTGTCATATGCATCACAATAATCCCGGATTTGCTTATTCCGGAGAGCCCGGTTGTAACCTGCATAGTCTGTTGATTGAGCATTTTCTGTCATGTAAACGAACACTGTATTGGGATGTGTTAATTCGAAAGCACTGATGTTTGCGAGATAAAAATCCACTTCCTCCGCGGATCACGTCTCGAGTTCGTTACACCACGACCAC
>MBAA01000136.1:16337-16538 GCA_001940655.1 Promethearchaeota archaeon CR_4
CATCGAGGTTTTAATTGCGTCTATCCACGATGTAGGAATCACGCTTAGGTTCGTGCAAGCATGATTGATGATTTTGGATTGTGGCGCGGCTGGGTTAGGCGCGGAATTCTCGTGCGAGATTTCTGGTCGGCTTAAAATTCCAACAGCAGCATTCACCACAAATAACATCGCTACAGATACGAACGTCAACTGAAGTAGAAA
>MBAA01000136.1:16576-16786 GCA_001940655.1 Promethearchaeota archaeon CR_4
CGTCTTGCACCTGATATTCTTTACCCTTATACGCAATGTGGGAGACTGGGGGGACGATGGCAGCGGTGCCCGTCCCAAAGGCTTCGTTCAAGTTTCCATTTTTGATTGCTGCTATCACTTCATCAATAGGCACGGATCGTTCTGCGACCTTCAACCCCCATTGCTTGCAAAGCTTGAGCACCGAATCCCGCGTAACGCCTGGGAGGATGG
>MBAA01000136.1:16800-18808 GCA_001940655.1 Promethearchaeota archaeon CR_4
GCGGTCGTCACTATATTGTCAATGACAAAGAACATATTCATTGTGCCTACCTCTTCGACAAAGCGGTGTTCCCTCGCATCAAGCCATAACACTTGCGTATACCCCTTCACTTGCGCTTCCTCGGCTGCTAAGAGAGATGCGGCATAATTCCCTGACACTTTCGTGAAACCAGTACCACCCACCACCGCGCGGACATACTTGTCTTCTACCCAGATTTTGACGGGATTAAATCCACTGCTGTAATACGCCCCCACTGGACTCAGAATCACGAAGAAGAAATACGTGGGGGACACGTGCACACCTAGCGCTGCCTCGTCAGCGAACATCGTTGGGCGTATGTACATTGACGTTCCCGGCCACGTGGGTACCCACTTACGGTCGATCTTGATGAGTTCCTTGATCGCGTTGACTACGAAGTCCCCATCAAAAGTGGGCATGCAGACGCGGGTAGCGGAGTCGTTCATGCGTTTCATGTTCATCTCCGGGCGGAATAAAAACAGATGGCCATCCTTTCCGTAATATCCCTTCATACCTTCGAAGATGCTCGCCCCATAGTGGATGAAATTGGTCGCGGGATCAAGGGTCAAACTGTGATACGGGACAATTTCGGCATCGTGCCATCCTTTACCAGCGGTATACCGCATCTGGAACATGTGGGGTGTGAAAATCTTCCCAAATCCGAGGTCATCCGGTTTCTTAAAAGTCGGCATTGGGGGTTTGGGATTTTTAGTGATTTTGAGTTCCATAATTCCATTGCCTTCGGAGATTTATGCAATTTCACACAAATAACGACATTTCGTAGTCACAGTAGTTAAAAAAAATTGCTTTTTTGGCTAGATGAGATGAAATGAGAGAAAGATGTTAGTTTTGCTTTTCCATCTTTTTTGTATATTCTTCCCGGTACACGCGCTTTAAAACCTTCCCGAGGGCATTAGTCTGCAACATCGGCCGAAACCACCAGATCCGGGGCATCTTATAATTTGCGAGCTCATCATCTCCTAGTTTTATCAGCTCCTTCTCAAGGACTTTATTTTTTTCATTATCGAATGCGGTTGGTACAACTACTGCCAGTATGGTTTCCCCGTAGATTTCGTGTGGAACTCCAATCACCGCGATTTCTTTCACTCCAGGATGCTTAGAGAGAACCGTTTCCACCTCGTAGGGATATACGAGTCGATCTGCATTCTTGATGATGTCTTTGGATCGGTCTGTCATATATAACCACCCCTTTTTGTTACGATAGGCCATATCCCCGCTCCAATACCATATGCCCTCCCGTCCTTTAATGGGTTTCAAAACAGGATCGGAAAGTTTGTGATCAATCATATCCCCACTCTTGGGGTCACCCAAGTACCCTTGCATTATTGCAGGAGATTGATTCACAATCATCCCAATATGATTCTTGCCTAGGGGCAAAATGTTGCCATCATCATCAACCACTTCAATGTTAACCCCAGCCATGGGGCCCCCGATGGTATTTGGTTTGGGTGTTGGGAAAGTGGTTGTCCCGGTGGAGATATCTTCCGTACTCCCATATGCATTGCACATTATTCCATTCCCCCGTAATAACCGTTCGTTGAGAGCGTTCTCCGTGCTTTCTGGAAGCTTACCGGCACCGGAAATCCACACCTCGTTGTTTGGAGTAATCTTGTACTGTTCTACGGTTGGTTCGTTCATCAACATATTGTATATGCTCGGCGAAGCGGCGAACACGGTCATATTTGGGTCTGACACGCCATTCAAGATATACTTGGGTTCATACTTCTCCAAGAGGCGGAGAGTTCCCTTGAGAAAAATGGCACTATGGAGGATAGCAAATCCGAAGATGTGATACATGGGTAGTACGTGAAGGGCATAAATCGGACGCTGGAAATTGAACGTACGAGAGTGGATCAAACCGGTGTACAAATACCCGAGATGGTTGTGCAGAACCCCCTTTGGATCTCCTGTCGTGCCACTCGTGAAGTGGCAGCTGGCTATATCATTCCAACCCACGGACACTTTTGGA
>MBAA01000136.1:18845-18961 GCA_001940655.1 Promethearchaeota archaeon CR_4
GCCCCTTAATCTTAGGATTCTCGGCGGACTCGTCCCCCACCAAGATCAGATTCTGCACCACCTCTGTTTTTGCCGCTTTCGACCAGATAGGTGTCATAGAAGCTCTCACGATGAAG
>MBAA01000136.1:19036-19713 GCA_001940655.1 Promethearchaeota archaeon CR_4
GATCGGGCACGTCTTTCGCTTGTTGGTCTAAAACTTGGTTTAAATTTTGATGCTTAATATCGTTTAAATCAAATAACGGCATTAGTCTCAACATTACTACTTGACACGTACTCTTGAAAAATATAATCTCCCAAAGGTTCAGCCAGTGGAATGCTGGTAATGAATGTGAAAATCCTTAAACTCCAGCGTGTCAATAGACGTTTGCTTTACTTCTACATTTTCGACTTCTGCTCCCGGTGGGCCTTCCCATAACCATCGGACAAGTTGCTCCACGTCACCTTGTTCACCTTCGGCGAGGACTTCCACGTGTCCGTCAGACAGATTTCGAACCCATCCGCCGAGTCGGAGTTCGGCAGCCCGCTCGCGGGTAGATGCGCGGAAAAAAACGCCTTGGACGAATCCTGAAACCAGTGCGTTGATTCGTATTAATGACATAATATAAATCAACTAGCTATCAGAAAGAAAAAAAGTTTTTTTGGGGTGGACAAATGCTTTTCTTCAGGCACCCAATTGAGGTTTTTTTATGGTGAACAAGAAGTTCGTCATCTCCGGTTTAGATAATGCGGGTAAGACTTCGATCCTCACCGCGCTCGCGAAAAAGTACAATTTTATTGAAGAGTGTAAGCAACTCCAACCGACCGTGCGTGTCGCCTACTCGCGGACGGACTTTCTCGGCA
>MBAA01000136.1:19724-22022 GCA_001940655.1 Promethearchaeota archaeon CR_4
TTTTGGGATATGGGCGGGCAAATTAAGTATCGAAATCAGTATTTGAAGAAAGTTGAATATTACTTTGCGGATGTTGACGTGATCTATTACATTATCGACATTCAGGATACGAAAAAATTCGACGATTCGCTCGCGTATTTCAGCTCTATTTTCAATTACCTCACGCATATCAACCATTTCGTGCCTGTGGTGGTCTGTTTCCACAAGCTCGACCCCGAACTCCGAAAAAACGAGGACGTTAAGTGTGCCATTGAGGACTGGCAACAACTCATTGCGGAACAATTTCCATCATGGTATTTCCTCTTCGCCGAAACTTCGATCTACGACATCCGATCTATCGTAGGCGCAATGAGCGTGGGTTTCAATCTCTTCGTGAAAAATTACGAGGGACTGATTGGCCTTTATGAAACCTTCCGGCAACAGGTCAAGGGACACGCGGTAATTTTATACACGTTAGGGGGCATCATCGTGTCAGAAGCATATGCCGAAGATCTCACGCCGGAAATGCAAGAACAAGTGTTTGATCGCGTCCGGGAAGACTTGAAAGACCTCCAAAACATCTCCGAGGAGCAAGCCCACCCGAACAGCTTTTACAAAGATATGGGCAAATTTAAGACATACCTGCACCGTATATCTGTCATTGGGAATGATTTTTACATAGGGGTGTTCTTCGCGCCTGAGAAGGAAGAGATGTTCAACCAGCGCTTCCCCGATTTCCGGGAAAAAACCATCCAAATACTGGAAGCTATGAAGCCTTAGGGATATAAAAACAAATTTTGCCTTGAGCATAGAATAAAAAATATCCACCGCGTGTTCTACAAGTTTTTTTTTACGTCAATCATCGTAGGTGAGAGAGGACTCACTTCTACGAAAAAACCCGACAAAATCGGTGAAGCGTCTGACACGGATGGAAAAATTTTTCAACAAAAACTCCATAGTTAGAGGGAGAAATGCCGAAAAAAACAATATAGGGAAGAATATATGAAAACCTTCAGCAAGGCGGACTTTGCAACTAGTCTTCAGGTTGTATGGGCTAAAGCTCGACCTGTGTTGGAGGCCATTGCAATAAATCGTTCCCTGAATTATGTTACAGGCGAATTCATTAACCAATTAGCCGATTCCGTTGAAAATATTGCAAATTCTCGCGACCAGAAAAGCGATAGCGTAGTGATTGAAGAGGTTGTTACGATTGCTAAGAGACTCGCAAGCGTTTTCTCGGATGTTCTGGAGGGTAAGAAAGTATATGTCCTTGATGGTATGCATGGTGGCATCTTATTCAACAATTTTTTCCCAGGTATGGCTGCTCCCAATAGGGAATGGGCGGGTTACAAGGATTTTCCTGAAGGATATGAAGAATTCGACTGGCCGGAATTTGCGTTCAATAAAGTGGAAGATGCTCTGGCAGTAGCACGTTCATCGGGGGGGAAGATTTCTCTACAGATAGGAATGAGCACGTTCGATGCTTTGGCGGGATATTACCCCACATTCATCAAGACTGTGAAGGATGCATGGGCAGAAGGCTATATTGAATTAGTGGATGGAGCTTATGCGGATACATATGATTTACTTTTAGGCGCAGAAGCAAACGTGCGGAACTACTGCCTAGGGATGGTGACTGCAGAGAAACTATTCGGACATCGTCCCGTTATTCTTGCACGCCAGGAAATTGGATGGCACCCTCAATTACCGCAGTTCCTCAAGCAAATGGGATATGCCGGTGTCGTACTCCGCACGCGATTTCCCAACATAGTCCCATCCTTCCCGTACGGGATGATGCATTGGCGGGGATTAGACGGCGTGAATATTCCCTGCTTGCCAGCGACAGAGGGGATTCCTACGGGAGACTATATCGGGGGGATATTTTATAACCAAGTATTACGGGATATTATTACCGCGAAAAAAACCCCAGAAAATTTCATAGTATTAACCAATTTGGAGGATTTAATCTCTCCCATCGAAGGACGTCAGGAATTCTTCTTAACCGCAGCTCGTGGGCATACTGCTGGTTTTCTATGTACATATTCCGAGTTTTTTGCCCTTGCAGGTTCGCCAACTAAAGAGCAATACATCTCTCGGGATCAATTCTATGTCAACTGGGAATGTCAACCGGGAGGAGAACGGTGGAAGCGGGCATTTCTGTATAACTTGATCAAACCTACGGAATATGCTCTCTTGGTACTCGAGAAGATGGCTACTCTTAATTTTCTCATCCAGTCCAAAACTAATTCTGAAGAACTGGATAACCACCAATATCTCTGGAAAACCTTCCTACAAGCAACGACCCACAATATATTTTCT
>MBAA01000104.1:0-1547 GCA_001940655.1 Promethearchaeota archaeon CR_4
CGACTTCCTCGCGTCCCCACGTCATCCGGATAGCATTCTGGGTCATTTCGAGTCCCGAAGTAGCAACACCCCCAGCATTCGCAGCTTTTCCTGGCGCGAATGAAACTCCCCCGTTGATGAAAATCTTGGTGGCATCTATCGTGCTGGGCATGTTGGCACCTTCCACCACCGCAATCACGCCATTATCAACGAGACACTGAGCATCTTTTACATCAATCTCGTTTTCCGTGGCACACGGCATCGCAATGTCACATTTGATTTCCCAAGGTCTCTTATTGGCACAGTATTCAACGTTGTACTTGTCTGCGTATTCCTTGATCCGACCGCGTTGGATGTTCTTCAGTTCGAGGATGTAATTGAGTTTATCTGCGTCAATACCCTCGGGGTCATAAATGTACCCGTTGGAATCAGATAAAGTGATAACTTTTGCCCCGAGTTCCGTCATCTTCTCGCAGGCATACTGGGCAACATTTCCCGAACCTGAGAGGCACACTTGCTTCCCCTTGATCTCCACATCCCGAACTTTTAACATCTCGCTACAGAAGTAAGATGCACCGAATCCCGTGGCCTCCGGACGCAGGATAGAACCTCCCCACGAGGGACCTTTGCCCGTGAGGACACTTTCGAACCGATTGGTTACTTTCTTGTATTTACCAAACAAGTACCCAATCTCTCTCGCACCCACGCCTATATCACCTGCAGGTACATCCGTATTAGGGCCAATATGTCGCCATAATTCACTCATAAATTGGTGGCAGAAAAACTCCATATCTGCATCGGATTTCCCTTTCGGATCTATGTCCGAACCACCTTTGGCGCCCCCCATAGGGAGTCCAGTTAACGCATTTTTGAAAATCTGCTCAAATCCTAAAAATTTAATGATGCTCAGGTTAACCGATGGATGAAACCGAAGTCCGCCCTTATACGGACCGATCGCCGAGTTGAACTGTATCCGATAACCACGATTTACGTGAATCTCACCTTTTTCATCTCGCCACGCGCAGCGAAACATCACCTGCCGCTCGGGTTCGACAATTCGCTCCAGAATCTTCTTCTTTACAATCTCCGGTTTAGCTTTGGCAACGGGCTCGAGTGATTCGAGTACTTCCGTTATTGCCTGATGGAACTCAGGTTGCCCTGGGTCTTTATGCTTCACTTTTTCAATAATCCGTTGTATTTCTTCTGACATAATTTTGCTTCCCACATAACTTTAAGATTTGATTTACCAATATACATACATCGTTATATTTCACGCAACTGCATTCATCGCCACAATTCACAAGTTCTGACCCTTAATTTAAATTTCTTGGAGTAATACAGATTAATACTTAACAAACATTACACCACTTTTTTTAAAAATCGCAATTTATTTGAATGGGTTCTAATTGGTTCGAACCCTTCTTCGATTTAAAGACGTGAAGGAGTTTTTTTTCCCAATAAATTAGATTGCTCTCGATTGTCGAAAATAAGAGATTTATCAAATCAGAAACGCTTAAACGAGGGAAATAGATTAGTCCAATTTCTTTTATGATGAAGTCTCTTCTTTG
>MBAA01000104.1:1567-4981 GCA_001940655.1 Promethearchaeota archaeon CR_4
TAATCCTTCTGTCTTCACGGTAATATTACTATCAGTACTGGGATTGTAGATGGTCGTGAAATTGTACCATTGGGTCGACTCATTGTCAGGAGTTGTCGACTCGTTCCAAGCTACACCTGGATCCTGAATCCAAATTTTCAAGTGCAATCGAACGTGATCCCCTTGTTCTACTCCTTCGGGAACGTCTCCCGAGAAGTTCATTGCAAGAAAAGCTATACCTGCTACAACCGCGGCAATGATGATTATCGCATAAAACTTGTTAGGGGACAAGGATTTTTTGGTATACGATTTCTCTTTTTTGGATGGAGCAGAAGATGACGCGGTCAGGGTATTTTTCGCTTGCCTTAGGTACTTCGTTTTCCGCTTTGGATTGTTCTTGGGCATTAATTCTCCAACAGGTCGGCAGAGGAAAAAAATCTTTAGCAGGGCAATTAAAATTTCTGTGTGAGGTTATTTTTTCCTCGCATGTTTTTGGTTTTTACGACCAGTGCGATCTTCATGCGGATTGAGGATTTTATCAACTAATTCTTTGAGGATATGAGTTTCGTCAATGAAATCGACAAATTCCCGGTAAGACCCGACCCATTTTGTCATGTCACTGAAAACTCCATTGACGAGACTCTTTTGTTCTTTGGTGCCGATAGCGTCATAATGCTGTTTGAAGTACTTTTTGATCTCTTTTGCTACACATTCCCCTTTTTTATCCCTTGGATGCTGTAAAAAATAGTAAAGGTCCTCAGCAACGATGCCTCGTTCAATGTGCAAGTATTCAAACATTTTCGCAACGACAAAATATGCCTCAGAGAATTCTTTACCCTTATCGTCTTTAGCGGGGATTATTTGACGTTCTGTGTCTCCATCCTTGTTTATATCGATTTTCAAGTTATGACCACGTTCCAAAAATGCACCTGTTACAGAGGAAAATCAAACCTCATTACTCACATCTATTTTATTATCCTAAAAGTAATGGGGTCTGTTACGCGGCATAATGTTAAAAGCGAAATACGTGAAAAAATATGTAAGGGTGATAGTTTTTGACTGCACGACCTATCGGAGAGTTATTGAGTCAGCTATTGCGAAACTATCAAGCACGTGTCCCGTCCGTTAAGGAATCGATGGTGTTTGATCGTGATGGACTAATTCTAGGAGGTTCACGAGAGAACACAGGTTCTGAACAAGGAAAAATAACTTTACAAGAAATTTTCGGCACTTTGGCCAGTGTGATCGAGCCTGCCTTGAGTCGGATTAAAACTTACAAGATTGGAACCTTCGGAACGGGAATTTTCGATGCCGAAGACTATCGTTTGTTGTTCTTAGAGTCTGGACCGCGAGCGGTGTTCCTCACGGTGCTCAATTACGATGCGGTTATTGATGAAGTGCTTCCCTACACGTACCTCGTTGCGGAACGCATAGCATCCATCCTCGAGCGAGAGCCGGGGGAGAATTTCTTGGAGATCCCGGAATTCATTGCCGAAACGGATGGTATCTTATTCAAACATCTGAAAAAAGATGGTGATCTAGCCATTTCCCCGCTCGTAACCCGCGAAGTTGCCTTCAAACTTATCGTTTTGGGGGATGAAAAAGTGGGTAAAACGAGCTTGATAAACAGTTTCGTGATGAACAGGTTTAAAGACGATTACCGATCAACCCTTGGTATCAATATCACGGAGGCGATATTTAACATCCAAGGGTTAGAAGACGTCCAGCAGAGATTCCTCATCTACGATGTTGCAGGGCAGAAATTCTTCAAGCGGGTTCGGAAACATTACTATGTCGGGGCGCATGCCGCGTTCCTGATATACGACGTGACCGAGCGAAATTCATTCGTGCATCTATCGGAGTGGTATGAAGACTTACGGCAGAATGTCCCCTACATTCCGGTGGTATTGGTCGGGAATAAAATTGATTTAGCTGGGCAGCGGCAAGTAACAATTCAAGAAGGACAAGTGTGGGCAAAGAATCACAAGATTTCATTTATGGAGACGTCCGCAAAAACTGGGCAGAACATCAAGGACGTATTCCACATCGTGGGAATCGGATTGTTATTTACAACCCAAGAGACCGCCTCACAAATCACTGAATCTCATAAGAACATAGAGTAAAGAAGTATCACGGAGGAGGATAGCAGACGTCCCAGGTGGGTTGGAAGCAGTGGATCATATCTTCAAGAATAGCAAGGTCACTCGCCCCCATATGCTTGGTAGGGCAAGATTGGCCATTGATTTCTCCAACCTGTTCCACGCGGAAACATATGTGGGCACTCTTACCACATTTCAAAAAGGTCGCAATTGGCTGACCCTTCACTACCCAGTCACCTACCCGAACCTTGAGAAGCGACACCTGAAGATCCCGTTGCGCACTGTCATTTGTCCAAGGTTCAAAATTATATTTGAAAAACATAGTTGAATTGAACCGAATAAAAATTTGGACATAGTACCGGTTCACGTCGGCGTTTGCTTGGGTACTTTCTTGGAGTTGGATGGCGATAACTTGCCCGTAGGCAGCCGCTATAACAACGGAGTTATTTTTTAAGTCGTAGTGGATGCCTTCGTGTACCATTCCCGTTGGAATGCACGGTAAAGCTTGACAAAATTGACTTCCGAAGAAATAAATATCTCCGGGACTCTCAAAACCTACCCCTAACGTCAGATGCGAAGAATCATAGCGGCCGGCGGGCGAGAACATAAAAGATGGTTGGATCAGACTAACGGTGATAAGTCCTCCAATGAGGAGGAGGAGGAACGCGGTGAGGGTCACCCGCCGGCGTCCCTTCGTCCGAGGCCAGACTGCTATGAAGAGCAGTAAACACAATACAAAGGCAGCGACAATCACGAAGAATAAAGGCCACTCGGGGGGACCAACCGTAACGACAACGGTGGAGGATGTGGAATCCCCGGTCCCGTCCCACGCGACGAGAGTGAGGTTATAATTACCCCAGGCAAGATTGTTAACGACCACCTTAACTTGATCCCCTGACAACCAAGTGCCACTTTGCAATTGAATTCCGTTCTGGAACACGGTGTATCGCGCAGCCGGGCTGGTGGTCGCGTCTGTGATTGTCCATATGACGTTGGTGGAGCCCCCCAGTAAGATGTATGGGTGCGCGGGTTGCGTGATGGTGGGTTGAGGGTCGGCCAATTTTAGTAAGAGTCCGTCCCGCCCCCCCGTGCCCCAACTAGAGGTGTACCCCGCGACCCACACGTGATCCCCGTGCCGTTCTACTGCAACTCCTAAACCACAGTCGGCCCCGGAACCACCGTATGTAATGTTCCACGTGAGTCCTCCGGTCGCGTTGTATTTGATGGCAAACAAGTCTCCCGCGGTTGCGCCCCAGCTCGTCACCTTCCCCGTGATGAAGGCATTCCCGAAGCGATCTGTGACAACCCCCCACCCGCAGTCATCGCTTTCCCCGCC
>MBAA01000201.1:0-538 GCA_001940655.1 Promethearchaeota archaeon CR_4
AGGAGATTCAGCTGACGAACAGTGACTCCTAATGGTGAGTTGGGTTCCAACTTAGATTCCATACCCTCCTTGAGACACCATTTCGTTAAAAGTCCGATTTAATTCTCCCACTTATTCGAAACGAACTTGCTCAGAAGAATGGATAATTATGGAGTACACTGAATATACCGTTAAGATTCCTACGAAACTGGACAAATATTTCAGAATATTGTCGGATTTATTCCAGTGGGAATTTAAAACCCCCAGCGCACTTTATACCCACTTTGTTCTTGATGCACTCGGGGCAGAGCTAGAATTGCTTAAGGACGTGATGAATCCCAAACAACACGATGAGTTTTTAAACATCATTGAAGACGCGAAATACGAATGCAGTCCACCCACGGAAAAAGAATCAGAAGATGAATAACATTATGCATCCCAATCTATCAAAAACTGCGTCTTCCCTTGATTTTTAGCCTCTAGAAGAAGTTGCTTGGCGAGCTGTCGTTTCGCGGCAAAATATTTTTCCATAATTTTTGAACCAACTTTTATTTCGCCA
>MBAA01000201.1:657-5751 GCA_001940655.1 Promethearchaeota archaeon CR_4
GCCTTGTCAGGAACGTGCACAAGTCTATAAAACACCGATCGTTTTTCAAAATTTTGAAAGAATAACGAAAATCACCCATATATGGATTGGGGCACGGCCCGGCAAAAACCGCGAATCAAGGATTTAATGATCAGTTCTTTTTTAAAAGATAGGAGTTCTACAATATGAATTATTCGAGGGATTATTTGAAGCATTTACTCATTTTGGTGTGAGTCTTGAGGAAGGAGGGGACTTAGGAAAGCAATTCCATAAAATACCGGGCGAGATTAATGAAAATAAAGAATAACACATTTAAGTAATATAAATCAAGATATTTACAGGAAATCAAATATTCTCTCGATACCTAGAGATTGAAATAACAAATGACTTTTCTTGAGAGTGATCAGTCCCGTGAGTATGGATTATCGCGATTTCGTGGTTTACAATCTTCACGATAGTGGGGAAATCTCAGAAATTGAAGTTAATGCGGATGAAGTCCAGAAGATACTCGACCCGAAAGAAGTTTTCATGCTAGTTCGACAAGATATGCGACGAATTTTTATTTGGAAGGGATCGGTATCGCCCGTCCGGAAGCGCTTTATCTCTGCTCGTCGGGCAACACTATTGCAGGAGGATATCCGTAAAAGTGGTGGGCGAGCATTGAAGATCGTATCCGTGGATCAAGGGGATGAACCCGAGGAGTTTCTCGAAACCTTTCATCTTGAATCGATGCCGGTTACCGAAGTATTAGAGGATATGCGTTATGTGAGGAATGTCGATCGTGATGCAGAAGCCGCGAATCCTAATGTTGCAGCAGCCCCTCCCGAGGGTAGCACGGCTCACGGCACCGCAGAAGAATTTATGGAGCAAAAGAAGGCCGTTCCAAAAGCACCAATCAGTATCTCTGCGGAATCTCCCGCAATATCTGGAGAACCCATTCTATTCGATGAAGAGGAACCAGCGGAAGTAGAAAAATCCGAATTGAAGAAAATCCCTGCAAAATCCAAACCCAAGCCTCCCGTGCGAAAGGTGAAACCCGAACCAGAACAACCAATAACAAAAACTTCTACGAAACCTTTCACCCCAATAATAAATAAGGCTGATGAAGAGATGGTGTTAAAGGATGTACTCGGTAATCCAGTTCCTGCAGGAGCCAAGCGCATTAACGTGATCATCGGTAATAAATTAATTGGTTCAATCCTCCAACAAAAATCGATTCTTGGTAAATCCGTGGAGTCAACGGTTTGGGGCGAATTCGAGGAATTGCCAAATGGGTGTGCGGAAATCTTGGGCAGCGTTCGCATCTACACTAATCAGGAGAAAGGGATCGTGGTCGCGGAGGACCTCATCCAGTCAGATCTCAAATCAAAGATCGAAATAAAAGAAGACGTGAAAATCGGCAGCGAGAAACCAGACGAAATTCTCGTAGAAGTGTCAAAAATCCCCCTTCCGAAAGGTATGAAACGCTTAAATGTAGTGCTCGGATCTCTCCTCTACGGACCCGTAACACAGCAAAAATCCGTACTCGGTAAATCTGTCGAGAAGTTAGCGTGGGAACAAATCTCTGACCTGCCAGGGGGATGTGTAGAACTCCAGGGTATAATTCGCATCTTCGTTGACGCGGAAAAGGGCATTGTCAAGGCAGTGGACATTTTTGAAGGCAATGTCTCGGACATAGGAACATCTGGAGAACAAGGGGACGAATCTACAACCACGAAACGCCGCAAATTACCTGGAATCCCCAAGGGTGATAATTAATTTCACCGTTCCTTAATTTTGATTGAACTTTTTCTCTTATTCTATCAAATTACAAATGTCGATGGCATATTGGTAAATCTGTTGCAGGTTAGTAAAGACAATGAAATAACTGGTGTTCTCAGACCGTCCACCCATAGTGTTGAGTAACTGGTCGACTTCCATTCGTAAACCAATCTCATCTTGAGCGTGGCGAATGACTTCTTGGATGATCTTCGAATTCGTTTGAATGAGGGCAGTTTGAGTTTGTTGGTGGGCGTGAATCGCGCTCTCGAGATAACTTTGAAAAGATTCCCCAAGTGGTTGGGGGATTAGCTTAGTCGTGCCAGATTGGGACAAACGAAGTAGTTCCCGGGCAATATTCACACAACAATCCCCGAGGTTTTCTAAGATGTGGGCCATTAAGCGGTAGTCAACTATCTTGTATAAGGGGGTTTTGAGTTTTCCTAGCAGGGGAGACTCTTTGGCCAAACCGCGGATCTGGCGAACAATACTAAAATATAGGTTGTTTACATCCAAGTCTCGCGCGATGATATTATTTAATATGTCGGTTGGGGCACGATTCTGTGCGAAAATCGATTGGAGATTTTCAAATCCGGACATCACGAGCGTGTACAACTGGCGAATTCGTTGTACGAGGTCTTCGCGATTCATATCCACGAGAAAATCTATTGTGATATAAGACGCATCTTCAGCCACGATCTGGGTACCGACTAAGGATTCCAAAATGAGCTTCGTCTCTCGACGATCCTCCGCGCTAATATGTCCGTCCTCCTTCTTCACAAGAATCTGCTGAGCGCCCATCAAATAAGCCATAGTTATGTTACGACGAATATTTTCGTCAAAGGGAAATGTGGTCACTTGAGGATTATTTTCCCCCGCAAGCTTGGGATTGGAGATGATCAGGTCAAGTTTACTCTCCCGAATTAAGAGTGGATCGCCAGGGATCAATGCGTTTTGTGCAATCCATTTTTTCGGGAGGCTAATCGCGAAAGAATTTTGCCCGAGTTTTTGGATTTTACGATATTCCATTTTAATCGCCAAGAACTGTACTTATAGTTAGTATTTCGTTATAGATGTTATAAATCTCCCCCTAGAATTGCATTCTCGTTTATCACCAAACAAGTCTTAATACTGTGGTTTTTATGGTGATGCTAGTGTTTGGATTCTTACCGTTGGACGATTTTTTCCTTAACTCCTTCATTACCGCGGGAAAAATCTATTCCAGTCGGGGTATACTAGTCTTTATTACGTCCCTTGTAGAATGGAATATGAATTCCTATTGTTTTGAATGGGATTTTCCTATTTGGAAAGAATTGAATAGTTTGGCAAAAATTGAAAATCTAACGATCTTAAAGATAGATATATAATCTTCAGAGGTCACGTCATGGAGCATTCGCAGGATACTCGAAATTCAACTGGTGGTGTAGCACCTCATCCCTTCAAGATAATGAAGTTGAAGGATTACATCACCCTGTTAGGAACCTTTTTTGGAATCCTCGCAATCTGGACGTGTATCGACCAAATGCGAGATCCCCAAATACAGGTCGCCCAAACGCTAGACTACTTAGGCAATCTCTGGATGGCAGCCCTCTACATTGCCATCGGCACCGGGTGCGACCTCCTTGATGGATACGTTGCCCGGAAGCTCAACCAACACAATGATATCGGCGGGGAATTGGATTCGCTCAGCGATGTCATTGTGTTCTCGGTTGCACCTGCAGTCTTTATGTATAGTGTTTACGTAACGCAACTAGGAGGGACGTGGGCTCATCCCTTCCTCTTCCTAGCGTCAGTTTCCTTCGTGTGTTGTGGAGTCATTCGCCTTGCGTGGTTCAACATAAGCAAGGATGCGGAAGGGTATGTCGGACTTGTTGTGCCTGTTGGTGCACTCTACCTCGTCATGTATTATATTATGAACCTCTTCTGGGATGCAATTAAATGGTACCCGTCTTTGAATCCAATCATCTATGCAATTACCCCCTTCTTCATTTTTCTTGTTGGTTTTTTGGAAATCTCACCCTTCCTTACCTATGACAAGTCGGTAAAGAAGAAACAAGGCCAGACAAAAATTGGAATATTTGTCAGCATAGGGTTGGGCATCGTGATGGTCATCTGTGGCATCTGGTTTTTCGCGATAGCGGCGGTGATAACATTTTCCGTCACTGTCACGGGTTTTTTAATGATCACAATCTACATCCTCATCGGTTTCCGTAATTGGTTGCGTGGTCGAAGAGCGGTAAAGGAAATAGCGTAAAAAAATAAGGTTGTTATCTTGGAGGCACATAGATAGTGTTTGCAAAACCGGGACGGGGGTTATACTTCCCGCTCGTTATTATAGCGACATTTCTCACCTTCGTCCCTCTGTACCCCACGAATGGCTACATCGTCTCGTTATATTCAACGGTCCCATTGTGGGGGATGTTAACTATACTTCTCTATTTCTTGCGAGATCCAGAACGCCCCTTGATACCTAGCCAGGATTTAACAAGTCCCGCCGATGGCTACATAGTCGGAATCAATGAATCGGATGAGAAGGTTTCAATCCTCATAGAATTGCACGTATCATGTGTCCACGTGCAGCGAACGCCCTTGGCGGGTAAGGTAACTAAGGTTGAGAAAGTTCAAGGCGAGTTCCGGCGGGTTTATTTCATCCGGAAGAAGCTTGTCGGCGAATCTGACGCCATCCAAAAGAACAGCCGAACAATAATCGAGCTGGAATCGCCGGAGGTACATCGCACGCGAATTGAATTAATTGCAGGAGCACTAGCCCGACGTTGCATTCCTTACGTAAAAGTCGGAGACCAACTCGCTGCTGGCCAACGCGTGAGTATGATCCTCTTTGGTAGTCTCGTTAGGATCGAGGTTTACAACCTCGATTATATGCCAGCAGTGGACATCGGAGACCACGTGTTCGGTAACCGAACCATTATTTTGAAAAAACGGGAAAAACTTGGATTAACGCCCTCTCAGAGCAAGTAAGTATTCTGAACAGCGATTTTTAATATAGTTCCGAGGGTTTTCTTGGTTAATTTGCCAACAGTTGGTCTTAAAATCGTAGTAGCGACCATATTCATAAAAAAAGTTTCCCAAAATGATCAATAATCTGCGAACGTGTGCCTGATTCGGAATTCGGGATTGAGATTTAGCTATTAAAGGTTTCCTTGAAGATAGGAAAAATCAAAATAAATAGTTAGGAGAAAATCAATATTAAAAAAAGTAATTAAAGGATTGATCTCGATCCGAATTAGTTCTTATTTACAATCAACAGAATATTTTTCTCTAAAAATAAGTTCTTACCATCTTTTTTTGCGAAAAAGAAGAACTCCAGAATGAATATCTTAGATAATACATTTCATT
>MBAA01000201.1:5761-6115 GCA_001940655.1 Promethearchaeota archaeon CR_4
TTTTCGGTTCGCGATAAAGTATTAGGAGTAATTGATTCTGTATAGATTAGGGTTTTATTTCATGCTATTTCAAGAAGATTTTTTCGAATTGCGTTATGCAAATGAATTAAATTACCTAATTTTGCCCATTTTTCTTGTGTTTTTGATTCTTTACTACTATAGAAAAATCCGGAAGACTTCCAATATGTTTCACTTCCGCGTGGTCAAATATTCACTTTTTGAAGTTTTAATAGTGATAATGCTGGCAATTCTTGGCATTGGAACATTTAATAGTTTGATAATGGCCGCCCTGATCATTTATCCTGTAGGTTTGTGCATCGTGATTGCGACTACTAGTTACATCCTGAAGAATTT
>MBAA01000201.1:6124-6886 GCA_001940655.1 Promethearchaeota archaeon CR_4
GGCTAAAAAGATTGATGAACAAGGAACAAAACTTTCCGAGATGATGGATGGCATCAAACAATCGGCTGATCAACTCTCGAGTTCAGCGGAAGAATTAGCATCAACAGCTGAAGAGGTCTCCTCGACATCAGAAAATGTCGCTGCTACTCAACAGCAAATCACGAAGGGCGCTCAAAATCAAGCGATCTTGGTGGTCGATGTCCAAAAACGGATTCAACAACTGAGCGAGGGTATCAAGGAGATTAAGGTAAATGCCGAGAATATTACGCAAGTCGTGGATCTTATCACGAGCATTGCCAACCAGACTAACCTACTAGCTCTAAATGCAGCGATCGAGGCAGCCCGAGCGGGAGAAGCAGGAGTGGGTTTCTCGGTGGTCGCGGGCCAGGTGCGTAAGCTTGCGGATGAGTCCAAACAAGCCGTGAAACGCACAGAGTTACTAGTTTCACGTATCCTCCAAATTGCAGATTCACAAGCTAAGTCTTCGGTAGATGTTGTAACCGCGGTGGATAACATAGCGACCGTTGCAGAGGAGACGTCGGCCAGCACAGAGGAAGCATCCGCTGCCGCGGAAGAACAAGCCTCATCCATGGGACAAATTACACAGACGACCCAAACTTTGACGGCACTAGCAGGAAGAATGCAAGGTCAAATTGTTGAAGTACAGAAAGAAACAGTAAAACCTTTCCAAATAAAGGCGAGTATTCGTAAAGTCGCAATAGATCTAGGATGGGGTTAACCACTAGGATAGAGGGTTATGCG
>MBAA01000201.1:6932-7229 GCA_001940655.1 Promethearchaeota archaeon CR_4
ACCTCGAAATATAGCTGTTTTCGCCCAGCACCTATCGCTTGGAGGGCGGCAAAAATGTCCGCCGAGCGAGGAATTGTTTCATCACTAATAACGCGATAAAAGATCTGGTCAATTTTTACGTATTCTCCCGAACCCTTGCTCGAGGAGAATGCTTCTTGCACGCTAGGGATGTTGAAGAACCGGAATTTCTCTATGTCCATTCTCGACTACCTCTGAAAAAACAACATTCAGGATAACGGAAGAATCTGAGCATGAAAATATGAACGAAGATAACATCGTGATGTTCCTCAGATATCT
>MBAA01000201.1:7288-9418 GCA_001940655.1 Promethearchaeota archaeon CR_4
GGACTATGGTGGTTGCTCTTTTTACCAAGACTTGGGGGTTTTGTTTTTATAACGCTAAAGGCTATACTTCTTTTATTGTGTGTATTTTTTGATCTATTGTGATTCAGCAATAAGCGATAGATGAAACAACTTATAATCCCGTGTGACCGATATGCCAAACGTCAACTGTATGAAGTGTGGAGCGGACACTCCCGCGGAAGCCAAATTCTGCATGTCATGTGGTGCAAGTATGACAGAGCAGAAAAAACAAATGAGTAAGGCGACAGATGCAGCAAAGCTTAGTAAAAAAACAGAAGAAGCCACTCGAATTACCGAGGAAGTTAAAGGTAAAGGCGGTTTCTGGCAAAAAATCATCCCAGGGTATCATGGGTACAAGCAGAAGGAAATGCGCCGGGAGTCGGACAAGCTCCTGCGGGATCATCTTGTCAAACAGATTAGTATGACGAAAAAGGAATTGACTTCCATTCAAGAAGATGCGGTAGACTCGGCGCCCAGTTTTTTGACAAAATTGGAAGATATGTTAACGGAGTTGGACACATTCCAGCGCACTATCCAACATGCGGATTACGGATTCGGCGGGATGTTCGATGCAGTCAAAGTTAAGGAAAACGAGCTCGACAAATTGCTCGACTTTGACAAGCAGGTTGTCGAAACCGTGATGAATTTGGACAACCAGATCAAAGAGCTCAAAGATAATCTCGGTGAGGGAGGCGTCGATAAAATCAAGGCTGTTCGGAGCTCCATCAAGAATGCGATCAAATACTACGGGCAGAGATCCGAATATCTCAAAGGATGGACCCCAACTACTTAAATAAACAAGGAGAAAACCACGGAGTGAAATGATATGCTCGGTAGAGAAGTAGTAGAGTGGAAGAATGCGAGGAAAGAAGATATCGTTTTCAAGTATCCTGACGAGCGCCTGAAGTGGGGTGCTACCGTCATCGTCAAGGAAAACGCGTGGGCGGTATTCTTCCGCGATGGAAAGGCCCTTGATGTTCTCCAGGCAGGACGACACGTGTTGTCCACTGCAGACGTGCCCATCCTTGGCGGTCTAGTCAAGGTAGTCACGGGTAACGTTTTCCAGGCAAACATCATTTTTGTTAGCCGTTCACAATTTGAGGGGAAATTTGGCGGCCAAGGGCAAACCCAAGAATTGGCGCCCCTCAAGTTTAACGGCCAATATTGGTTTAAAGTGGAAAATCCGCAAATTTTTGTGAACGAAGTTTGTGGAAACCAGTCTGTATTTACCACAGATGCGGTCAATGATTACCTCCGTGGTTACTTTAACGAGAACCTCATCACCGTCCTCTCCTCCACGACCCTCCGTGCGGTTTACGGGAAACTGGAGGAAGCATCAACCACGTGTAAGGTCAAGATCCGCAAGGACTTCGCACGCGTGGGCCTAGAACTCGTTGATCTAAAGTTCAACAAGATTGATACGGACGAAAAATTCCGCGATAGACTATTCTTCATGCAAACGGGTGGTGTGACAGGTGCGGGTGTCATAGAATCAGAAACACGCAAGGACATCGCAAAATCTATAGGAGCTTCCCCCGGCGCGGCCACTGGTGCTGGTATGATGATTATGGGCCCCGGCGGGATGGCGCAATCCGGATTTACGGGTGGTGCAACAGCACAAGTTAAGACATGTACAAAGTGTGGCGCTCAGAATCCGATAAATACCAAGTTTTGCAATAATTGTGGTAATAAATTCCCTGCTCCGGAGGGTGAAGCGACCAGCGCACCCAAGTTCTGTCCTGACTGCGGGACAGCTACCGGAAATGCCAAGTTTTGCCCGAACTGTGGAAAGAAATTGGTATAAAACCCAATCCAACCTCGAATTTTTCCTTTCTTTTGAATCATCTTTGTATTTCCATCAATATTTTAACTGGAATTAGATATACACGATGCAAAAGTGATCTGAAAGCAAAACTTCTACCTGATTTGTGGTGTCTCAAATCCACCCTTTTAGAACATCCCATCCCGATTCAGATGCGTTCATAAGTTCACCTAAAGGCCTAACAGTCGCATTTTGATCCAAAAATCATCAAACACTCGTTTTTTGTGGGTTTGTAGTAGAATTTTCGAAGATGATATTTAAAGCGAGGGGGGAGATTTTTTGACAACTGG
>MBAA01000201.1:9568-9712 GCA_001940655.1 Promethearchaeota archaeon CR_4
AGGTAGTAATATGAGTGAGAGATAAAGGATGAAAATCTCAACGTCAGATGCTTCAGAGATGTGATGCGCTTTCGTGAAGCATTTTTTGGATTAAATTAACCACAAACTCAGGTTCATCGAGGGGGATGCTATGGCTACTGTTTT
>MBAA01000201.1:9719-11656 GCA_001940655.1 Promethearchaeota archaeon CR_4
AAACCATTTGCTTTGGGACGACATTGTCAGATATTGCCGGTAGGTCTCCTCCCACAGGTCTTCGATGTGCCGCGCTTCTGCTGCAGGGAGTGTTTCCTCTCCAAATTTGGCGTAAAAGTCCATATGAACCTTCCGCGAGTGGGAAACTACGTATAACGGTACCGTTAATACCCTCGGGAGGTTCTGGACTTGGGTAATACTTACTTCTAAGTTGGCCATTTCGCTCATGCTGGCAGCGAACGACTTATCGATGCAATAATTCTCGAGGAGGGGTTGTTTGAGTGAATCCGGCAAGGGCAATTTCGCTGCGAAGTTGAAACGCCGAAACAGACCAAGCTTGCTGAGAATTCGGTATGATTTAAGCATCCGGGTCTTGTCCACGCCATATTTAAAGGCAGAGGGGGAAAGTTCCGCTTGGAACCTTGCATTGTCGAGGGGAACGGCATCTAATAAAATCACGCCCGCCATTTCCTCAGGGAATTTTTTCGCAAAATACATTGTCAACAATCCACCATAGGAATGTCCGACAAGGACGTATGGGGGTTTTAATTTTCGTTGTTCCAGTAAAATGCGTAATTCAGTCACGGCTTGCGCGACAGTCCTCGGAAATGATCCTAGATCACTCCAACCATACCCTGCCCTGTCATAACTCAAGGTTGTAGCTAATTTTGCAGTCTTTTCTTGAATACTCCACCAGATTGGTGATGTGAGTCCCACACCCGGTTCAAAAATTACAGTTGGTGTACCACTCCCTTTAACAGTTGCATATAAGCGGGTGGTGCCAATAGCAATCCTTTGCCCAGGAGGTAAAGGTTGACTTAACCACCTCTTGGAAGCAATTCTGTTCTGAAGGGTACTGTAAAGGAGAAAAATCCCAACAGTACCGAGGATCCCACTCAATGTTAAAGCAGTTGTGATGGAAGAGTCCAAATTTTTCACCTCTTTATTATTATACAATCACGAATGTATGTTACATACATACAAAGATGTATGTATAGATTTAAATCTTTTCATACCCCTTAATTTTGCTTATAACTCAAAGAGAACTTTCCCCTATTCCGGCATCAATCCACGCAAGAAAGTCTCAATAATGATCTCAGCTTGCTGCTTTGGAGAAAATGCTGCTTCATCAGTTAACCACAAGAGCAAGATACCATTTAAGAACCCTAGGATTATCAGCGCCTCTACCTCTGGATCGACATCCTGCCGAATTTCGCCCGCAATACGCCCCTCTTCCACGATTTTGACGAAATAACCCGTTAATATTCTGTTGTTTTCAACCTTTTTTTGCACGAAGGGAATCATTTCTTCCGTTACTTCGGTTTTGAAAGTCGTAAGCTTTAGGATCGCGCGATATTCTGCATTTTCCTGGATATAAATCAGCGGTTGGATGAGAAGCTGACGCAATTTATCGAGTGGTGAGCTTTTATTATTAATTATTTCGCTAAATAATGCAAATGCTTTAGAGGATCGCTCCCCGACGAGTGCCGCGTAAATTTCCACCTTATTCTCAAAGTGCCAATAAATTGCCCCACGAGTGACTTTTGCCTCTTTCGCTATATCCTCTAACGTACTCAGAGCATATCCGTTCCGACTAAAAACCTTCAGCGCAGCATCAAGAATAGTTTCCCGGGTGAGGAGTGCATCTTCTTTTTTACGTCGCATCATCATACGCTCGGATACATTCACGTATGTATATTAAACAAAATGTCACAAAAAAACGTAAGTATATTGAATCACTCGTTCACGATGCAATAGGAAATTTCCATAACATCCGGTATTCGCTTGCATTTTTCCGCGATCTGCGAAATGCGGCGCATTGACCGTACGGTAACATGCATCACAACGTCATACCATCCTGAGACGTAATCTAACGTGTCCATTTCCTTGATTTTCAGCAATGTTTGGAGGACAACCTCAAGCTGACCACGCCTCAA
>MBAA01000201.1:11672-12408 GCA_001940655.1 Promethearchaeota archaeon CR_4
TCAAGAAATATGGAATTGCCGTACACAAGACAATCAATCCAAGAATTGCCGGGTCCTGGAGAATCGTCCCGAATTGGGTTATATCAACAAAGAAAGCATTAGCCATATTCCACTCGATAGATCCCTCGAGAGTAATAAACCCGAGCAAAACCGCAAACGGGATGATTAAAATTGCTCCGAAGAAGTGGATGGCGAAAAGTTTGAGGAGAGCTTTCAACAATACCAATAATTGCTCGGCTGCATCTTTCTGGCGGCGGGAGAGATTCCATTCATCCAAGAGAAGGATGTGGGCTGTCGGATCTCGGCCAAGGCCTATTAAAAATATGACAAAAGTCACAATGGAAATGATAATACTTACAATACCTGGAAAGGTGACAGGTGAAAATTGAGTAGTCGAGCTATACGCGATGGTCACGACAGCAGCGAGGATCAAGCTTAGATAAATGCCCTTGAGCAGATTCATTTCCTCCTCTTTTCGGATCATATTGTAGATTGCTACACAGAAAATTGACAATCCGTTAATACCGATGACGGAAAGCACCACACCAGACTGATCATAACTCAAATAGAGTGTAGGAACCGAAATCGTGACGAGATTAAAACCCATCCAGATTAGAAAGGCGATTTGCGAGCGACCTTTTAAGAAATGTTTGTTAGACGCGAGATAATACTGCTTTAGACTTAATTTCACCAGCGACCAGAACCCAATATTCTTCCGTGGGGTTTCTGTTACCTG
>MBAA01000201.1:12423-18149 GCA_001940655.1 Promethearchaeota archaeon CR_4
ATGGGGATTTAATTTGAAGTAGACCGTTAATTGTTTCTTTAAAAGAACGAACACTACCACAATGAGAACAAATTCGATGGCACTTGCTCCGAAGAAACGACAGAACGCGAGAGTGAAGGGACTATAGTTATAAACTTCTATAAATTTTAAAAAGAGGGGAGCTAATCCAATGCAACAATATGCTACCAGTAAGAGGAGTAATGGACGAGCGAGTCTCATAGTGTATCATCATCCCGTCTGCATTGGTGGCATTTACTGAAATTCAAACCGTTTCATTACGATGTGGGTGTTCGTGGCAGCAATACCTTCCACCCGCTCGATTTTCTTGTAAAGTTCGTACAATTCACTCATATGCTCCACTTCAATCTCCATCAAGCCATCGAAGTCCCCCGCCGTGATTGAAATGTATTTGATGCCAGGGATTTTTTTAATGCCTTCAACGACGTCTTCCACTTTCCCTGGCTTGATTCGTATAAAGCAATGAGCATTGATTTTTTCCATAGGAGGAAGGAAGCTACCGATCCTTTAAAGAAGCCTTATTGTCTTGTCATATATTATTTCGACATTCAAATTGACCTAAAAAATAAAAAAACAGTAATTTATAATTGAAGAAAATTTCTTAGAATTTCTATCCCAAAAGGACGCATTACTACGGACTCGGGGTGAAACTGGACGCCCTCCACGAGATATTTGCGATGGCGAACCCCCATAATCGTCCCATCATCAGCCATAGCGGTGATTTTCAGGTCACGAGGGAGGAAGTCCGCCTTGGCAGCCAACGAATGATACCTCACTACGTTGCAGGGGTTTGGGAGTCCTTTGAAAATGGACTCCCCATCGTGAAATACTTTCGAAATCTTACCGTGCATTGGTCCAACTTTAGCTCTGCTGACGTATTCGAAAGTGGGATCTTCGCCAAATGCCTCGCAAATCGCCTGGTGTCCGAGACATACCCCTAAAATGGGGATCTGCCCCATGAATCGGCGAATAATGGGAATCACGTTGCCAGATTCGTACTTGGGGTGACCCGGGCCTGGAGATATAATGATTCTTTGTGGTAGCTCCGTTTCTACCCAATCAAGGGTCACATCGTTTCCCAATACAATAATTTCTGCCTGGGGCCTGAGCTGACAGACATAATCCACGAGATTATACACGAAACTATCCTTGTTATTGATGAAGAGGATTTTCTCTTTACTCTCGCAGTCTTTCTTGTTCACATCACTCACAACAGTCATTTTTCATTTGCCTCCGCGATCATGACGGATTTTAAAACGCTAGCCAACTTATTCCGGGTTTCAATCCACTCCAACCTGGGATCGGAGTCAGCCACGATGCCTGCACCCGCTTGGCCAGTGAACGTCTGGTTCTTGACAAAGAGTGACCGAATTGCAATCGCCCAGTCGCAATCCCCGTTGAGCGCAAAATATCCCACGACCCCAGCATAGGGGCCCCGGGGTTCTCGCTCGAGGTCGCGGATGATTTCCATCGCCCGCAGCTTGGGTGCCCCAGACACGGTACCGGCCGGGAACATGCTCTTCAATACGTCAACCCCGTGGAAATTCGTGCGGGATCTGACCTTGGAAATGATATGCATCACGTCCTTATACCGCCGGAGACGCATCTTCTCGTATGTGTCCACGGATCCTGGGACAGAGATTTTCGCAAGGTCATTCCGCGCGAGATCTACCAGCATAATGTGCTCCGCTGCTTCTTTCGGGTCGTCCATTAATTCTTTTTCAAATTTCAGATCCTCTTTTTCGGTCTTCCCCCGCCGCCGTGTTCCCGCGATGGGTACGGTTTCACACACCCCCCGGTCTACGGTCACGAGCGCCTCAGGACTACTCCCAATGATCTTACACCCATTCAAATTAAGGAAATACATGTAAGGGGAGGGGTTAAGTCGCCGTAAGGTTTGATACACGTTCATCGGGGAAACCGAGCTTTCCAAGCGTAATTTACGCGAGAGAACAACCTGGGTCACGTCCCCCCGAAGAATATTCTCTTTTGCTTGTCCGACGATATCCTCGAACTTTTCCTCATCCATATTGGATTGAAACTTGGATGTGTCGATCTGGTCAGGGATTTTGAAACCAGTAATGGGTTTATCTGCGGTTTTTACCTTGAAATCTTGGACTAATTCCCGCATTTCAACCGGTGGTTGGTAATCATTCAACGCATTATCAATTTGGAACAATGCTCGGGACTCGTGACTGTAGACGAGCACCTTGGTGGCCATTGCCAAGATTGCATCGGGAAATTCCCGTTTTGGCGTATATTTGACCCATGGCGCTACCACATCATACCCAATGTACCCCACGAGGCCTCCATAGAAGAGGTGGCGTGGAAAAATTTCCGGGAATTGGGTTTTGCTATACGGAAAATACCGCTTGATGAGGTCGAAAGCCGGCATGTGATATTGCACTTCATCCTTGAAGGCCTGTTGCACGGCAGGGAACGGTTGTTCTTCCCTAGTCTCGATTTGTTGCTTCAGGAGTTCACCCCGCTCAGATGTAATGTTCCGGATTGTCGCACGTTTCCCGTTAATTTGCAATAAAAAGTCCGGATTTGCACATATGAAGGAATAGAGCGACACGTGACTTTCTTCCTGCACGCTCTCCAGGAGAATCGCGTTGGAAACCCCTTTTTCCTCGCAGAGGAATTTGTAGAAGGCAAAAATGTCATCTACTTTTCCTAAACTATCAACATGCATGTCAAATTCCATGTCATTCTCGCCTCGTTGCTTCTTTCATCTTCTTGGCGTAATCCTCTACATGCCGCACCATCTCGGACGGATTCGCTTGGTGGGTTTTGATCAAATCCACAATAGCGGAGCCCACGATTACCCCGTCCGCTCCCGCTTTCACGATTGCCCGGACATGGTCGGGAGCACTGATACCAAAACCCACGGCGAGGGGGATCTTTTCCTTCGCTTGGACTCGCTTGATCGTCTCAATCGTCAAGTCCGAAAGCTGCGCTTGAGCGCCCGTGACACCCAACCTAGAGATGACGTACAAGTAACCCTGAGCATATTGGTGAATCTTCGCCAGTCTCTGGGGGGTAGTGGTCGGGGCGACAAGAAAGATGATGTATTTGCCAAGAGTCTGGGCATATTTCCATACGTCTGTCGCTTCCTCAACCGGTAAATCCGCGATGATGACGCCATCTACGCCCGCCTTGTCCATATCGTTAAAGAAATCTTGAATACCTGTGGCGGGGTTCCCATGTCGGTTTAAAATCACGTTGAAATATGTCAAGATGATCAGGGGTTTGCTCGTAATCTGGCGGATCTGGGCCATCAGCTCGAAGGCCTTGTCAGAGTTCATGCCAGAAGCAAATGCACGTTGGTACCCTTCCTGGATGGTTGGTCCATCGGCGAGCGGATCCGAGAATGGGATGCCCACTTCTAAGAGGTCGAAATAAGGTTCGATCGCCTTGACGATCTCCAGTGTATGATTTGTTGCCGGGTCTCCCAGCACGAGGAATGGGATGAACGCCGCTTCGCCTCGCTTTTTTAGGTTCTGGAAAGACAAGTCAATTCGATTCATAGGTCAAACCTCAATCGTTTTTGGAGGATGTCTAAATCTTTTCCACCGTTCCCTGAAACATTAATAACAAGGATGTCTTCGGGGTGGTAATTTTGTGCAATTCTCTTCCCGTAAGCAAGAGCGTGGGAGGATTCCAGAGCAGGAATGATTCCTTCCACGCGCGACAACTCTACGCACGCGTCCAGTGCTTCCTGATCTGTGATTTCACCGACTTGTAGGCGACCTAGGTCTTTCAAGAGCGCGTGTTCGGGACCCACGCCGGGATAATCCAACCCCGCAGAAACTGAATGGGATTCTTTTATGTTGCCAAAATCGTCCTGCAACAAGTAAGTCGCTGCACCGTGGAGGACCCCTAAGCGACCCCGTGTCAGGGGGAGAGAATGTTTGCCCGTATCCCCGCCCTCGCCTGCAGCCTCTGCTCCATAAAGAGCTACGTCATCTTCGATGAAGTCGTACATGGCACCCATCGCGTTCGAACCCCCGCCAATGCAAGCAACAATGCCATTCGGGAGGCGACCCGCTTGTTCGACTATTTGTTGCTTAATTTCTTTCCCGATAATCCGTTGAAATTCCCGCACGATCATTGGGTAAGGATGGGGACCTACCACACTTCCCATAAGATAGTGCGTATCTTCAACGTGAGAAATCCAGTACCGCATGCCTTCGTTTATGGCATCCTTTAGGGTACGACTTCCGCTATGGACGGGGACTAATTGGGCACCAGAGAGTTGGATGCGATAAACGTTATAGTGCTGCCGTTTAATATCCTCGTCGCCCATAAAGACTTTCACTTCCAATCCAAGTTGCGCACCCGCGATGGCAGTGCCGTAGCCATGCTGGCCGGCGCCGGTCTCCGTGACCAGTTTGGTTTTTCCCATGTACTTGGCGAGGAGACCTTGCCCGAGAGTGTTATTGAGTTTATGGGCACCACCATGGAGCAGATCTTCGCGTTTTAGATAAATATTGCATCCCCACCGCTTGCTCAGGTTACCTGCAAAATAGAGCGGCGTGGGGCGCCCAGCGAAGTCTTTCAATAGCTGCTTCAACTCGGTTTTAAATCGTTGTTGGGGATAGAACTTAGCAAAGGCCGCATCGAGTTCTTCCAAGGCGGGCATCAAGATCTCGGGAGCATACCGGCCCCCGTACTTGCCGTACTTCCCCCTTTCATCAGGGTATTTACCATAATAGCTTTTAGCCATCGTTATTCACCTTAAATTGAATTAGATTCTGTTTATTGTGATAATCTTCAAATACAGGAGATTTCTCTTCAAAATGCTTTGCAATCGTTAGAAAAGTCTTGATACGTTCAGGGTTCTTAATACCGGGTGCTTGTTCAACTCCCGAACTGACATCTACCCCGAAAGGACGTGCAATTTGCAATACTTGCAGGAGATTGTTGGAATTCAGACCTCCCGCTAATACTATCTTGCATGGGTGAAGTCGTTTGATTGCTCTTACGGCGAGATTGACATCTTCCAATCGTCCCATCCCCAAACTCCCATCAATTAAGATATACGGGATTCGGTTGAGGATTTTTTGGAAGGAAGGAAGGTCTGGGTTCAGGTGGATTGCTTGTTGGGCGGTTAATGCAGGGATGATACGTTCCAAATTCAACTCGCAAAGTTCTTCAAATCTCGGCAATCTACATCGAAAATGAACTTGTATCTTACTTTTGGAAAACCTGCCAGCGATGTATTCCACTTCATTTAGAGAATAAATGCTCGTTACTACTACTGTTTGGATTGATGGCGAAATGTCATTTATCAGGGTAAGTGCTTGTTTTTCGGTGAGATTACGTGGTGAATCAGGGACTCCAACTACAAACCCTACCGCGTCTGCCCCGTTGTCTACACAAATGGGCAAAGTGGAGGATTGTGTAATTCCACAAATTTTCACGAAGACCATTATCCTACCAGCTCCTGGAGTTTCGTGCGTAGATTATCCGATTCCATGAGAGATGAACCAACGAGGAACGCATCCGCACCGTAACTGTATAGTAATTCAATATCTTGTCGGGACTTGACTCCGCTCTCACTAATTATCGCCACATCGTCCCCCAACGACTCTCGTATCCGAGGTATTAAACGGCGGGAGGTCTCGAAATCAATTTTCAAGTCCTGTAAATTCCGATTGTTGACACCGATCAATTTCGGGCGAATTTGTTCGACAGAGGCAATT
>MBAA01000201.1:18160-18490 GCA_001940655.1 Promethearchaeota archaeon CR_4
GTGGATTTCTACTAAGGGTTCGAGGTGATTTGCTTGAATTAAGGGGAGATATTTGGTAAAACCTGGGATTGCAGCAATCACTAAGATGTTTGATGCCCCACATGCGTGTCCTGCTAGTACTTGGTACGGAGCAACGAGGAAATCTTTCATCAATAAAGGAAGTTTCGTACGGGTTGCCGTAATTCGGAGGTTTTCAAAGCTACCTTGGAAATATTTTGGTTCCGTCAGAACGGAGACTCCACACGCGCCCCCCATTTCAATTTGACTGATGATTCGATCCAGATCCTTCTGCATTCGGAGAATTCCTGCAGATGGACTGGCAAATTTCAT
>MBAA01000201.1:18582-26267 GCA_001940655.1 Promethearchaeota archaeon CR_4
GCGCTATTCAATAACACTACATTTTTCTGCGCTGAAGTTGCTTGATTGAGTAAAACTTTCGAAGCAATTGACACGCTCTCTTCTTTGGAGCGGCAGAAAAGCTCCTCAATTTTAACCCTAGTCATACCAAAATCTTCAGGTGTCACTTTCTCCTCAACGATCGCCTCTGGCGTGACTTTGATCGCCAAAGATGGTCCTACAATGGAAAGCTCGTCAATCCCTGGCTTCCCGTGGACGACGTATGCACGCTGAATACCAAGTTTTTGCAAAACGCGGGCCATGAGTTTGGCGAGTTTTTGTTCCTTCACGCCGAGGATTTGGGACGGAGCATTGGCAGGATTGGTGAGCGGTCCCAAAATGTTGAAGACGGTGGGAATGCCAATCTCCTTGCGGATGGGGGATGCAAAACGCATCGCAGGGTGAAATTTAGGCGCGAAGAGAAACCCGATGCCGACATTTTCAATGCAATTTTGCACGTTGGGTGGATCAAGATCAATTTTCACGCCAAATGATTCCAGTAAATCTGCAGACCCACAATGACTACTCATGGCCCTATTGCCATGTTTTGCCACCGCGCACCCCGCTGCGGCAGCAACTAGAGCCGTCAAGGTCGAGATGTTGAAGGTCTTATACCCGTCACCACCCGTCCCGCAAGTATCTAAGAGGGTCGTATTGACTTTGGGGTTGATCTGCGTTGCGAATTTTCGCATAATTTTCGCGAACGCAGATATCTCTTCGATACATTCCCCTTTCAAGTGGAGGGCAGTTAAAAGAGCCCCGATCTGTCCAGGCGTTGCTTTTCCAGACATTATGTCTTTCATCACATTTTCAGATTCAACTAGATTAAGATCCTCTCGCGAGGTGACCTTTACAATTGCAGCGCGGATGCTGCTGGATTGTTCTATCTGGGTTGACATTATTGCATAACACTCCGTTGCGTGTAAGTTTGAAACAATTTTACTAAAAACAGGTACTGGTGCTCACTAACAACTAAAGTGGAAAGTATGTTTAGAATAAATCCTCAAGCCGATGGGGTGGATTTATCCTCGCTATAGTCGCCAAGCCCAAATTGTCCAAGAGTTGTTTGAAAAGGAGGAAGAGATTTTAGCGGACAATTTGAGCTACACCAGTACCAAATTATGCCTAAAGATGTGAAAACGCAAATAAAAGGATTTGGATGCAAAAACGGGTGTCGGAAAAAAGGAAGATAAGTTTGGGAAATTTTAAGCAGAGGCCTTCAAAGCCTGCCGGAAGTAAGTTGCTCCGACTGCAATCATCAGGTAAAAACTGATGTAGACAGGATCCAAGATCAAATAAGCATTGCAAAACAGGTCTTCAAAAGTGAGTGTACACTGCCAATCAGTATACGAGAAAAGCAGATCATAGATTGCGGTAATGATGAGTCCTATGCTAATGATTAACCAAGCCCGGGAAAAATCGCCCCCACGATACTTGAAAACGAGGAGTAACGCTGATGGAATCAGGAAAAGGTCTAAGATGGGAAAGATGAGCGAGTAAAATTGCGCGTCAGCGGTAAAGTCTTCCGTGATAGGTTCTACAGCAATTGGGTAGATGATGAAAATTACACCAATCACCCCGATAATCAAGGTTACTACAAGTACTACAATCTTTTCCCTGAGGGGAATCTTTATTTTTGCCATACGTGATTGGAGGAGGGTGCCGAGAATCAAGAGGGGATAACCGAGTACCCAAAATACATCAGCTATAGATGGGAAGGGGTCGCTATTATCCACGGCGTAGAAATACCACCAAATGATTTCCCCAACAAACCAAAATGCAAAACCAAGGAGGAGGCAAAACCACACCTTTCCTGTAGAAGATTTCAATCCAAATGCTTTCAGTGTGAACCCAACACTAAGAACTGCAATGGCAGCACATACTGTGATGACAAGCGTGGAATAGTGGCGAAACCAAACCGCATCCACCGACAATTCCGGATTTACGGATACATTAGTAAATGCAAAGTAATAAACCAAGACATCGACGATTACAATTACTACCGAAACTAGACTCCATATAAATACTGGATTTTTTTTCATACAATTCACCTTCATGTAATTTTCTATTGGATCCCTCATTTTCCTTGATAAATCCTTTCCATTGAACTAATTTTTATTATCTATATAAATGCTAACCTTTTATGATTGCTTCCATCAACCGTGGACCAAGTAACATACCGCCGATCTTGACGAATTTTGTCACGTAATCTTGGATTTGTTCTGTAGTGAGATTGGAGGAAACAAGGATTTTCTTGTCGTTGAATTGGATAAAATTTCTATCCAAGAGGAGTTTACTGATGGGGATTTGAACGGACATCTTATCCACAATGTTCTGCAGGATCGTTCCCCGGCCTTGGACCAACTCGAGGACGAAATCTTCTGCATCTTTGTCGAGATCTCCTCGGATGGCCTTGATTTCTGCGGGATCAAATTTTTCACCCCAACCGAGGTTACGAATCATAGAGACTTTGGAGAGAATCCAGTTCATTTGCCTTTTGAGATAGGTGTGGATTAGGGATGGATCTTTAAGTTCTTGGATTTTCTTCCAGATCTGTTCGCAGAACTTGCAATCCTTCCCTCCTTTCACGGAACCCTTCTGTAGATCGAGCAGAATGAAATCACCATAAAATTTCACCATTTTTGGGTCGATGGTCACAAGGTCGACCGCATCTATAGATTGGATTTTATCAGGGTGGTTTTGAATGCGGAGCAATCTATGGGGACAAAAAACGAGGATATCGTTGGCGAATTGTTTAGTCTCTTGAGGGGCACCGATGATCGCAACGGGATAGCCAACCATGAGAGCATACATCAAGTGATCAAAATCCTTAAACTTTCCTTTCAAGATCCGGTCGAGATTTGGTGTTGGTGTTTCAAGATCGCCTGAGACACCCTTAAAAATGGAGTAGTTCTTGAAGTTCCCTTCAATCAATTCAAAGATTTTGTCGAAACTTTCGAAATTCGTAGTAGTTAATGCTTCATATACCTTCTGAACCTTTGCATTAAACGTAGGAATAATCTTGGGGAAATAGATCTGATTCTGCCCATCAATGTAATAACAAAAGAGGGCAAAGAGAACCTGGTTATTAACTTCTGTTCCTTGCACTTTAAGGCCCACGAGTGGTTTAACCACCACGTAAACAAATTTGTTTTCTTTTACGAGCGGGACTAAAATTTCCCAGGTCAAGTCCTCCGGACGGCCTTTATTCACTCGGAAATGTTCGAGGAAATCGCTTTTGATTTTCTCATATAATACTTTCGTGTGCTCCTCGTTAATCCCAAGATTTATCCGGTTAAGCGCATTAGCCTCCGGAGACATTATTACAAACGAGAAACCTTCTTGGAACATATCGCCGGACGATTTGAGCTCGGCTAATTCTTGGATGAGTTTTTCGTCCTTTTGTTGGGTATCTTGTTCAAGGATCTTGTGGAGAACCCGTTTAAAGGGGTTAAAGCGGAGGACATTACCATCCCACTGAGTAACGTCTGATGGGGAATAGATCTCAAAAAACGCGTGTTTAATTCGCTCGAGTAGCATACTAACCTTCTTGTTATCCTCTTGCTTGGAAACTATTGAAATTATTTTTAAAATAGGAGTTTCGTTTTGATTATCCGTTTTCAGCGGCACGCGCATGAAGATGAGGCGAGATTCGCCTAATTCCAAAGTTTCAATCCCACTGTTTGAAACCTCTTTTGCAAAAGAATCGATGGCGCCCAGGAATCCACTTAGAAGTTCGATATTATAATCAAATTTGGTATCTAATATTTCATTGAAGAATGAGATATCATTATAAATGAACAATATACCTCTCATTAAACGTGCCTCTAATAGAAAATTGTCACTCTGAGTTTTGGAATGATATTTTAAGAGTTTATACCAATTAAACTAAAGATAACTGAATCCAAATTATCTTTATCTAATTAAACATTCCACAGCAATCCTAAATTATAATCTGTGTTGTTGAATGTTCCTTTCGAATCCCCAAAAAAATCCTGCACTATCGGTAATAAATACCTCCTTACCTTCTTTGGAAGGGGGAAATTCAATTTTTTGTATTTAGCACACGAAATTTGAGTATCAAGACAGAAATTTTGTGGAAATCTCCTTCTCCTTTGAAAACTCAACTATTGAAGTCTGTTTTTATTTCGTTATACCTCTTGTGAGAATCAAATCCATGAACCGAGGCCCTAAAAACATACTTCCTACCTCTGTAATTTTAGCCATATATCTCTCAATCTGATCTGCCGTGAGGTTGGAAGAAACGAGGATTTTATGATCATTGAACATAATGAAATTTTCATTCAAGATTAGCTTGGTAGGAGGAATTTGAGTGGCCATCTTGTCCACAAGATTCTGCAGGATGGTGCCACGCCCTTGGGTTAATTCAAGGACGAGATCCTCCGCGTCCTCATCCATATCTCCCCGGATAGTCATAATTTCAGCGGGATCGATGGTCTCGCCCCATGCAAGATTCCTTATCATCGATACTTTCGAGAGAATCCAGTTCATTTGTCGTTTAAGATATTTATTGATGAGGGGCGGGTCTTTGAGATCCAAAATCTTTTTCCATACTTGTTCGCAGAATTTACAGTGTTTACCCCCCTTCACGTTTCCTTTTTGGAGGTCGAGCTGGATAAAATCGCTATAAGCTTTCACCTGCCGTGGGTCGATAGTAACAAGATCCACTGTGTCCTTCGGAAGGGGTTCTTCCGGGTGGTTCTGGATGCGAAGAACCCGGTGTGGGCAAAATACGAGGATTTCATTTACAAATTCTTTCGTCTCTTCAGGAGAACCAATGATCGCAACCGGTAAACCAATCGTGAGGGCATACATCAACCGGTCGAAATTTTTGAACTTACCTGTCAGAATTTTGTTGAGGTTTTGTGTTGGGGTTTCGAGGTCACCCGAAATCCCCTTGAATATAGAATAATCTTTAAAGCTTGATACCACGAGTTCTAGGATTTTGTCAAAACTTGCGAATGTTTCGGTTGTTAACGTTTCATATATTTTTTGAATTTTCGCGTCAAATGCGGGGATTATCTTTGGAAAATAAATCTGATTCTGCCCATCTATATAATAGCAGAATAAGGCGAAAAGTATATCTTCATTGATGTTGGGGTCTTGAATTTTAAGATCCACCAGTGGTTTCACTACAACATACACAAATTTGTTTCCCTTCACTAAAGGAACCATAATTTCCCAGGTCAGATCCTCTGGGCGACCCTTATTCGTCCGGAGATGCTCGAGGAAATCGCCCTTTATTTTTTCGATCAGCATTTTTGGATATTCCTCGTTTATTCCCAAATTCACCCGGTTAATGATACGGGCGTCTCGGGACATAAGAACAAAAGAAAAACCCTCTTGGAACATATCACCAGTTGATTTCAGATCAGCTAGTTCATGGAGGAGTTTATCGTCCATTTGTTGAGAATCTTGTTCGAGGATCTTCCGAAGTACCCTTTTGAAGGGATAGAAACGGAGCATATTTCCATCCCAATGAGTTACATCTGATGGGGAGTAAATCTCGAAAAATGCGTCCTTAATTCGTGCGAGCAGAACTCCGACTTTTTTTTTCTCCTCGTGCTTGGAGACAATCGAAATAATTTTTAGTTGGTTAAAACCAGTCTCTTTTTCTGTTTTTAGCGGTACACGCAAGAAAATAAGGCGAGAGTCGCCCAACTCGAGGGTTTCGATGCCATCTTGCGAGAACTCTTGGGCAAAGGAATCGATTGCCGCTAGAAATCCACTCATCAAATCGACGTTGAAATCAAGTTTCGCATCCAAAATCTCGTTAAAGAAGGAGACATCATTGTAGATGAATAAAATGCCCCTCATCGCGGATTCCTCGGAGGACATTGATTTATTTGACTTCTGGCTAAATGACAAGGGTGTAAGTTTTCTTATATTTTTTATTACGGACAAATTGTTTATTATTAGAGGTTAAAACGTTATTTTAGGATTCACCTTTTCAATCCTAACGAACATATTACAATTAATTTAAAAACATAATAATAGGAGTTAAAATTATATTTCAATGGTTATATGGCCGATATTGCAAGTCAGTTGGTCATTCTCATCACTTTTGTGTCACTCCTCCTGATAGTGGGATCAGGGAAGGTTGACAAGACGGTGGTGGCCCTTGCTGCATCGGTCATCTCCTACATCGTCCTTGTGTTTTACGAACACGTGCAACCATACGCATTGGTTGAGGATCTTTTTGGTACGTCACCCGGGTATGACAATCTTCACGCGTTAATCTTGGTATTCAGCATGCTCGCCATTGTGGAAATCGGTAAAGATGGGGGCGTCTTCCAATTTCTCGCATTCAAGCTCGTCCAAATGACCAAGGGTCGCCCCCGCTTGATTATGGTCGTATTTTCCTGCATAACCGTCTTCATCACTGCAGTCTTGAGCGACATGCTCGCCATCATCATATTGCTCCCCCTTACAATCACGGTATGCCGGATCTTAGGGGTTGATCCTCGCCCCTATCTCGTGGTACAAATCGTTATTGTGAAGGTGGGAGCGGTGATGTTGCTTATCTCGTCCGTTTCAAATATTGTGATTTCAGGATTCGCTGGGATAAGTTTTGTGGAATTCTTCATAAGCATTGGGACGGTGGCACTGATACTGCTCGTGGTAACGATCGGTGTCTTTCTTATGTTTAACCGGAATAGACTCAGCAACCCTACACGAGGTATGGACATTCTCCTAGAATTTAATCCATGGACTTTCGTCCCAGATCGCAAGTTGATGCTGAAGTCGGCGGGCACGATTATAGGGGTTATAGTGGGGTTTGCAGTTATACCGACGAATGTTCTTTCGCCAGATATAATTGCCTTTTTCGGGGCGGTGATTTTGTTCATCATCGCTAAGCTCAACGTTCAAGAGATATTCAAGAAAATTGACTTCAAATTGCTCTGCTATTTGATGGGAATTTTTGTCATCACTGGGGCTATGGAACGGGTAGGAATCATCCAGTTCCTCGCAAATTCCATTGCGACATTAAATTTGACAGAAGGATTCCCCACCTTCGTCTTTTTATTGTGGATTGCCGGATATTTAAGTGGGCCCGTTGATAATATTGCAATCATGCGCGTATTGATACCGATTGCGAATCAACTAACAACTAATTTCTCTATGATCAATAAGCACTTGGCATTCAATGGGATTATCTTCGGCATAAATCTAGGGGACAATCTGACCCCGTTAGGAGATTCAATGCTAGGTATCCAAATTGCAGAACAGAATAAGTTCCCGATAAGCATCCGACGATTCTTCCTCATCGGATTTGTATCTACTAATTTGCAATTCCTAACCATCACTATCATATATGCTCTCTTTAGCATAGACTATGCATTATTGGGTGTCGTTCTACTAGCCATCCTCGCAGGCATCTTTGTACTCATATTTAAGCTTTTAAAGAGAAATGCTATGAAACACCCGAAAAATGAAGAGGCAGGTACTGGAGGAGGCCCAACTGAGCTCCACAGTGAGTAATTAGGCAAAAAGGATTTATATTAAAGGAGTACATCACGAAATGGAATGGAAATTGGTTGTGTTTAAAAAATGCTGAAATCAGTCGAGAATTTGGTGAAAAACTTCCCCAACCTCGTAGATTACCTTATGTTCTTCAAGGATGGCACGGTCGTCCAGACATCATT
>MBAA01000201.1:26427-26705 GCA_001940655.1 Promethearchaeota archaeon CR_4
GAGAGGGTTCAGAGAAGACGAGAATTACCTTGAGAGGGAATACCAATCATCTTATATTCTCTTTGTCACCAGAGGATACGTAAAAATTTCGATGTATTTTAAATCTAACTTCCTCTTTTTGATTCACATGACACAATCGCCAGAGAAACCATCCATTTCTTACCAAGATCAGCTTGATAACATTGTGAGGAAGGGATTTAGCGGCTCCCAAGTTATTATGATTGTCGGAATCGGCCAAGAACTCGGGATATTCGATTATCTCTTGAAAAAAAGCAAAC
>MBAA01000201.1:26757-29124 GCA_001940655.1 Promethearchaeota archaeon CR_4
GCGGGAGCAGCTCTCCCTCAATCCCGTATATCTTGAATTATGGTCCCAAATGGCCATCGAATGTGGCATTTTTGAGATTGACGAAGTCTCCCACCAGACTCTGAGAACTGCTCCCTATATCTTTGAAATGCTAATCAACCAAGAAGACTATCTTGATAAATACCTTGGAGCGGTTATAGCAGCCTTCTATCAGTTGACCTCCATCCAATCCTTCATTCTCCGAGGGTTCAAAACTGGTGAATTGCTGCACAAGTCTGAGGAATCCATTGAAAAGCGAATGTTGTTACAAAAAAACAGCGCTCGTATGGGCGCTCGTGCTGAACAAGTTTTTTCAACCCACTGCAAAGAATATAAGAAGGTCTTAAGCGAAGATGGAATTCTCCTTGAGGTTGGTTGTGGATTTGGATATAACCTTGAAACTTGGGCAAAGAAATACCCGAAAGCACACATTGTCGGGATTGACATTGATGCTGATGCCACAAAGTTACTTCAGGAAAGAATCCTCGCGAATAACTGGGGAGATCGAATTGAAATCGTTCACGCTTCAACTAAGGATTATGTACAACGTGCCGCGAAAACTTTTGACGTGATCCTCCTCAGTCACGTATTACACGAGCTAGATCCTGACGAAGAATATCGTAAATCTTTTCTTCTGGACATCTACGCCCTTCTCAAGGATGATGGAATCTTAATTCTCGCTGACCCGTTACCACCAAAAATCTTTACCTCGCAAGATACGGGACCCGACCAGCAATGGACACATTTCTGGCGTGTATTTTCACGATGGAATGAAGTCGCTTTTGGGGCGAGATTTTACGACAAAGAAGGTTTTCAAAAACTCATTGCTTCCACGCCATTTAAACACGTAGAGCTACTCCAAGAAGCAGAGCATGCAATATGGGCAATAAAAAAATAATGCTACTCTTAATCCAAATCGTACCAATTTCTAACCTTCAAAAATTGAATTACCCTACCTCCTTTTTTCAAGCTATCCAGCAACCAAGGTCATTCCCATAGGAAAACCGGTGGAAGACCTGCGATATGTGGGACAGGGTAATATCTCAAAAAATATACGATTTATTCCATAACCTTCCTGTGTTCTTCCGTACATCTCATAGTGTTACAGGGATGTCATTCGTTTTCTAATCGTCTCAAAGCCATCTTCAAATCATGGTTCGTGAGAATTTACCATTTGTGAAATCTTTGGAGAACGAAAAGACTCAAGCACCTCCAATCCTCCTCGAAAAAGCCGCTTTCCTCCTTCACCTCGGGGTGCCCCGGGCTGCCCTCGTCCTCTACGACTGGGCTTGCCAGTGTGCTCCCGAGGATCCTGCCGCAGTCCAAGGGCAGGTCACAGCACGTCGAATCGCGGTAGACGCAGAAACTACTCGATACTGGAAACAGATTGTAGGATCCCGCATCGCTGGGTGAATTCAACCCCGACTCTGAAACTTTATCTATAACTTATTTTTTATGCCTCCTCCAGTTCAATACTATGATGTGTGTGGACTTAATTCGCACCATTCAAGCCTTCCAGAGGGCAGGTTAGGACGAAGAACTCGCGCTCCTCTTCGCTCACTCGCGGCTGCCGCATATGCTCATAAATTTGAGGAATTGAAATCACTCCCGATTCCAGAAAAAAACAAGAGAAAATTCTGGAGGGAGAATCGAAAAAAGGGGAAAGTGATGAGCTTTATTCTTTTTCTCGCTCAAGAAATAAAAATTAAGATTAAATCTACGTTATTCGAGGAGATCGCGGTTTATAATGTTTCAAACTTGTAACATCTGGCTGGGGTAATTGCAAAGTATTTCTTATTATCATAAGATTCTTTTCGTGCTGTATTTTGCGATATCGTTCTGAAAAAACAAAATTCATTCTATCAAAATATCAATAAACTCATTCCCTTGAATTTTTGGAAAAGGTAAAAGGAGAATATAAATCACACCTTTTTGGGAAGTAAAACACCTGTTCGCCACTTCCGGAGCTTTCGTGAAAAAAGGAATACTCCTACTACCCCCGCTCCACCCAACGTTATGCCAATGATAAACTGCGTCCAGAAGGACTCCTTCGCCTTTGTAGTCTGATCCTCGGGATCCTCGGGAACTTGCACAAGGACAGACGCAACGTAGGTAGCAATATCCCCGTCGGCATCTGTGACTGTCAATGAGACTACATAAGTCCCCGCAGTAGTATATGTGTGGGTAGGACTCTGGTCGGTCGAATTCGCGGTATTATCACCGAAATTCCACTGGTAGAGGAGGGGAGTTGTCCCGTTCGTTGTGGTATCCATAAAGGTAATGGGATTTCCGCGAATAATGGTCGTGGCACTGGTGGTGAACGATGCAACCGGACCGGTGATGAAATAA
>MBAA01000201.1:29242-30661 GCA_001940655.1 Promethearchaeota archaeon CR_4
TGTTTTTGGCAAAGGTATTTCCCTGGATCTCGTTCCCATTCGATGATACGAGTTCGATACCGTATTGGTTCCCTGTAAGGTTGTTCTTCGCGAGCGTGTTGTTGTAAGAGGAAATAAATCTTATTCCCTTATAATTTCCCGTGCAGTTATTACCCGTGAGGGTATTATTTGATGATTGTTGGACCAAGATACCATAAGAAGTTGAATTTACCTTACAGATATTCTCAGAGATTGTGTTATAATTTGAAGTAAGATAAATGTAAATACCAATCTGATTTCCGGCGCAATAATTCCCCGTGATATTGTTGTGGGAGGAATTAACAAGGTGAATCCCTAAATAATCCGTGCAATTGTTCCCCGCAATTGTGTTGTTGTGGGAAGATTCTCCGAGGACTATATTATAATAATTTCCCGCACAGGCGTTTCCGGAGATAATATTGTTGTTAGAGGAGGAGAGGACGATACCCTTACCACTCCCTGAGCAGATGTTTTCCAAGAGTATGTTGTTATTCGAGGAAGCTGTAAGAAAAATACAATTACCACTATTCCCCGAGCAAATATTCCCCCTAAGCGTGTTATAGGAGGAAGAATTAAGGAAGATGCCACAATAATTCTCAATGCAAACATTATCGGATAGCGTGTTTTGCGAGGAAAGATCAAGATAGATGCCATATTTCGCATTCCCCGTGCAGTTATTCCCGGTGATGGCATTGTTGGAGGAGTAGAAGCGGAGGAGAATTCCATCAGTGTTCCCCGTACAGTTATTCCCTGTGATTGCATTGTTGTCCGAGGAGCGGAGGAAAATTCCATCAGTATTCCCCGTGCAGTTATTCGCAGTGAGGGTATTGTCGGAGGAGAAGCTGAGGAAAATTCCATCAGTGTTCCCCGTGCAGTTATTCCCTGTGATTGTATTGTTGTCCGAGGAGCGGAGGAAAATTCCATCAGTGTTTCCCGTGCAGTTGTTTTCTGCAAGCGTGTTGTTTGCGGAAAAAGAGAGATATATGCCGTAAGCATTTCCCGTGCAGTTATTCCCGGAGATGGTATTGTGGTGGGATCTATATAGGACAATAATGACGCTCGAATCCGCTGGTTGACTGACAGTGGTATAATTGCAATAAGCTAGGAGTAATTCCCCCGCGTTTAATGGGATCATCGCAACCGCGCTCTGATTGACGCGATATATAACCGGCTTGCCATTCACCTGGTTGGTGGCATCAATGGAAGTATTTACCATCTCATTTACCGCCCCACTAACGAAAATACCACACTGATCCATAACATTCTGGGACAACGAGTTATTCGTTCCCGAGCTGAGGTAAATTCCAAATTGAATATTCCCCGTACAGTTGTTCTCCCAGAGATTGTTGCTCGAAGAAGAAATGAAAGAGATACCATAAGTATTTCTCGTGCAGTTGTTAC
>MBAA01000201.1:30707-37172 GCA_001940655.1 Promethearchaeota archaeon CR_4
GGTATTCTCAATACAAGTGTTTCCGGAGATGGAGTTGTTCACCGAATCCATAAGGTATATGCCAATTGAATTGCCCTTGCAGGTGTTTCCGGAGATAGAAATATTCAACGACGCAGTAAGATACATGCCATACGAATTTCCCGTGCAGTTGTTTCCTAGAATGTAATTGTGAGAAGAAGAAAACAAGACAATAATTACGTTCGAATCCAACGGTTGACTGACAGTGGTATAATTGCAGTAAACCAAGAGAACTTCCCCTGCGTCTAATGGAATCGTAGTCATAGTTTGATTAACGCGATATATGACCGGCCTGCTATTCACGTGGTTTGTTTCATCGATGGAAGTATTCACCATCTCATTTAACGTCCCGCCTGCAAAAATACCACAGCGGTCCATGACATTCTGGGTGAGTGTGTTATTAGTCCCAGAGTTGAGGGAAATACCAAATTGAAGGTTTCCCGTGCAATTATTCCCTAAGATCACATTATGGTTCCCTTTACCATTATAGATACCATTCTGCGAGTTCCCCGTGCAGTTGTTCTCGGAGATGGTGTTATTCGAGGAAGAAAAGCTAATACCATCATAAAAATTTCCCTCGCAGGTGTTCCCCACGACCACGTTGTTGTTAGAGGAACTTGTGAGGATTATACCATTATATACATTCTCCGAGCATGTATTTCCCGAGATGTTATTATTACTTGAGGAACCGGTAACATAGATCCCATATGAATTCCCCGTGCAGGTATTCTCCGAGAGTGTGTTATGATTCGAGGAAATGCTAATGTAGATGCCTTGATCGTTCCCCGTGCAGTTGTTCTTTACGAGTGTGTTGTTGGAGGAACGTTTGAGGAAAATCCCGTAATCATAATACACGGGATTTCCCGAACAGGTGTTCTGTGAGATTGTGTTATTACTAGCATTATCGAGTGAGATCCCAGAATCTAAATTACCAATAAAACTATTATTCGCAATCGTGTTGTTCAGGCAGGTTTCGAGGTGAATGCCTATCTTGCTTCCTATGCAGGTATTATTGGCAATGGTGCCGTTATTCCCAGAGCGAAGGGAGATCGCAGGATATGAATACCCTGCATTAGACAGGGCGCAATTTGATATGCGAAAGTATTGAGTACTATTCACGATGGTGATGCAAGAATTCATTCCTCCTGTATCTATCAAGAGGTTTTGGAGGATGTAGGGATGTTCATATGTGCCGGTGCCGGTGACGAACGGGGATGTGCTCCAATTTTGGGACGGGTCGCTCCCGTTGATGAAAATTGGGGACGCGAACGTGAAAGCCGTAGCACGGGGCCCTTCCAGAGGATTTAGCTCCCCTTTACTGAAGGGGGAGTGGGGTAAAAAATGGGTGTCGCGAACAATATAGCTTTCACTAAACCCCGCGAGTAAAATTGCATCGAAAAGCAAAAACGTGCTAATGATGAGCGGAAGGATATTTCGACCAGAATTGGTATACCTGGAAATTTGACTGCTTATTCGATTGTACGAGCCATTCTGCATTTTGGAGTCTACATCCAACAGGGTATTTCACTAATAAGTAATGTATTTATTCATCTTTTTGCTATTCCTTTTAAATTTTTGCTTGTAAATTAGGATTTGCGCTAATAAATTCGCCCCATTTTAGCGTAAACCTTAAATAAAAGGGAGTTTACCAGTTAGGAGCACGCTATGATCAATTATTGAGAATTTCCTTTTAATGGTATATTCACTGGTTTAGAGAGCTTCCTAAAGGGATGCCATTTGAAGCGTGCGAGGAGTTTGTACAGCTCTTGGACATATGTCTCCCAAGAAGACAGCCGGTAATGATCTCCCTAGGAAACTCCTCAGGAGATAAGCGAAAAGTGAGGTGGAGCGTTATATGCAGGATAATGCGATGTTATTGGAATATCCTTCGTTTTCTAATCATCTTAAAACCATCTTCAAATCAAGGTTCGTTAGAATTTACCCTTTGTGAAATCTTTGGAGAACGAAAAAATTCAAGCACCTCCCATCCTCCTCGAGAAAGTCGCTTTCCGTCTTCACCTGGGCGCACCCTGGACTAGACTCGTTTTCTACGACTGGGCTTGCCAGTGTGCTCCCGAGGATCCTGTCGCAGTCCAAGGGCAGGCCACAAAACGTCGAATCGCGTAGACGTAGAAACGACGCGATACTGGCAACAAATTGTAGGGTCACGTATAGTCGGGTGAATTAAACACTAAAATTGACGCCTCGCTTGCAACTTGTTTATTTTATATGATTCTCAATCTTGCTTGTATTTTTTCATATGAGCTCTTAAGTCCCCTAACCATAAGTCCCCCAATTGACATCAACGCCATATTCATTATCCCCGGATATCTTTGCCCTCGAATTTTTCATAGTGATTTTAACTTCTCATAGGTGGATGATTCATCGTGCTCTATTGAGGACGCAACATTTAAAAGAGAATACATCAAATTGCAATATGCAAGGTATTACTGACGACCTGACGGACTGGTTGAAATCGTTGGTATTACGGGACATACGGTAACCTTTGAGCGGGGATTAAGGACTAATGTTCACGATGTATAATTTGGACGAAGGTTCCAAAGTGGACGTGCCTCTATGGGACGGGGTTCTCGAACGCGCGTTGAAATTGATGGACGAATGGTTTGTTAAAAAGCCGGAACTCGAAACCACCCCGAGTTACCTCCTCCTATTCAATGCTATGACGTGTATGGACTTAGTTCGCACCATTCAAGCCTTTCAGAGGGCAGGTTTTGACGAAGAACTCGCACTTCGCTTCGCTCACTCGCGGTTGCCACAGGCCCTCATGTACGCCGGCGTCACGGCTCTTTTGGGCATTAATACATGGTGGTTGGACAATAAAATTGCCACGCTCACGGATCCCCCCAATGCTTTTGGTCTCACGATCGACGAGGCAGTTGGAAGTGAACGCTTCAAGCGGAGGGAACCCTGGGATGAATTGCGCCAGAGCGCGGAGTTCAAAGTTGAATTGATAAATCTCGTGGGGCCGGAAGCCACCGATTTGTTATTTCAAGCCTGCCAAGCCTACGACAAGTGGGCACGCGAGATCGACAAAAAAGGCGAAACAGAACGGGGGATTATGAAATCTATTGAGACTGAAGTCTCCTACGAGAAAAAATGCGAGGTCGAGGTAGGATTGTCCAAGCAGCTCGCGGTGGAAGTCACCCACGAGAAAAAACCAGATTTGACGTCCACGAAGACTATCCCCGAAAAGAAACTCGAAACAGACACGGTAGCAGAGTCATCGGATAAATCGAATGTTCAACCCGAACACGGATAATCAGGGTTAATCTTGACGCACATTAACCTTTCTTTCAGATTCTTATGCGTTCAAGCAGGGGGATTGGCTCTTTTGACCATCAACTGCGTGATAGTTTTGAACACACTCTCGACATTTTGCCCTGTTTTCGCGGAGACTTCGGCAAACCCGGACATTTTATTAGCTCGGGCGATGTTTATGGCCTCCTCTGCCATCACCTTGCGCTTTAATTCCAAGTCGGCTTTGGTGCCCACGAGTAATAACGGGATGTTGCGGGAGTTCGCTCGCACCACTTCCAGCCATGCGGTGAGGTGGTTAAACGTCAGCTCCTGGGTCACGTCATAGACAAAGATACCCCCGCTCGTGCCTCGACAATACTGTGGTAATAAAAATCTAAACCGTTCCTCGCCCCCGAAGTCCCAGATCTGCAACTTTTCTTTTTTATCCGCCACCTCAAGGGTTTTAACGAAGAATTCCACGCCAATCGTGAGGCGACTGCCCTTGTCAAAGAAACCGGTGAGATATCGCTGGGTCAATGTCGTTTTCCCGACGCCCCCATCGCCAAAGATGATGAGCTTGAAGATGTAATCGTATTCTTCCATAGTCTCCATTTCCCATGAAGGACCTGCCCAAGGAATTACGGTTGACCCGAGCACAGGCCGGGGTTTTTTTCGAGACCCCTTCCATGCGTGGTACTTGGTTTTACATGAAAATATTATGGAAAAATTATCTAAAATAGATTTTCCCTAGAAGAAATAAGCAACTTCAAGATAGGCGGAGAATGAGACAAATGGGATTTGTTTTTACGGAAAACGTCCCTAGAAACACAAGCACCTTAAATCATCGCTACAGGTAAGGGATGACCGTCGAAAATTGCTAAAATGGGAGGAAATACCCCTTTTATCTTGAATTATTGGGAGAAATGGCTATATAAGCTCGATTTTATTTGCCAATTTTTGCAAACGAAACCAAGTCTTCGCCAGATTTTGTCGGGTTACCTTCGCTTTAAATAAATCCATATCTAACTTGTCTTTATTACGTAGGTATATGGCGAGGAAGTCCAGCACATCGTTATATTCCAGCAATTCTTCCTCGGGGATGCCCTCGATATCTCCCAAATAGAGTATTTTTCCATACAAGACTTGGTCGATGGGCGCCACCTTCAGTATCACGTTTTCAAATGTATATCGAATCGCAGAGTCCAGTGCCTCAATTTGATCTTGTTTCGTAGCCACGGTTAAGTCAATCCGGAGCAAGGAGTGTTTCACGAAGATCGAGATATTCCCCCCTTCGACCAGACCCGCTTTCACCTGTTGATCCAGTACTTCAAACTGTTGTGTTTTTAACTCACGTAGAAACTCTGCCAATTTCTCCGGATTTTTTTCTACTATTAAATCCAGATCTGTCGTCGTGCGCGGTCGTCCGTAGGCGATGACTGCAACACCCCCAACAATTACATATCTCAAGCGAGTTTTGTCTAATGCAGTTGCCACTCGCTTCAAAAAATCCCGGAATTCTGTCGTATCGCCTTATCCCTTCTTTTTTTTGTGCTTGGGGAACGCCGCCAGCGAGTGTAAATGCGCGCTTGTTCCCGCATCATCGAGACTATTTCGTCCTCGGACGCGGTCGGGTTATTCTCCCGCAACCCCGCGCGCAGTAAATCTACCATCCCTTGAAAGAGCTCGTCCATTACAACGAATGGATCTAGCCCCAGATCCCGCATGCGTATGGCGGAGGTGACTTCTTCCCGCGCCTTGCGCCACCGGAGCGAGGACTGAGTTGGTTCTGGTTCCATTAGTTCTTTCTTCCTCGTTTTTCCATATATGATTTTACTTCTGGGGAAACATCTACAGTTCCCATATCCACTGTGGTAAAATAAAACTCATTTAGAAAAAAAAGATGCAAAAATGAACTCTTGTCAGAAAATATTTGCCGGTTTCGAATAGGTTGGCTTTTTTTACTGGCGCGAACCACCCTAAAGGCTCTAAATTTGTGTATATTCCCAAACTTTTATTGCAAATTCGGGAGACATTTAAGACGACATATTATCTTATACTTGACAAGAGAGATAGTCTAAGTGGAAAAAAATCGAGAAATGGAGCAGATATCTACGAAATTCCACATACAAGCTATGGTATCTCTCTAAGGTGGTGGGTCAATCGTGGAAGACTTATATAATATATTCACGAGTGAAATCCGGGTGAAGATCCTGGAGATTCTCCAGAAAGAATCCCTCAGTTATTCAGATTTGTATGGAAAATTAGAATTCAACACGACTGGTAAATTGAATTTCCATCTCAAAAATCTCCAAGGGTTGTTGGAGAAGAGTGACGCGGGATTGTACCGTCTCACGGAACGGGGGAAACAGGCCATCCAGATCTATCGTCTCAACCAGAGTATTTTGCAAGGGGAAATTCCCATTACATCGATTTCACCATCCCAAGAGAAAAAGACAGGCATCCACCGGGTCGGCATCATCCTGTGTACGTGTATGGCGAGTCTGTGCCAAAGTGTTGGAGGAGACCGGTCCCCGTTGGATACCATCCGGGCGTTGACCGAGACGTTAGGGGAGATTTCCGGCGTGGTAAGCGTAAAAGTATTCGACCACCTCTGCCAAGTCCGGTCCCAGAAAGAGATCACCGACTGGATTCAAGGCCATTACATCAACCGCATCGTGGTTGCGGCATGTTCCCCACACCTGCACGAGCATTTATTCGCGGAGATCTTCCGGGACGTGTTTCCCTTGAGTAAGGTGGAATTTGTTAATCTTCGCGAACAGGTCGTCTGGGTCAATGACCCGGACCGCAAGGACAACGGACCCGTGAAGGAAAAGATCGCCCTCCTCATCGAAGCGGCGGTCACCCGGTCCAAACTCCAGTCTGAAATTCAACCCCAGCAATTCAACGTGGAAAAAGCGGTGGCCATTATTGGGAGCGGGATCGCGGGGATCAACCTGGCGAAAAATTTAGCCGCGGCGGGGGTGCCGAAAATATACCTGATTGAGTCCGCGCCCACCCTCGGCGGCAAGGTGATCCGCTGGAGCGAGATCGCGGGATTTAACGATTGCTGCGCGTGCATCCTGAGCGAGGAAATGGTGGATCTCGCCACGTGGAAGAGTATCGAAATCTTGACGTTCACGGACGTGAGAGACATCCGGGGGGTCGTGGGGAACTACTTGCTCGACCTGA
>MBAA01000201.1:37185-37338 GCA_001940655.1 Promethearchaeota archaeon CR_4
GTGCGAGGACGTCTGCAAAAAACGGGCAATTAATTTCAAAGCCCAACCATTCGAACGAACCATCAAAGTCGGGGCAATCATATTTGCGATCGGGGCGGATATTAATGATAGCTTCCCGGCATTGAACGAAAAATGGGGGGAAAACGTATTGAC
>MBAA01000162.1:0-3589 GCA_001940655.1 Promethearchaeota archaeon CR_4
GTCCCGATACCCAGTTCGATTATCCTCCCAGGCAATAATCGCGCCGCCAGCCCCATCGCTTGTGAGGCTAGGGAGATCCTGATTTTCTGCTTCGGTGCAGATGGCGATCCCAAAATACCCCCCCCACTGGTTAACCCCCGCGGAGTTGACCCGCTGGGCGTAGATGTCATAGGTACTCCCAGTTCTATTATCATACCAGACAATAATCGCGCCGCCGGCTCCATCGCTGACAATTTGAGGCCCCCATTGAGATAGCGATGCATTGCAGATGACAGTCCCGTTGGGCGTCCACGCGACACTCTCGGACGGGGAAGGCCCCACTCCAGAAACAAGCGTATTGACTCTTGCTGCACGTCCTACTCCCATAAGCGTGGACAGGCTCGTCAGCAGAGACACAACGAAGAAAAGTGACACCATCACTTTTCTCATATTTTTATTATTCGTCATACGTATCAGTCCTGTTTGTTGTTGAAATCTATCGCAATCATTTCCCCGTTAATCTCATTTCTGGTCGACGGGGATGCACAAACAGATTTCAAACGAAACCTAGATTTTTCTCTTTTTAAAGAAGTAAGTAAAACCACTTAGCCCTACCAAGATTTTGATGGTTTTTCTCGGGGTTGGGAATCCTGATCCGCGGATATCCCTGCCACAATGCCCGTTTGGGGGATGATCCAATTGAACATTATCTGCAAAATCGTACCATTTTAGCGAGACAGAATGGTAAAAATAATATCATAATGAACCGAGAAAAATGAGATGAGAAATCTGCACTCTCACTTCATCTTAAAGAAATTATCTCTCGTCCTCGTTCCTAGTTGATGATTTTTCGAACGATATCTCCTCGCGGGGTTGTTTCCATGAAAATTTCCCCTTGAAAGGTGTAGAGCTTGGTCTGGGGTTTGAGCCAATAGTCGGGACTCAATCCTGCTTTATAGCAGATCTCGTTGAGAAATTCTTTCTCGTCCCAATGCCACTCGACAGGGACTTGTGGTAACAACAATCCCCGCCGCGCGCCGAAGGGTGTAGGAGCTTCAATGAGGAGGCCATCCCGCCCCACTTTAATGGCCTCCACGCGGTCCTGCGGTTGTGTAGTTTTCAATAAAACAGGAGGGGTCAAGGCAGTCACCTCTACCACGACCTCCCCGAGCTCTTTAGGTCTCACGGGGGAAAACCTTGGATCGTGAGTGGCAGCATCGATCGCGGAGTCAATTGTGGCTTCCACAAGGGGTTGTTGGGGCATCGGTCGCCCTATACATCCGCGTAATTCGTGCTCTCGAGTCCCTTCTCGATGTTCGTAGGTAGCTATCTTATTCAGAGTCACGAAGACGCCGCTCTCCTTTAATAACTTCGGAGGAACATCTTTAGGCACCATTAATTGCTCATTTTTCGTGACAATCGCTTCCAAAGTCGCACGGGCGAGCTTGACGAGGAACACGCCTTCTTCTTCTGTATATGCATAATTTGTTCCAGACATATTTTTTTAAGTTCAATTGGGGAATATTTGGATTTTGTAGTATGCCTATTTAACCCTCATAATTGATACAATGCACAGAGGGGTAGGAAGCCTCCTGAATAGGATTGTCCAAAAGGGTAAATTCAATTTTAAGTAAAAAAAATATACTTACCAAAATAATTTACGTTAAAAAAGGGATTTCGCTAAGGTTAGACCTTGTTTTACTACTTCCCACATATCATAGTATTTGTATTCTGCAAGACGACCAATAAATTCCATCCTATTTTCTTGAGAACTTAATTTTTCCTTCCACATTTCAACTTCATCGAGATATTTTTTTAATAACCTACTATTTTCTTCCGTTGGGATGGGATAAAAGGGTTCATTGGAAATGGATTCTTTTATGGGATATTCGTAAGCAACGATAGTTTTATTCGGTGACGATTTTATTGATTTAGAGAAATGTTTGAATTCGGTAATGCGAGTCCAATCGTAATCGTTCGGGTAATTTACAACCGCGGAATCTTGGAAGAAGGGCATTTCGTATTCTTTGAATTCAAATCTCAAACTCCGATAAGACAACTTTCCATATTTATGCTCAAAAAATCGATCAAGGGCACCGGTATAAATTATCAATCCGTGCCACTCGGCATCAAAGAGAAAGACCTTACCCGATTGAAAATCCACCTTAACTACATCATGAAAGTCTGTGTTAAGTAAACATCTGATATTCTGATGGGCTAACAATTGTTCAAATAAGTGGGAATATCCCCGTTTGGGGTTTGTGCGGTATTTATTGTGATGATAACTATCGTCCCTAGAAATTACGATGGGGACACGGTCTAATACATTTTTTAATTTCTCGAGTGGAAGTTCCCATTGTTTCTTCGAATAATTTTTATATACTTTGTCGAGGATGAAATCTGCGAGAAAAAGTAAATCTCTGTCATTTAACGATTGAGCTTTGTTTTTTAACTCGATAATTGGCATTCGTTTTCCAAAACCCAAGTGATTTACTAGCTTTGACTCGAGAAGCTTAGCGTATTCAGGGGAAAACAATTGATATAATGTATTGAGATTAAACGGGATGGGCACATACTTTCCATCGATAAACGCGAGTACTTTTAGGTTAAACAGGATCCATTCAGTGAAATTGCTCAGATATTGGAAAACTTCTTCGTCATCTGTATGAAAGGAATGGGGACCGTATTTTTGGACGAGGATTTCATTTTCGTCATAAAAGTCGTAACAATTTCCTCCAATATGAAACCGTTTTTCTATGACCAACACATTTTTTTGAAAAAGAGACGCACATCGTTCTGCAATGACGCTGCCTGCGAAGCCAGCCCCAGCAATGATCACATCAAATTTCATTTTTTCACGGCATTTACATTTCAGAAGCAATGATTTAGCTACGTTTTAACACTTTTATCAACATAACCGAATTAATCTCTTATAGCCTGATTTTCGTGATCGAGTTTATCAAAAATGTTAGGATCAAACTTTGGATCGAATTTTCTGGCGAATAATTTATCTGATGCCTTCAAAGAGTCAAAATTATCGATTCCTAGCACAATAAGATCAGAACTATTTGTCCAATTAACATATGTGAGGGAACTATTTTGCACGTTTGGGGCAAATATCGAATTACAAACAACCGTCTGAAAGAATATCTCGTCAGGAAATTTAACGAATTTAAAAAACCGAATAATTGAGCGGTTTGTTTGGGCATAACCAAGTAAAAATTTTACACATTTTTGGGTAAGACACCACCACGCGGGCCCACCATAGGGGTGCAATTCCTTGGGGAACTTCCTTCTATATATTTTTGAAAAAACAGAGGAAATACGTCTTAGTCCTTTAATTAAGTAGGCATTTTTGAATTCAAGAAAATGGAAGGATTGAATCCTGTCAAGACCTTGATTCGTCCAAAAATTATTAGGAATAGGATAAAACGCAATAAATTCCCGTTCCTTATTTCTAGCTAAAAAATCATGGATGTATTGATTGGATTTGATGGGATAGTCTTGCCCGCTTAACAAAATGATATGAGAAAAGTCAATTTTCGAATTGATTGCTGCTTGCATCCCTGCATAAGTGGCTTTAACGATGCTGAATGCGCCCCAATGTACA
>MBAA01000162.1:3623-4528 GCA_001940655.1 Promethearchaeota archaeon CR_4
ATAACCAGGCAGATTCCTGCTAGTATTGAACTAGAACAATCTTATTTTGATTTATGCGCCCCGAGAGAATTAAAGCATTATTGAAGTCATATAATGGTTAAAAACAGCAATTCTTACCGTTAATGAGAAGCAAACGGTCACGATTGGGTTAACTGGGAGTTGGGAGAATTGGCAGAGGAAAGTTAGTCATATTTACTTATCAGTGTCATCCCAAGACAAATTTTCTCTTCCGTAAAGGTAAAATTTGTTCCAGCTATATTCTTTTATGTTCAAACGGGGAATATTTAATTTATGTCGAAAGCCCTGGCAACACTCAAAATGGGTATAAAAATTGCAGGGGTGGGCATCGTGGGGGTGGAGATCCAGCGCAATTTGTCCCCCATGACCGTGGAAACACTCCAAGGAGTGGTGCCAAAGGAAAGTCGGGGACGCATCTTTCTGGGCAATCCTCACCTGTGGATGATCATGGACGTGGGGGTAAAAGTTGGGATCGAGAAAGGGAAAGCGGAGCTCGAGAAGGGAGACGTGGCATACTTTCCCCAACAAGACGCCATACTAATTGCTATAGAAGCGACAAAAGCGCCAACTGCCGTGAATAAAATTGGCAGAGTAACGAGCGGACTTGAAAAATGCCAACAAGCACCCAAGGGCGTAGGCGTTACGATTGCCATCAAAAAATCGTGATATATCCGAAATTTATTCGGAATCCGTGTGATAATGTTCGTGGTGGAAAGTGGTGAGATAGGTGAAAAGGAAGGTTAAACTCGCGTTAGTAGCATTTTTTATAGGTGTGGCGGTGTATCTGCTCTTATACACAATCAACGAGGATTTTCGGACCTTCATCAACCAGACACAGAAAGACTTGGGACTATGGGCGCGTGACAATACACCTTGGATGTATCTTA
>MBAA01000162.1:4599-6767 GCA_001940655.1 Promethearchaeota archaeon CR_4
GTTTTCGGACAGATGTTAATCGACAATCCCATTTATGGTGGAGGGTCTATCGAAATTGCCATTCAAGCTCCAGGATTTTGGGGGCAGATCCTTGGCCTAGCGTTTATTGGGGGATTAGGATGTGCGTTTGGGGAATTTTCAGGGTATGCCCTGGGATATGGTGTAAAAACGGTAGCGGATAAGAAACAGTCGCATATTTTTGAGAAGATGGGCGCTCTCGCGAAAAGATTGACTGAGAGCAAGGGGAGAACCCCTTTAATAATTTTCCTTTTTGCCCTGACCCCGCTGCCGGACGACATCCTCATCATTCCACTTGGTATGATAAAGTATCCGTGGTACAAGTGCATTTTGCCATCGTGGCTCGGTAAAAACTTCATCACATTCATTTACATGATCTGGCCAATCCTCGTGAGTCTGCCCGGTCTCCTCCTTTTCACAGACCCCACGGCAAGGGAAGTAACTGCGATTGATTCGGGGATCTACCTCGAAGCCGTCATATTTTCGATCAGCATCCTCGTTGTCGTTGCTATTATGTCCTTGGATTGGCAAGGTATTTTCGAGCGGCGGGAGCAGAAACGAGCACAAAATAAAGCTCAAATCAAATAAATTCTCATTTTTCGTGGAATGTCAATTTTCTGGGACGAATCAATATCTTAGGATGATTAAAAATTTCTAAAATAAATGCACATAAAAGTGAAGGATTCTCAAATGATGGAAGGGAAAAATACTGTATTTGAAAGAGTTGATTGCATCAGAATCTATGTCCCTGACCTTGAAAGTGGTTTGGACTATTATCATAACAAATTAGGAATGAAAATCGCGTGGAAATCGAAAACCGCAATCGGATTGTTGATGCATGACAAGAACACAGAAATCGTGATTCAAAATGAGCACAAGCGCCAAGAAACAGATATTAAAGTAAAATCCGTATTACAAATATGTGAGATCATAAAAATTTCTTGTGGAAAGATTAAATCGGAACCATTTGACATTGAAATTGGCAAATGTGCGATAGTTGAAGATCCGTGAGGAAACGAAATGGTGATCTTGGATTCCACAAAGGGCACATTTGTTGTCGATGAAAATGGAAATATAATCGGACGGAAAATACAGGATTCCATTTGATTGACAAATGGGACTTTTCTCCACATAGGACTCAAATTTCATCACGTTTTCTTTGAGTGTAGGAATCTCTGAACCATCACCATACTTTCAGGAGTGTCCACATCTACCCAAAAGAAAGGAGGGATAGAGATAAACTCCAATGTATTACCTGCATCCTGCCAAGCAATCAGAGCATCTAATACTTTATTCACTCCTTTATGAGCGCATTCTTGCGCAAAAGTGGCAAAATCTGGCGTAATCTGTGCAATTGGTAAGATGGTCTGGGCATCTGGTGCGGAAATAACATTTTTTTGACTCCCAACTTTGCCATTTAAAAAAACAGGCCCGTGGTGGAATGGTTGCAATGGTTGGGTAAACAGGCAAACGTTGTTCGTCTTGATTAAATTCTTCAATATGACGTACCCTTGAGGAGCAATATAAAGGTCGGCAGGAAAAATTAGAGTGGTATCTTCAGCAAATACAGGGAGGGCGGTAAGAAAAGTGAAAAGGGGGCCTTTAACGTAATCAGGATTGGCCCGTATGACTTTTATCTTGCGGGGTACACGAGTTGCACAATATTTGGAAAATGTTTCTATTGCATCCCCAGCAATGAGGAGGAGGGCGGTCATGTCCCAATCCATTAACCCTGCTAACAAAAACGAGAGGAGACTATCCCCCTTAGGGGTTAGAGGATAGAGGGATTTTGGCATGTCTCCAGTGATATCTTGGAGACGAGATTGACTCCCTGCCGCGAGAATCGTGACAATCATTGGGTCGTGACCACAGCCCCGTCATGTTCAACAATAACCGTGTGTTCGAACTGGGCTACTAGTCCGTTCCCCCGTTCAACTAGAATGGGGTAATAATGCAAGACATCCCACGAAACGAATCTTTTGAGCGTGTGATCAATCTGAGCGCTCGGGATGAAATCAATCCAGCGGGGACTAAAGGGGAGCGTAGAAAAGTTGTCTTTGAATTGCTGCTGGATCCGCTTGTCTTGCATATTGATGTTTTTCTTCTTGGTTTTGTCATACCGGTAAATGTAAAACTGGTTGCCATCCTTG
>MBAA01000112.1:0-1094 GCA_001940655.1 Promethearchaeota archaeon CR_4
AGCGACAGTCCTTTATGATAAACGACAAGACTTTCAGAGCATGGCTACTTTAGTCAAGTTCTCTGCGGGAGTTTATGAAACACGACAAGAATTGCTCTTGGCCGTAACCTATTACTCGCGTTTCCTCGAGCTTTACTCAAAAAGTGAAGATAAAATAAAGATTCTAGAAGTATTACGCAAGATTTTCCTGATTTTCGATAATCTTGGCCAACCCAAGCGAGCTTATCCGTACATTGAAGAGATGTACGACCTCGCACAACAAGAAAACGATCTTGAAAAACTCGCGGAGGCAATTTCGTGGTTGGCTTTTATCTCCATTTCTAATGGAGATTACTCGAGTGCAGAGAAATGGTTCATGGAAGGATTGAAAATTGACGAGCAACAGCAAAATGTCGAGGGATATTGCGATAATTTGTTGAATATCGGAACTTGCTTGGAGATTCGGGGAAATTTCACCGCCGCGTTAGACTGGTATATCAAGGCCCGAGATTCTCTACAAGAACACAACTTGGAACTTGGTGATATCCCGGACCTCATTAGTAGAATGGAAGAAGCTCAAGAACTAGCAGAAAAAATCAAGGCTGGGGGTGCTTTTAATCTTGAGACCGTGTTCGCGGATGGGATCAAGTTTGCTGACGAAAAAAATAAACACAAAGCATTGGTTAATTTCTTAGCAGGACTGTCTATAGCAATCGCTCGAGAACCAGTCTTTGTACCCAAATTCCTCTATCAACTCGGATCCAATGCACTACCTAACGTGAATCTCGCTCTCAATTATTTGTCCGAGGCTTCCCGTCAAGCGAAAAATAGGGGAACCATCGAGATCCAAGCAATGAGCATACGCCTAAAGGGGGAGATCCTTACCCAAAGCAAGGAATGGGTTCGAGCGCAACACCAGTTTGAGATTGCTGCACGGTTGTATGACAGCATCCATGATTTCATCGGGCAAGCGAATTGCCTCGTCGATCTCGCGAAATGCCAAGGAACAGCATCAAATTTCGCGCGCGCCTTCTATTACGAAATGGCAGGGGAATGTTTTGATACTGCCCGAGATCCCGGTAATGCAATCCGATGTTACCTGGAAGCATCGAATG
>MBAA01000112.1:1103-1212 GCA_001940655.1 Promethearchaeota archaeon CR_4
TTCTCTCTATGTTCCAAAAGATCGCCACCTGCTGCGCCAAGGCTGGGCATTCCGCCTTATTTGCCCGAAAAATTGTGGAATCCAGTAAGTATCTCGCTGACGCGCTCCA
>MBAA01000112.1:1255-4393 GCA_001940655.1 Promethearchaeota archaeon CR_4
ATCCTTGCTCAACAGGATCAAACTTCCTCCGCGCTCGATAAATTGCGCCAAGCTATCGTAATTGATGTTAAGTACGCCTACACCGCTCGGAAGGAACCTGATTTCGCGCGTCTCGAGTCATTACCGGACTTTAAAACACTTATCAAGCTCACATAAGACGAAACCTATTGAGCACCGAGAACGCGACAGAAAACCAAGACTTGACATAACAATGGAATGGAATCCCCAACAGTATCTTCAGCAATCAAAGATGCAATTTTTTATTGGCAAGCTTGCCTTGGTTAAATTACAACCAAGTTCGTCGGAAACTGTTTTGGATGTGGGTTGTGGGATCGGAACACTTACGAGGGAAATTGCCGTGAAAACCGCCCCAGGGGCAGTCATCGGCATTGATATCGATCCCCAGATGATCGCTTATGCAAATTCAGAATTAAAAGCGCATCCACAATCCAATCTCTCATTTATACAACAAGACTGTATCAATCTCACGTTTCAGACCTGTTTTAACGCGATTTTCTCAAATATCGTACTTCATTGGGTCAAACCGCTTCAAGTTCTCTTTGAAAAGTTTTTTCTCGCTCTAAAAGAAGGGGGACGCTTGCAAATAGCAACAATTTTTGAGGATACAAGCACCCCACCGAATATATTCCAAGAAGCTCCCTATACTGCATTGGAAAGTTCCCCCAAAATACAAATCCAACAAATTGAAAATCGGATTCTCCAAGAATTTATGATCAAGGGGTATTATAAGGAATTCCTGTCGTTGGAAGAATTTCAAGCTCATCAATCCTCCGTCAATCCAAATCGCACCTATAAGGTTTACAAACCTATGGAACTTGAGGCAATGCTCGATAAGGCGGGATTTACGGGGATAAAACATGAACATCAAATATATTGGCATGAATTCGACGATCTTGGATCCTATTTAGAATATCGCCAATCAAACATCTGGTTGTTCTTTTTGGGATTTTTTCCTCCCCAATATCGCCCCCAATTAATTAACAAACTTAATTACTTGATACAAACCGGATGGAATGCCCTGCCTGCTTCCCAGAAAGAACTTCCCATCAGAGAAAAATGGCCTATCCTTTTCATCCAAGCTACGAAATAATCCTTGGTATCATATTCTAAGAACGGGATTTAAAGAAAATTACGGACTGGTAACTTCCGAGGTTGCACTCATTAATGGGGGAACCGAAACACGTTTCTTTTTTATAATTTCCCATATACGTAAAGCAATCCCCATAACGGATACGGTAAAAAGCGTCCGGAGAGTCCACATTGGAGCTTCTGTCATCGCGGGGGCAGGATGTGTGATGATTTCGAAAATAAAACTTGGATGCAGTAACCGGGGGTCTGCGAGAACAAATGGGAGGTTGAAACACACTTGGGTAACTAGCAGAATTGCGACCGTCTTCAATAAATCCTTGCGAGGAACCTCAAAGGCGTATAATACGAAAAAGAGCACACTGTATATTTTGAACGACGCGATGGATAAAATGATGGCAAGCCATTCCGGGATGGTATGCATTTGTTTAATCTTCACATACGCCCACACGTGGATCAGTAGGAGAATTGTTTCAACGTTCCCACACGTCCCGATCAACGGAGCACCGATGAGGAGGAGAATATGAGTACCAACCGCAAAGGGGAGGGAGATTTTCTTGGAATCTACACAGATTTTATACGCACAAAGTAGGTTAATCGCTGTGATAATTATGAATGTCACTTTTTCGGTGAAAAATGTCAACGGCCAGAAAAGTGCTGCAAAGTAGGGTAAGTATATAACTCCATAGAAATTATATGTCTCGGTGGAGTACATGGCGGGGAAATGACTAATGAAATCGTAGTAATATGATAAATCTGACCACCATTCTTCTGGGTTCGTGGAGAACCAGCGCCAGAGGAAACAAAGAAAAATAAGCACGATGACGGCCATTTTCAAGCATTGTAGCACGATGTTAACAGCGTAAATATACTTAGGTTTCACGTGGAACTAATAGTGCTGAACTTTTTTTAATGTTAGTGTCACTGCCCCATATCATAGATATGTTCACAAACAACATTGTGACTCTTATTACCGAAATTCGCATTCGCTATTCCTTCAAGTATCCCCTCCAATTTTCCGACAATCGAGTTTTTTTTAAAATGTTTCTTTAATTAGGAGAAAAAGATCGTAATTATATCCCCCTCAGCAGCGTTTTTTCTATTATAAACCAAATATGAAATTATAAAAAATATTCAAATGTTCCTTGGAGGCGAATGTCCCGGGAGGAACTTCCAACGAGGATGTTAAATGTTCCTGGTTCTACTTTCCAAGTCCCCGTGAGTTCATCAAAAAAAACCAGATCGTTTTTGGTGAGAGTGAAAACAATTTTCTGATGTGTCTTAGGGAGTAAAGTGACCTTGGCGAATCTTTTTAATTCCTTAACGGGACGGATCACGCTTGATTCGAGATCCCCCACATATAATTGAACTATTTCCGCTCCTGCACGTTCTCCTGTATTCTCCAAGATAAGCGATATTGTAATAATATCATCACCTTTCAATTTTTTAGGAGAAATGTCGATATTCTTGTAAGTATATGTAGTATATGAAAGGCCGTGACCAAAGGGGAATAGGGGTTCAATCCCTTTGGTGTCAAAATGGCGATATCCCACCAAGATGCCCTCATCATACCAGACTTGGGGGCTTTTTTCCTTATCTTCGTAACCGGGGTATGTCTTTTCAGTCGTATGAGCTGGGGAATCTGCTAATTTCTTCGGAAAACTGATTGGTAACTTGCCAGAGGGATTTACATCTCCAAAAATTATGTCCGCTAGCGCGCGACCCCCTTCCATCCCAGCATACCACATTTCGATGATCGCTGGTATCGCATCTACCCAACCTTCCCCGGAAACAGGACTCCCGTTCACTAGTACTACAATGGTTTTGGGATTTATTTTGATTGTCTCTTGAATGAGGGAAATCTGTTCTGCAGGCAGGTCAAACGACTTTCTGTCTGCATCCTCGCAATCCTGCCCTAAATCGTGGTTAAGTCCAACCACCAATATCACTGCATCTGCACCTGCAAGGTTGTCATTAATCTCCACCTTCTTCCCACATTTCTCCTTAATACCTTTAAGTGGGGTGATCTCG
>MBAA01000112.1:4405-10749 GCA_001940655.1 Promethearchaeota archaeon CR_4
ACTCGGGAAGAGCCCCCTGCATCGCCCATTTTTTTATCAGAATTGGGTCCGATCACCGCGATTTTCTTTAATTTTGTCAGATTCAGGGGGAGGATATGATCTACATTTTTCAGTAGGACAATACCTTCCTCGGCAGTCTTCCGAGCAATGGACTGATGTTCAGGAGTGTTCCTCGATCCTTTTGGGAGAGTAGAAGGATCATCAAACATACCCACGAGGAACATTACCCGGAGGAGGCGTCTCACGTTATCATTGAGAACTTCTTCAGCGAATTTACCTTGCGCCATTAACTCCCGGAGAATGGGCACAGCATATTTATCGGCATTTGGCATCTCGAGACTCAACCCGGCATTCATACAATTTTCAGGATGTTGAATGAATTTCGTGGCAACCCAGTCAGACACGACAAACCCACGGAAACCCCACTCTTTCATAACGATATCTCGGATGAGGGGGGCATGTTCGCATCCATACAATCCATTCACGCGATTATAACAAGCCATAATCGACCATGGATCAGCACCGCGCACCGCAACCTCGAATCCCGGAAGGTAAATTTCCCGTAACGCCCTCTCGCTCACGTGGGTGTCTACCAGAAACCGCCATTGTTCCTGGTTATTGCAAGCGAAGTGCTTCACGCAAGAAGCGATTCGTTGACTCTGAATGCCCTGGATCATCGGAACAACTAGGCGAGCATTCAAGTACGGGTCTTCCGTTTGATATTCGAAATTACGCCCGCAGAGGGGTGTTCGATGAATATTAATTCCAGGGCCAAGAATCATATGGTAACCAAGTTCCCGAACTTCCTGGGCAATTGCTATTCCCATTTGTTCTGAAAGTGCTGGATTCCACGTTGCTGCGCGACATATTCCAACGGGAAAATAGGTGCACTCTTTATTTCCTGAACTATGCGGACCGATTCCGTGTGGGCCATCAGTCATTGCAAACCGTTTTATTCCGAGACGGGGAATTGGTTTGGTATACCAGTTATCCTGCCCGGAGCAGAGGTCGAATTTTTCGTCTAACGTTAGACGTTGTAATAGATTTTCGACGCGTTCTTCCAAGTCGTGTTGGGAATCCAAATAAGGCGGATTTTTTTGAGTTTTTAAAACGGTTTTATTTCTCAAATTGCGTCACCATTCAAATGTACTCAAAAGTTTTACGATAATTTGATCACTTGGCAAGGAAAATTGCCATATCATTATTCACTACTTGAAATCAATAATTCCTTACTTATAGGAATTTATAAGAGGTTGCAACTAATTCCCAATTAAGACCTAGGATGGATATCCCTCCACTCATCTGGAACTACCTTCATACACTTGGCATATCCGAATTATATGCTCCTCAAGTTAAAGCCCTGCGCGAATGGATGCCTGGAAAAAACCTTATTTTGGCAATTCCCACAGCAGCTGGCAAGACCTTGGTTGCAGAATTGATAATGGTAATAACCATTCTCAATCAAGGAAATGAACGAAGAGGAAAAGCACTCTACTTGACGCCACTCAAGGCTCTCGCCACGGAGAAGTATCACTCGTTCAAAGATCATTGGGTAAGTTTTGGCTTGACCATTACGTTCTCTACAGGGGATTTTGACCATATCGATCAAGCATTATTTTCACATGACATCATCGTGATGACCAACGAAAAAGCGGATAGCGTGCTTCGGACTCACCCGGACTTGATGCAAAGGATCACCTGCATTGTCGTGGACGAGATTCACCTACTTAACGATGAAACACGAGGGGTCACGCTCGAGCTAGTGCTCACGAAAATTCGGAAGTTAACACCAACTGTTCAAATTATCGGCCTTTCTGCGACCATCAATAATGCGGGGGAGCTTGCTAGTTGGTTGGATGCAATATTGATTCAAGATGAGTGGCGTCCTGTTAAATTAAAAGAGGGAGTTTTTTACGACCATAAAATCGCCTTCGCTGATGGATCCGAGAAAATTTTCACGTATCCCATCGCAGATCCGATGGAATTACTCCTAAAGGATACAGTTAAGGGAGGTGGACAAGTACTCGCCTTCCTAAGCACTCGTCGCAATGCGATGGTTGCCGCAAAAAAATTTACTCATGTAATTGAACCGTTACTTTCTGAGGAGATTCGCCATCATAGTTTACAGGTTGCCAATGATTTCGAAAATCTCGAAACCGAGAACTCCCCGCAGGCTCACCAACTCGCAGGATTGTTACAATTTGGGGTAGCGTTCCATCATGCAGGATTAACTTATGCACAACGAACATTCGTAGAAAACCACTTCCGCCAGCGAAATATCCTTGCTATTGCGGCAACCCCCACCCTCGCTGCGGGGATCAATACCCCCGCTCGCCGAGTCATTATCAAGGGACTAGAACGTTTTTCCATGGCAAAGGGTAACCAAGAAATTCCCGTGATCGAATATAAACAAATGGCTGGGCGAGCGGGCCGCCCCGGATTTGACCCCTATGGCGAAGCGGTAATTATTGCGAGGAATCCAACACATTCTGACGAATTGATGGAAAAATATGTCAGGGGTACACCAGAAGATATCACTTCGAAATTGAATAATGAAGCAGAACTCAAATCACACCTTCTTGGTACGATTGCTTCGGGATTTGTCAGGTCTTGGGAGGAGGTAATTGCATTCTTCAATTTATCTTTCTTCAGCTTTCAGAATAAGATGAATCTAAAACAACCAACTAGAAAAAAGGCGAAAATCACCAAGGATGAAAGTATCGTCAGTAGTGGAGAAGACTATTCGAAATATGTTAGAAACTATGGGGATGTGGGGTCTTATTCGATTCAAAAGGTGGTTTCTCGTGAGAAAAAACTCGAAGAAAGACTCCACGATGCGCTTTCTTATTTGATCTCAGAAAAGATGGTTCAAGAGGGGGAAGGGGGGGCACTTGAAGTCACCCTCCTTGGTCAGAAAATTTCTCAACTTTACATAAAACCTGAGTCAGCAGTTGAGTTTCGGGCGACTTTGCGGGTCATTTCCCAGAGGAGAGCTATGCATGACATAAAATTAACTACCATCTCGTTCCTCCACGCGACATCTCGATTTCCAGATTCATACTTGCCGTATGTAGCAGAAACGGACAAAGATGGCCTATGCAAGTTTTTTCAAGATCACGCGAATGAGTTCGTTTTTCCACGCAAGTTGCGGCCTACGTCCAGTGATCTTGAGTATTATTTCCCCGAATTAAAATTATGTGCCATACTTTTTCGATGGATTCGAGAAACTCCCGAAGAACGTCTTGCGAGCGACTTGAACGTTGGGTCGGGAGATATCCGCCGTTTTGTAGAGACCGCAGAATGGTTGGTGCATGCCGCAGAAGTGCTTTGTCCATCCTTTCACTTTACGAAGTGGGAAACTGGGCTCAAGCGCCTCGCAATAAGACTCAAATACGGTTGTAGTGAAGAGCTAGTTTCCCTTGTTTCCATCTATAATATTGGGCGTGTCAGGGGGCGAATCCTCTTCAAAGCGGGATATAAAACACCGGATGACGTCTCTCGGGCAAATGATGCAGATTTAATCAAACTTCCGACATTTGGGCCAGAGATTGTTACACGCATTAAACAAAGTCTTGCCACAGGCATTATGAAAATTCACATTCCACGCAGTGAATCTAAGCTCCAAACTTCGAATGAACTTGATTCCAATCCACGTGGAAAAAAACCCAAAAAACGGGGTGGGACAGAACGTGCTTTGTTTTAATTTAGCGGAAATAATTTAAAGGGAAGAGTTGAACTAAAACCGAAGCAAACCTTAAAATCGCTCGGGTTGGGATAATCGCACAATGGTCACTGGTATCATCTATTCTGAAGACTATCTTAATCACGTCACTGGATCCCACGTGGAATCACCCCAAAGATTAATTGCTACAATTAAATTATTGAAAGAAAGGGGCATTTGGGAGAATAATCCAAAATACCAGATAATAACTCCCCGAAAAGCCACGCTCGATCAAATTCGAACGGTTCACAGCGATCACATGATTCAAAGAGCCCGCGACGTAGCAATGGAAGCAAAAAGTGGCGGAAACCTCGAATATCTTGATGGTGACACTGTTATGTGTGGAGATAGCTACGAGATTGCTTTACTCGCTGCTGGGGGAGTTCTCGAAGGCGTTGATCAAATTCTAAAAGGGAAAATTCAGAATGCATTCGCGTTAGTGAGACCTCCTGGACACCATTCTAATCGAGATTACTCCCGAGGTTTCTGTGTTTTCAACAATGCGGCAATTGCCCTTCGTTACTTGATTACTGAGAAAAACATCCAGAAGGCCGTGATTGTGGACTGGGATTGCCACCATGGGAATGGGACGCAAGATATTTTTTACGAGGGAATTCCTGGCACGGATAAGGGGGACTTTATGTATATTTCGAGTCATCAAGACGGACGCACCTTATACCCGGGATCAGGTTTCATCAACGAAATAGGCAAAGGACGAGCGAAGGGCCGCATCCTCAATATGCCCTTAGCACCCCGTTCGACAGACGAAGTAATGCGAGAGCTATATGATGAAATTGTAATGCCGGTTTTGGAAGAATTTAAGCCTGAGTTTATCATTGTGTCCGCAGGATTCGATGCGCACTTTACAGATCCGATTACGAATTTGGGATGGTCTGTCCAGTGGTATGGGGAAATGTTGCAGAAACTCAAGGTAGTCGCCGATAAAATCGCGCAGGGAAGAATCTTAGTCACTCTCGAAGGGGGGTACGAATTGAAAGCCATATCTAGTAGTATTGTGAACTGCCTCCAGGCTCTCGGGGGGGACCCGTGTACCGAGAAAAATGACAACGCGCCTAAGACAGATCCCGACATTTTGGGTTATACTCGGGAAAATGTCATTAAAGCAATCAAGGACCGTTTCTCCGAATTTTGGAAGTTCCAAAAATAATTCTTTTATTATCCTCCATGGAGGGAGGAGAGAAGCGTAATTTCTTCCGAACCATCTATTGAGCTCTCTATCTCTCCGTCTAACAAGCGGTAATCTTGTCCGTCAACCATAATTAAGAGTGCAGGGTTTATATGAGTGGAATTAGTCTCAAAAATTAGATTTGATCCTAAAAAGAATTGTTGGTCAACGATGTGTAACACTTCACGTAATGTATGTATTTTGGTATCTTGTAATATGTAAGAATCCGTTCCCGCTTGGACTTTCAGAATCGCCAGAAATTTAACAGATATGGGCATATTCAAATCCTTAATGTGGGACGCTGCTTTTATTTTTTAGTTAAAAGAAGCCTTTATTTAGGAGAAAGGTCGAATTTTATAAAACGAAATGTGGAAGATTATAGACACCAATTCTAATCGCTTTTCGCGAAAATTCCTGATTTATGTCTTTCGTTAAATTAGTTACGAGGTTTGTATATGTCATACCTTGATGAGATTGAGAAACTAAGAGCCAAGGGGCAATTATCAAAGCCTATAAAGATCAGCGGGCAGGAAGTTTTAGATCTTCTTACTGAACGCGAAGATTTAACTGCGAAAGTGAGCAATTTCGAACAGCAACTTTCTAACTTAGATGCCCGAGCACAAGACGCTGAGGGAAGAGCTAGTAGTCTTGAATCCGCAAGAATGAACCTCGAGGGTGCAATGGGAGGAGCCAACCAACAGGTTAATCAATATTCTCAGGCTCTTACGGCTGCCCAAGATTTAATTGCGACTCGTGAAGAAGAGATGAATCGACTCACCGCTGAACTCGATAGCATGCGGATGCAAATGGCCCAGATGCATGGCCTCTCGGGAGAACTCTCCTCCAGTCAACAACAAATTGCATCCCTCCAAGGTCAAGTCGGGTTATTGCAGAATAAGGATCAAGAAATCGCTAACTTAAGAAGTGCTCTGGATGAAGCGACACAACGGGCAAGTTCCCTCGAATCACAAATTGGCCAAGTTACCTTATTACAGAATCAAATCAACCAACTCAACCAGCAAATCGCTCAACTCCAGGCAGAGCTAGCCGCACGTCCAACTGTCGCAGATATCGAAAAGCGGGATCAGCAAGTGATGAATCTGAACGCGCAACTTACAAGTGTAAATAATACAATCAACCAATTGCATGACGAGATAAAAGCCAGGGACCAGCGGATTAAGGAATTATCCCAACCACAATCTGTCTTCGCCCCATCGATTGTCAGTAAACCTTCCACAGCTCCAGCAGGTCTTCACCACGCTTTTGGTGCAACGGCGGAACCTGCTATGGCCTCTGAAACCCCCGCTGCACCAGCTCAAGTATATGTTCCAGAACCAGCTGTTGCACCTACTAGTGTGGGGGCAACTGGTCGCCGGGTGTGTCCGAGTTGTGGGTCGAGTCAAATAAAAGAAGGGGAAGATCGGTCCAGGATCGTTT
>MBAA01000112.1:10762-11176 GCA_001940655.1 Promethearchaeota archaeon CR_4
ACCGATATACGCTAAAAAGTTTGTTTGTCGCAAATGCAGCTATGAATTTTCCTGAAAAAAATTACTAATTTCTTTTTCAGACTTCCTTCATTATTCTTTCTCAAATTTTATCTGGAAATACACCTCTTCATCCGGGGCTGGAGTTTGGGGCATTTCTATTTGCAAATAGTAATTATTAAAGACTTTTTTCAAGATGTTGATTACAGCTCGGTTTTGGTACAAGGTGGTTCCCCAGAATCCCCGGATATTCCGCTCTCGTGCGATGATTGTTAAATAGGACAACAACAATGTTGCGACCCCTTTCTTTTGCCAATCCCCACGCACGATGAACGCGATCTCCGCCATGTTGGTTTTGGGATCTAGATAGTACACGGCATTTCCGACCATCTCTTCTGAACCAATCTCCCCAATGAA
>MBAA01000014.1:0-1173 GCA_001940655.1 Promethearchaeota archaeon CR_4
CGAAAAAATGGAAAATAACGTGGGCGGAAAAAATATAAAATGAAGTGGAGTATTAACGGGATTTATGTAATTGGGTGGGGAGTCCCTGTGGCATTCTTGGGACGCCTCGTCCTAATTACTCCCTTTTTGACGTGTAAGTCACAAAATATGCCCGTCAGCTACACAACAATTACACTTGGTGTATTTTTTATTTGATCATAAAAGGGTCTAGCCAAAAACCCAGACCCACCGCAAGTCTCTAAAACGCAAAACCTCTCTTTCCATAGTAGGTTTCATCTCACGTGCAAACAGCTAGGATTCCGTTGAGATTTTTACAAAAAACCTCGATAGCGGTGGTTAGGAATATACGCAATTCTTTTATAGATAGTCGTAGAATACCATTGTTCATCAAAAAATCCAATTCAAGTCGATTCTTTCCTGCAATTTACTAATATATGAGGCGGGGATTGAATATGCAAAAAAAAATCACACAACAAAAACGTTTGGTAATAGGACAAAAAGGAAAACTTTTGCTGTCTTTCCTCCTCTTTCTCGTAGCCCTTCTCCCATTCGCGAATTTCGCAATTGACCAGAGGGGAATTGTTTGGGGAGCAGGTAGTAACGAGTTTGAGACAGCTACAGTCGAGATACCGCTCGTGTCCGAAACTATCGAATGGGAGGGCAATGGCACCCTGATCTGCAACGCGGCAAATACGCAATATACGCCTGTACTCGTGAGCGATGGGGCCAGCGGCGCGATCATTACTTGGTCTGATGAGAGGGTTTCGACGTCAGCAGATGATATCTACGCCCAGCGGGTTAACGCGGCGGGGGTCACCCAGTGGGCTAGTAACGGGACTCTCATCTGCAACGCGACAGGTCAGCAATTCAGTCCCCAAATCGTGAGTGACAACGCTGGCGGTGCGATCATCGCCTGGCAAGACGAGCGAAGTGGAACCACTAGTGACAATATCTACGCCCAGCGGGTCAACGCCGCGGGGGTCACCCAGTGGGATGCTAACGGGACGCTGATCTGTAACGCGGCAAATACGCAATATACGCCTGTACTCGTGAGCGATGGGGCCGGTGGTGCGATCATTACGTGGTCTGATGAGAGAGTTTCGACGTCGGCTGATGATATCTACGCCCAGCGGGTCAACGCCGCGGGGGTCACACAGTGGGCTAGTAACGGAA
>MBAA01000014.1:1594-2991 GCA_001940655.1 Promethearchaeota archaeon CR_4
CCACCCACAGACCTATCCATCAGCATCAACAACGGGGCGGTTGAGACGAACACCACAAGCGTAACACTAACCCTGTATGCTCTGGATGCTACGGAGATGTGCTTCTCGAATAACGGTACCACATACACTGCTTGGGAGAGTTATGCTTTGTCAAAGACGTGGACATTCGCTGGCGGGGCGGGCAACAAGACCGTGTACTTCAAAACAAGGAACACACTTGGTGAGGCAGGGCCGGTAACGGACAGCATCACCTACAAAACCGGAGGAATCGGGGATTTATTTGGTGAAGACGCATGGTGGATATGGCTCATCATAGTCGCTGCCGGTGCGGGCGTTGCAGTCGTGGCATTTGTGCTATATAAGAAGAAACGAGGTTATTGAAGCTCGTCAGTCTCTTGACTATTGTCAGGAACATCCTTATTTCATTCAAAACTCTATTTCCTCTTTTTTAGTACTTGAACTAAACGAAGATTGATGCAGTTAGTAGGAATTTAGGAAGAAATGGCACGTGATCACAAAAGACAGTAGCTAGAAATTAAAATCAAGACTAAGTAAGAAAAATAAAGGAAAGAAATTTAGACTTTCTTCTCTTCGGCCGCCTTGCCTTCCTTCGCTTCCTCGGCCTCGAGTTCTTCCTCGAGTTCTTCCAGAGGCACAGGCGGGGGCGTGGTCACCATTGAATACCCAATCCAAATCGCTATCAAGCAGATCACGACTACGATCAAGTAGATGGGAATAGCGAGTGCCCACTTCCAGTTGAAAATGTCCCAGAGTCCCGTAATATAGAAACCTGCATCCAGATTACCTACTGGGTTTATCCAGAAACCTTCAGCCATAGCCAAATCCACGGGAAGCATAAAGGTGTAGAGAATGACCACCACAATGGCCACCAGCAGGATGATGAGTCCATAAATCTTGTCTTTTGCCATAACGCATTACCTTTTTGTTGTTAATAGAATCCGTTAGGATTAACTTTCCATTGATTTGAAACCCATAAAAACCATTCTTATCCCGTGCTTCATCTACTAAACTCCAAAAAATCTGGAAATAACACTTGAATAATAGGAAATATAACGGAAATGCAGGTTCTCAAGTGAATGTTATACAGAATTTCGTTAATTCCACGGGGAAAATGGTATTTTTAAGAGGGGGGTTCCAAGTGCTTTGTTATAAGGAAAAAAATGTAAAAACTCCTCTTATCGGGGGCTTTCCCGGACATCTTATAGATGGACTTATGTTTAATAACTGGACGGGGTATGATTCCTTCCTTTCTCTCAGAATATATTTTTCCCCGTATGCGAGAATTTTGTCGCATTAGGTTGTATGAATACCATGATCATATCTCCAGCAGTCTTAGTCGGCCCCCCCGTCTTTTTCGAACCACATTTTCCCTGCCC
>MBAA01000014.1:3007-3146 GCA_001940655.1 Promethearchaeota archaeon CR_4
GAAATACAACTGGCGATGTCACCAATGGGACGAGAGGGTCTGAAAAAGGGATTAACAAACCCTGAGACCATACGAGACTTGGATGACTGGGTGAACCTGCTATTCGTCCTCTCAGTTGCGACCCATTTCGACCAGATGT
>MBAA01000014.1:3154-4597 GCA_001940655.1 Promethearchaeota archaeon CR_4
AAATTCTTGTGTCTTTCTCGGGATGCGACAATCGCGAGGTGCGCGGCAGAGGTCTTGTTATTAGGTATTAAGGATACGAACGAAATTGTTCGGGCGGAATCCATTCTATCGCTCGTCAAGTGCGGTTATATCCTACCCGGTACGAAAGACATGTTAGAGAATTGTTTGAACCATCCTGTTACCTACTTGCCAGCGGCTAGTGCTTTGTTCCACTTGACGGGAAGCAACGAGTATTTTTCCATTCTCAAAGAAGCAGCCGAAAATCGCAAGTCAGAAGTGGGAAAGCAGGCTGCCCGCGCCCTTGATCCCTGGCCGAGTCGTCAATGTGCTATTCATTCGTGTGGGACTCCCCTCCGATTTCAAGATTACTGGGTAGAATGGCGGAAACACAACACTACAATAGATTTTTGGGAAGCATTCCAAATCTGGAAGTCACCCGCGGTGAAGTTGTTTTGTTGCCAGTGTTATGATGAATTGGCAAAACAGGAAAAAGTACCAGAAATAAGGATTGAGGAATGAAAAATGCCCAATTTGAATCGATTTTATTTAGAAAATATTAATCTAATAAAGGATTAAGAATGCATCAGCTCGTCTTCCGTGACGAGGTGATCCCCACAATCTATGTGCCGGATCCAGTAGACATTCGGGGGGAGGATGTTATAGGGTTTGACGTCAGGAATCTTTTCCTTGTAGGCTAGCTTGACAAGAAGGTAAGGCATATTTGCATACCACACGTTGAACCGTAATGCAGCTGCGGAGAAATAATAACTAGTGGTGAAGAATCGCCCCGCGTTGATTTCCGTGGGGATGGATATCCCAGACTTGTCCTCCTTCATGTCCACGCTAAAGATGCCAGTAGCTTTCGAATCAATGGCGAGAACCGCCTCAGTCGCGAGCTTGTTTACCTTGTCATCGTTGATGGTCCGGGCAACCACAGGAGTTCCCGTCACCCCGCTGGGCGCGAGGTATGGGTAGATGTATTCCAACCGTTCTCGCCCCTGCGAAGTGACGCATTCGCCGTTCTTGAAAATTGAAGATACTGCGATATTACGACCTGGTAAGAATTCTTGAGCAATGAAGTCCCACTTGTTTCCACGGGAGACCCAATACTTGATCCAGTTGATAACAGTATCTGCATTATCTGCGGGCGTGCTCCCCGTCCCTCCTGCACCTTTGGTTGCTCTCACCCAAATTTTCTTGCCAAGTTCATTGAATGTCCGCTCCACATCCGCTTCGAGGTGGTCTGGTCGGAGCGAGATGGCCTTTGCGGTCGGGAACCCTTTTTTTTGCCAAATATCGGCGCTTTTTTGTTTATCTTGACAAATGCGAACCGTTTCCTTCGATGGCAAATAGGTCATCGCAGTGATCTTCTCCCGGTTTTCTGACAAAACCGTGACCTCGATGTCTGGTTGGGGGTGCACGAATTCAATTTTGTGTTTTGCA
>MBAA01000014.1:4625-6729 GCA_001940655.1 Promethearchaeota archaeon CR_4
GGAGGGTGTCCGTGCAACGGGGCACTATGAACACTTTGGTGACCCATGGTTTCGCGTATTCACAGTGGTAATTGCTGACATCGGTACCATATACGTCCATTTTTTCACCACAGTCTCGCAGGGACCGCAGGACGTTAACCCCCGCAGGCCCACCAGCGCCAGTGATGAGGACTTTCTTGACCATAACGGAACCTATATCACCCACAAAAAAAACCTAGTCATCTCATAAGATATCTTAAACAAATATCGAAAAAATGATCTAACCAATAAATAAGATCGAATCTCTATTTTTTGTATGTCTCACAAGTTTAATTCTAAAAATATCAAAAAATTGGAATATCTTGAGAGATTTATCGAAGAACCTTTTGATAATATACTGAAACTATTGCCGATTAACAAATTGTCATCAATTGTTGAATTGGGATGTGGTTCGGGGTTTTATACATTCCCGCTTGCTCATTATTCAGCAGGGAATGCAAAAGTCTATGCATTAGATGTAGAAGCAAAAATGCTTGACTTCTTGAGGGCGAATATGAGAGGAGGGGAAATCGTTAAACCCCTTCACCCTGCTGATGTGAAAAAAATCATACCCATACTGATTAAAGAAAATGAATTTCAGGTTCCGGATGGGAACATCGATTTATTCTTCTGTGCAAAAGTATTTCATGAAATCGAGGGGTTTCCCAAATTCTTCGGGGAACTGTCCCGTATCATGATGAAGGATGGATTGGTCTTTGTTCTTGATTGGAAAAAGGAACCAACAGAGCGCGGACCTCCAATCGAACATCGCATAGATGTACAAGTTGCAATTGAAAAATTTAAGAGATATAAATTTCAAATTGAAAATTATGGCGAAATCTTCACGTATTATTATTATATAATTGCCAGAATGTTTGCTACAAATAATATATAAAAATTATGAATAAAATGCCTTTATGGTCGCGATCACGAAATCTACCTGCTCAACCGTCAAGAAGGGGTGCACGGGTAGCGAGATCACCTCTTTAGCCACTTGTTCCGATACAGGTAAACTAGGAATGTTGCCCATATTTTTGTAAAATGGTTGCATATGAATGGGGATTCCATAATGAATGCCATACCCAATGTCGTTGTTCTGCAGATGTTCCGCAAGTTGATCGCGTCGTTGAGCACGTATCGTATACTGGTGGAATACGTGCGTGCGTCCCGTTGGAATCGTTGGAATTTTAATTTGGGAGACCTTTCCCAACTCTTCGCTATATTGTTTGGCGATGACTGCGCGTTTACGATTATTTTCATCTAACACGGAGAGACTGTATTTTGCAACCACTCCAGCAACTTCGTGGAGGCGGAAATTGAACCCAAGGGCCGTGTGTGTGTATTTTGCTGCTTGTCCGTGATTAACGTACAAGCGTACCTTGTTGATGAATGCCTCATCGTTTGTGGTTACCAGGCCACCCTCGCCACCGCAGATCATATTCTTCGTGGGATAGAGGGAAAAACCGCCTGCGAGTGACAAATTGCCTGCCTTTTTTCCCTTGTAAATGGCTCCATGAGCCTGACACGCGTCCTCGAGGACAACTAGGTGATGTTTCTCCGCAATCTCCCGAATGGGATCCATATCCGCGCATAATCCATACAGATGCACCGGCAGGATAGCTTTAGTCTTAGGCGTGATTGCTTTTGAAATGTGGGAAGGGTCGAGGTTAAAGGTGGCAGCATCGATATCCACGAATTTGGGTTTAGCCCCCGCTGCCAGCAGGCAATTGGCAGACGCTATGAATGAAAAACTGGGCACGATTACCTCATCGCCTGCCTTAAGACCTGCTGCACACACCATCGCTACGAGCGCAGTAGTTCCGTTGGATACTGCTCGGCAGAATTTCACGCCAATATATTTCGCGAATGCTTCCTCGAGTTCGTGCACGTGTTTGGAATCGGCCCACATGCCGCTACTGAGACTCTCTTGCACTTGAGCAAGTACGGGAGGGGGTATCATACCTGCGAGTTGCACTACGGGGACTTTCAACGCGTTATCACCAGTCTTATTCGTAGGATACGATTAAAGAAAAATACGCCACCTTTTTAAAATTCCGAACGTGGTTTCATACAATGAAAAAAATAT
>MBAA01000014.1:6738-7012 GCA_001940655.1 Promethearchaeota archaeon CR_4
TCCTCTTTTGGTGTTTATTAGGAGCAACGCCTGTTATTCTCTCGTTACTTATCACCTTTCAATTTATTACGTGGCAAGGGATTACACAATATATTTTAAGTACCCCATTGGTGTGGTTACTTTTTGCAGTTATGATATGGGCGTTTAGCGAATTCTGGAACTGGGTCAAAGCTGGCAAGAGGGGAGAGATGGCGGATTTTGCCGTGTTAGTTCTTCTCGGTGTGTTTTTTTACCTGCTAACGAACGACTTCTTCACTGCGCTCCTTGGCGCCTT
>MBAA01000014.1:7059-11915 GCA_001940655.1 Promethearchaeota archaeon CR_4
TTGTGAACAAGCTAGGGTTAATCACTGCCATCGTGTACAATTTCATCTTCGTGATGGCTTTAATTGATCGAGTGATGAAAATTTTCTTTCCGAGTTTAATGATTTCAGAGAACTTTTTCCGAAATACCTCCTTCGGTTTTTCATTTTGGCTCCTCCTCGTCTTAGGTTTTGCCTTCTTCGGCCGCAAGTATCTAATCGTGTGGCGCTTCATGTCTCCTCAATATCTCACCTTGGGATTATACCTCATAGCGTGGCTCGCAGTAGCATCTATTACCGAGATTTTTAAGCTGGATTCACGCGCTTACATCTATTATGTCCTCATAATCACGAATTTCATTGTGTATTTCTTGTCAGGTTCCCTCCTCGGAAGAATTATGGGGATCAAACCTGTAAAGGATGAAGAATTGGAAAATATCGTGTTGGAGATCGCAAATCAAATGGGAATGAAGGGTAAAATCAAGGTGGGTATCGGCAAATATCCAATCATCAATGCAATGGCATATGGACCGTTTTTCGACAAAAGAATGGGGATCATTTGCGAGGACTGGCGCGCAATCCCCAGGAATGAACTCCAAGGAATTATTGCCCACGAACTTGGCCATCTACGGGGTAACCACACGTTCATCCTTACGCTCATAGAGACCATAGATTTGGTGATCCGGAAATTTGCAGGGATCCCTGCCACAATGTATGATTACACATTTTACAAAGATTTGGAAACGCATTTTCCTATGTTCTATTTCATTCTATTGAATATCGTAATTTTTGCCTTTCTCTATATCTTCGTTCGGATTCTCGAAGGAAGGGCAGACCGGGCCGTCCGGGACTTAGGTCGGGGGGCAGATCTCGCTCGGGCTCTCTTCAACCTAGAAGGTTTCTACGCGAGTGGGCGAGAGGCCGGGCTTAACACGATGCTCCTCTGCGATGAAAAGAATTTGCCGGAAAACCAAGAGCTCGATTACTTCAATACCGCTCAATATATCTCAAATTATCTCGTTCAACCAAGTCGGGTCAGTGTGATAAGCGGGCTGTTAAACAGTCATCCGGCAACCGCTGTTCGTATCGCGTCCATGTACGACCATTCTTTCAGTTCAGCATCAGAGTCATTAATGACCTTTAGTTTACTTGGTGGGAAAAAACGTGAACGGTTTGCGAAGAGTGTGGAACAGGCCCGTATCCAGTTCGAATTTCAGGCCACGGAGCAATTGTTGCGTATGTTTAAGGAACCATCGATCGAACATTTTTGTTCACGTACTGGAATGCGAGAGGGTTATAACCTGCTGTTAGGAAAACAACAGCTCTTTACTCATAAAATAAATGGCACATACTTCGTTGGAACTATCCAAGATGTTAAGTGGCAAGAAAACGCAGGGATGCCAGCGATTTTTATTGTTGATGGTTTGAACGGAGAAACCAAAGAAATACCTGCAAGTTTCTATGATTACAAGCCAATCTCCATTGGAGGGTATTACGATTTACGAAAATTAGGCTCAGTAACATTAGAATCCGTAGACATCGATTCGGAACTGAAACTGGCATTTTTTTCATTTCTCCAAAAAGACGGAGCGCTTAAGAAAATCAGCGTTAAAGATGTCAAGTTGCCAACCCCTCTCAATTTCCTCGATGAATTGACAGGGAAACTCCTCTTCCTCCGTTCGCATGGAACTATAATCCCATACATCTGCCAAAAAGTGGAAAAAGGTTCCTCATATCAAGAATATTCTTTTGTCGTAACCCCCCAAGGGCAAGAAAAACCAGAAACATGGCATGCAAGAGACCTCGTTATTTTCCCTCGTCAGGCGAGTTTCGCACTTCACAAGGATAAGACACTTTTGAAAGATCAGCTAAAGACTTTGCAAACTTTTCGAGAAAACAAGTTTAGAATTACGGTCATCCTCAAAAAATCCGTTAATAATATAGAAAAGGGCATCATAAAAGACATTATTTCTAGACAAGAAGAATCTGCGGGTATTCTCCAATTTGTGAATATGTTTCAAAAAACTAAAGAACTCCCGATTAAAGACATTGATTTCGTATCCTTTTCCAGTGATAATGTTGCCACGTGTGAACTCCGGAAAGATATCAGTTTTTCCACAAAATTACTCCATAAAATTAGGAAGCGATTCAACCCACAACGCCTGTTCATCTGACGTGAGGTTAACTTGAAAAATCAAACCACCTTGTGAAACATATCTTATGGGCAAAATAAAGGACTTAGTCTCCCTCCTACGTGTCCGACAGTGGTACAAATCTGGCGTAATATTCATTGGGCCGATTTTTGCCGGTAAGTTGTTTGATTTGTTCATAAATATTCCGCTTTTATTCGAATTTTTATTCGGATTTTTGTTGATTTCCCTCGCATCTGCCTTTATTTACGTGTTGAATGATCTCATCGACATCGAGGCGGATAAACATCACCCGGAAAAGGCCAAGAAGCGGCCACTGGCGGCGGGTCGCATCTCTAAGGCAGGGGGAATCTTTCTCATGCTCCTTGTGGGCGCGGTTGCGATTATCGGGTCTTACTTGTTGAATTTAGCGTTATTTGCCATGGTCATTCTCATCATTGTAAACGGCTTGTTTTATAATTTCATTTTCAAATACCACGCATTTTTAGACATCATTGGTCTCTCTGTTCTGTACATCTGGCGGGCACTCGCGGGATGTTATATCACAGACGTCTATATCTCACCATGGTTGATCGTGGCAATCTTCCTCCTCGCGCTTTTCCTAGTGATATGCAAGCGGCGCGCAGATCTTGAATTATTAGGCGAGCAAAATGCTCCGAATCATAAAAAAGTATATGATCAATATTCACTGAAGATGTTGGATAATTTGCATATTATGATTCTAACTTCTCTTTTTTTGGTCTACATCCTCTACGCGATTCTTGGTCCATTCACCAACGAGGCACCTTCGATTATTTACAATTTTCGAACCTTCCTCATCATTTCGATTCCTGTCGCACTCTATCTTCTAATGAGGTATTCCTTCATTATGTTGACGAAACCTCAAATTGCGCGAAATCCCGAGCGGGCTATTTTGGATAAAGGAATAATCATCGGGGGGTTTTTTCTCGTAGTTATTTTATTGGTTGCCTTCTATTTTCCCATTGATATATTTTCCTAGATAGATATTTAAAAGTAATAAATGAAGAAGGGAGTAAGGTAGAATTACTTTCTCCAATTCCACGTGCTTTTATTGGGGAAATCTTGGATCTCCACGCCGATCTTATTCAGTTCTTCCCGAATAGCATCTGATTTCTTGAAATCTTTTTTCTTACGCGCTTGTGTTCGCTCTTGCAGTTTAGCATCAATAAACTTTTCCAGATGGGTGACCGCCGGGTGGAGATTACCAGAATCTCTCGGATATAGGCCGAATATGTCAAGAATTTCTCGCAGAATGATAAATGTAAATTTTATCGTGACGATACTCGGGGATGGCGATTTTACTTCAGGAGGTTTATTCCATGCTTGGATAATTTTTACGAGGTTCATCAATTCTGCCAGAGCCATCGGGGTGTTAAGATCATCCCGTAAGGCCTGGAGAAATTTTTCCCTAGAGGCGACCAATGACTTGCGAGTATTTTCTTCCGCCGTTGCTTCAGTTTCATCCGTTGTACTCGTAGCAGCAAAACCATAATCGCCTCGATAGGCTTCGTTATAGAGGAGGGTAGGAGTCAACCCTGCTACCTGCAGGTTTCTTTCTAAGTATTCTAATGCCGCCTCGATCCGTTGATTTAATGGGAGTTTTTCGCGCAAGATATCCAAAGAAAATTCGATGGGTTTGCGATATTGGGAGGTGAGGAGAAAAAGACGCAGTTGATCACCCGTAAATTGCTTGAGGAGTTCCCTGATGGTAAAAAAGTTCCCGAGAGATTTGGACATTTTCGCGTGGTTGATGTTCACGAAACCGTTGTGCAACCAATATTTTGCAAAAGGTTTGCCTGTCAACGCTTCACACTGGGCGACTTCATTCTCATGGTGAGGAAAGATGAGATCCTGGCCACCGCCGTGGATGTCGATGCTCTCCCCAAGATAATGTAAATTCATTGCGGAACACTCGATATGCCATCCTGGGCGCCCATATCCCCACGGCGAATCCCATCCGACTTCATTCTTTGTCTCCCGGGTTTTCCACAAGGCGAAATCTTTCAGGTTTTTCTTCTCCGAGAGACCCTTGTCTTGGGCGCCGAGACTTTCCATTTCTTGCTTAGGGCGTTTGGACAATTTTCCATATGCCGGGAAGCTTTCCGTGTCAAAATAGACATCCCCACGGTCACCCACATAGGCATGTCCTTTTGCGATGAGCTTCTGGATGACATCCTGCATTACCGGAAGGGTTTCAGTGGCGAGGGGGTAAAAATCAGCGCGACGCACGTGGAGCGCAACCATATCTTGGAGATACGACAAGGCATACCGGCGGGCGACTTCTCCAATGCTGGTTTTCTCTTCAGTCGCTTTATTGATGATTTTATCGTCCACGTCCGTGAAATTTTGCACGAAACTGACGTGAAATCCCTCGTGTTCGAGGAAACGGCGAATAAGATCAAAAGCGACCGCTGCCCGCGCGTGTCCCAAGTGGGCATCGCCATACACGGTAGGTCCACACACGTACATTTTCACGCGTTTGCCCTCAAGGGGGACAAACTCTTCCTTTCGCTTGGTTTGCGTGTTAAAGATTTTCATAACTCAAAAAAAACTCCACTGCGTGAGATCAAACGTGCAACTACCACATAAAATGTTTTTAATTTTAGAATATAGGAAAAAGCCCACGGTGAGAGTTGAACTCACTCAAACCGGCTCTGCAGGCCGGCACCTAACGGCTCGGTCACGTGGGCCATAATTTCATCGTATTTT
>MBAA01000014.1:11946-14105 GCA_001940655.1 Promethearchaeota archaeon CR_4
TAGTTTTTCTAATTAGCGAAGGTACGATTTGGGATTTAACGCTGGGAAGAGTTCAGAGTTTTAAGGTTAAGTTCACGGGGATAAGATTGGAACAGCTTACCCCACTCCGTCTTCATGAAAACTTCGATGCGGTATCGACCGGTCGTGTTGTACCAGTAGAAATCGTGATAAATCTCGGACAGCATGCGAGGTCCCATATTGAAAAGAAACTCGTTGTAGAGGATAGGTTCAAGTATTTTGAGTCGCCCTTTCCGAACCGCTTGGTCTCCCCAGATGACCACGCTCCGACTCACGTGGAAGTGCCAGTTTTCTCGAGCAACATCTTCGCCGACCACCTCGATCTGGTCAAAATCACCCATTCCAAGGCCGTTTTCGTGGGCGATACGGATGAAGGGTAACTTGAGGGGCTCGAATCCCATCATGCGAGCTACAACGGTATCAACAGCGACTTGGTCGTATCCCGCGAGGAGGAAATTCTTGATGCGAGGAATCATCGTGCGAGGGCCTGCGCCATCCCCACAAACGGTACCATCCACGACTGCTAATATAGAGGGGTGGATTTGCTGCTGAATTTGGAGGAGATCCACAAGGACTTCGCTCATGAACTTGTGGGAAAAGTGCCTGCGTTTCGTAAGGAGGCCGCCAAATGCATTTTTCATCGCGCATGTGATGCCCCCATGTTTTGAAGTCCCGTGGGTTTGTGTCAAATCTCCTCCCTCTTGCCCCGTGTGCCCATGGGTCTTGAAAGTTGGGAGGTGAATGATAGGTTTACCAATGTAAAACTTTGGGATACTGAATCCCGTTGGGAAGATCTTCGAGTCGAGTGCCAAGAGTGATTTAGCGGGCTTGAATGGTACGAATGGAATTCGCGTGAGGGGGACGAACCACGCTCCGTATTTCTTGATAATAGGTTCCCAGCGATTCCCTATCAGGCCTTTCTCGATATTCGTGACTACTGTGCGATTTTCGCACGTGAACAACTTCCGGGGGTTGTACCCGTCATCTACCATTGTTTTCAGGACACCTTCCACCTGCCAGGGCGGGGAGGAGCACGATGGGAAGAATTTACTCCACGAGAGGTTGAGTTTGAGGAGGGTTTCTTGATCCTTGGGATAATACTTCTGGTAGTCTGCCAAGTGCATTAGTTTCTTGTAGTCTTCCAGCACGGTCTTGGGAGATGTTTTGACCACGAAAATTTTCGACTTTGACGAAGGCATATCTTCAAGCTCCACGTGAGTTACATTCTTCAGAATTTAAACGGATTTAAATTTATAAGTAGAGGTCACAATAAAATAAAAAAAAGCCTAGCTTCTATTAACAACCATTATCCCTCGAAACTCCTTCGAAATAACTGAACTCGCACCCGTGATGATCTTCCCAGCTCTAGTCGGCGCGATCTATACGACATTCATGCCCCGTTTTTTGGAGACACGGCCTACTTGAGAAGTCTATGTTGCTCGAATGTCTTCGGCATCATGGATTGGAATGGTGGACTGAAGGAAGATCCAGTCCTCCTTGACCAAGTGACGTGAATCTCTATTCGAGCCCGCTGCATCGAAGATATCTCATACAAATGATAGAGCGTACATCCGGCTAGCCTCTCCGACTCATCAGTTCAAAAATTGCGCCTCCCAAACCTCCGCCATCCACATAGGCAAAACGGCCAGGATCATGGACGAGAAGGCGGGCGCCGTCTTTGACCAGTTTCGCCACTTCTGCATCGACATCGTCGACAAAAAAACCGATATGGTGGATTCCTTCCCCCCATTTATCCAGAAACTTTGTCTGGAAGATTTTTCCTTCCGTGCATTGAACAAGTTCAAGCTCTATGGCTCCCAGATAGGCAAAGGCCATCCGTATTTTCCATGGACGTCCTTTGACATCTATCCCGCCGTTTTCCTTGAATGTCCAGGGCCCGAGTCCGTAAAGCCGGGACCAGACTTCAATAATTTTGTCGATATCCGTTACGGCATAACTGATATGATCAATCGTTTTAATTTTCATATTTTGCCTCCAAACTTAGCATAAAATATTGTTATTCAGGTAAAACACTGTTCCTAAAATTCAACTTTCCAAATCATAAAACTTGCTGATATTAAGAGGATCTATCAAGTTTCTGAATTTTGAAGATTTCTAGCTTTTATTCAAATTTTGCCCAC
>MBAA01000181.1:0-4601 GCA_001940655.1 Promethearchaeota archaeon CR_4
TTCTTTCCAAACAGGAGCATATTTATCCCCTAAGATGCCTTGCAGGAATGCGGCTATGCACCAAGGTAAGGAAAGGAGGTTATATCCACCTTCCAATGCCGCGACTACCTTGTTTTGACACACGTTTCGGGCAAGGTCTCGTAGAATGGTTCCTGCGCGGTAATACCCCTCACTTGTGAAAGAAAGATTACCCACAGGGTCTGCGTAATGGCCATCGAATCCCGCCGCCACGAGTAAGATGTCGGGTTTAAATTGACGCGTGATTTGGGTAAATAAATCGAGCGCCCCTTCCAAACATGCATTGGTGCTTTGAAATGGGAGGGGAAAGCATATATTGTACCCCTCACCAGCGCCTGCGCCAGACTCTTCGGTAAGACCTCGTTCCCCCTGAGAGAATAACATTTCATGCAAAGACATGTACAGCACGCGGGGATCCTCGTAAAAGATAGAGGCAATCCCGTCCCCGTAGTGGGTGTCAAAGTCAATGATGGCAATTTTTCCCACTAGCTTCGCTTTCAACAGGACTTTAGAGGCAATGGCAAGATTATTGAAGACGCATAACCCTTCCGAGGTGTATGGGGTAGCATGATGCCCAGGGGGCCTAACTAAACAAAAGGCGCCTTGGTTTTTTCCATTAATGACGGATTTCGAAGTTTCTACGACACAACCTGCTGCCAGGCGAGCAGCGTCAAAGATGAATGGAGAGGCACTAACCGAGTCTCCAACTTCCCCAAGACCAAATTCTTGCATGCGGACTACGTGTTCGATCTGGACGGGAGCATGCACGAGTGCAATTTCTTCGTAAGATGCAGGTTTAGGTGTAACTATTGCCAACTGTTGCCACAAAGATGGGGTTTCGGTTTTAAGGAAATGCAAGACGTGTGCGATGCGGGCAGGACACTCGTATGATTCAAAACCCGGGCGGATCTCCCTCGTATCATGCTTGAGAAGATCCTCGTGGGTGGCGAGTGCAAAAAGGGGGGATTGGGGCACTACAACAACACTTCCAACAATAAGCTAAAAAACACAGAAAAGAATATATGTTTGATTTATTGGGGAAAATAACAAGATAATTTCTCATCAGGTGTCACCAGTGTCGTTGCTCGGAACAATCCTCGTGAATGCAATTCCAATTGGGTTACTCGCTCTTCCGCTCATTTTTCTCCGCACGCGGAAAACATTAGCAAAATTATATTGGCGGTTCTTTTTGGGGGTGGTCATCTTTTTCGCCATATACTGGATACTGCCAGTAACCACACAAACTCCCAGTGAAATGGATGCTCCCCAAGATGTTGGATTAGGAATTAATTTCATCTTAGGAAGGTTATCGTCCATTGTGGGGTCATACTCTGCAATTGTATTAACCCAATTCCCGTTCATTTTCCTCATTTCTCCTATCATTGCATTTCTCTTCATTCATGGCCGTCTACGTAAAGAGGAGGGCACAATGACGGAAAAATTGAAACTCCTAACATGGGATTTCAATAAATCCCCTGTAGAACAGATTAAGGCACGACTTACGTCAGGGGATTGGACGGAGGAAAAACAACTCCTCAAACTTCTCGTGGTCTTGCTGCCCATCTCGCTCTATTTAGTGACAACGTTATTAGATGTCACTCAAATGGAGACGACAAACCTAACTGATCCGGGATCTTCTGCATTGGGATGGTTTCTCGAAATTTTATTCGTATACTTGGCGACTTTTCTTATGGGAATTCATCTCGCTTATTCAAGTCGTATTTCCTTTAAAGGTCGTTTCATTGGTGAAAAACTCCGGGAACAGACGTTCTCGAGTTTAATAACCGTTGGGGCTCCGATCTCGATTCTATCTATTTTATTGTTTGTCGCGAAAGCAATACAAGCAGGTCCAGAGGGATTTAACTCCATTTTTATTACGATATATTTTTTCGGGTACTTCATCATAGCTGCAATAATCTTTGTTTCCGTTGTCGCGATTTTTGAACCCATCTCAATCTTGCTTTTAATTAAGGCAGTGGACTGGTGGAAATCTGCTAAGAAGTCCCTAAAGGGTGTTGATTGGACCAAAGTCTTTCTTTCCTTAACAATGGGAATGATCGCTGCATTTGTTGGAATAGGTGTTTTGGCCATTTTTGTTGGACTTACAGGGCTAGTAAATCCTGGAGATTTATTAAAACCTGAAAACTTCAGTGCCAGTAGCTTGCCGAACTTAGCCTCAGTTACAATATTCGAAAGCGTTACACTCATAAATTCACTTCAAATTATTGCTTTAATTTTTTCAATGGGTTGCATACTTGTTTATACAGTGCGTATTGTTGGGAGGATTAATCTCTCAATAATTTCATTCCTGGTTGGAGGAATTTTCGTTAGCTTGCTCTGTGGCCAATTAATCATACCTAATTTCTACGCACCCTTTTATGTTCGAGAAATCACGAACTATTGGGTAACTACTACACCTGTGTGGACGGATGTATTTGGTGATCCCATCTATACTATGCGACTTCTATTCTTAGCCACGGAAGTCACGGACATCACTAGCCTGGAAAATATAAACCCAATCCAAGTTATAGCAACACCTTATAATTTCACACGTTGGATGATCAATGTTGCTTGGATGGGCGTATTCATTTACTATCTAACGCGGAGATTCATCACGCATTCGGTTAAGGCAGAGGAACTTGTCCACCGCACCACATTTAGAAATTTGTCAAACCTACCCTTCGAACGGGAAATTAAAAACGCCCCCCAACAATATCTTTTTTCGCTTCCACCAAATATGGAGATACCAGAAACCGATAAAGAAGACGCCAAAGCTCTCCTAAAAGCCATCCATAAGGGGGAAACCGCCCAAGAACTAATGAATACGTTGAAAATTGATATGCCTACATTATACAAACGCCTCCATTTTTTGGCGGAAAAGAAGCTTGTTTTCTCATGGCAAGCACAATTCAGCTATACGTTTAGAGAAGCCAAACTCAAAAGCATTCACATCATGTACACCGATGGACGGGATGTTTTCGCGTATGAGTTCGAGGAATCGCACATTGATCCCGCCCTCGTCTCGGGGATGTTCTCTGCCATCACGAGTTTCATCAAGGAGACCACGAAATCCGCGGAATTACTCCGGAGCATCGACCACGGGGACACGAGCGTCATTATCGAATATGGAAAGTATGTATTTGCAGCTATCTTTGCTGACCGGGAAACCTCGGAGGTGCGAACCAAACTCAAGGCATTCATCGAGGAGTTCGAGGAACGCCACGGGTCTATCTTAATCAAGTGGAACGGAAACGTTGATCCCTTCAATGCAGACACCGCTCTCGTCTCGCGCATTTTCAGTTGAAATACTTTGAGGGTGATTTCACAGAATCATAGGGGCATTTTCTTTCTCCCACTCCCTCCTACCTGTTTTTTCGCCAGCTTCTTGAACAGCAAGAGAGGTTAATAGGATAGATTTGGTGATGTCATTGTAAAGTTTGGAGATATTTCTAGAAGGTGAAAAGAATGGGTGTAGCAAAAATTCTCTTCTTAGGTGGTTTTCTCGGCGGTATTTTCTTGTTCTTCCTTGCCTGGGTGTCTTTTACTCTCTTGCATCTTGGGGATAATATCACCGGTGGATTGTTGACAAATATCAATTCGCTTTTTTCCCTGCTAGGCGATTTAGGTGGTGGAATCGGTTCAGCATTAGGAGTGCTTTTACCGATGCTCATTGGTGACCTCATCCTCATGATCTTCCCCTTGGATTGGGCACTCACTTACCGGCCGGACGATATCGGTCTCATGTTTGGCATCATCCTCCCTTGGGCGGTCGCAGGCGTCCTAGTTGCCTTAATCTTCGCTAAAAATACCAAGCAGGGATTCTTCAGTGGGATATCATTAGCAATTTTTCCTATTATCTTGGGGATCGTTGCCATCATTGGATTGACTGTTTTAGGTAATAACTTCGGGTTCGATATAATGGGGATTGTGGATGGCGTTGTTGTAGGACTTGTAGACCGAACTATGATCTTCGCCATTGTGACCGCAACGCTCGAAGGAGGAGCTATCGGCGGCGTGTTTGGGGCGCTTATCGGTGCATTAAAGTACAAACCAGGTTATATCGAACCGAGTAAAACCAAGAAAACCAAGAGTAAAGATATATATCCAAGCGAAGAGCCCAGGAAGCAAGAAGACTTGTTCGTGGACTTTCAATAATTACCTTTTTTCATGAATATCACGTTTCATAACACAACCTTTTTTTTTTTTCTCTTTTTGAATCTCATATGAGTGTTGAAATTGTCACCCCAGGCCGAATTTGTTTGTTAGGTGACAAAGTGGATCTTCTCGAGCGACCCGTCATCGCCATGGCAATTTCGTGTACACTGACGCTGACAATGAAACCACGTGTTGACAACAGAATCAGACTTATGTCTAAAAACGTGGATGCTGGGCCGGTGGAAATGGATATGACCCATATTCCTCATAATAATCACCCCCTGAAGTACTGGTTTGGGGAATTAAATCGCTTGCAAAATCGGATTCCCCACGGATTTGAGGCGATCTTAGATTCAAGGATCCCTATCGGGGCGGGATTATCATCCTCCGCAGCCATTTCCGTTGCTTTTGCGAAAGGGTTAAACCAA
>MBAA01000181.1:4614-6055 GCA_001940655.1 Promethearchaeota archaeon CR_4
CAACCGCATCCGCGAGCAAATAAATGCGAAAGACCAGAAAGTATTGCATGCGTTTGATAATGTTTATCAAGGAGTTCTGGAAGGGCGTGATGCCCTCATCGCCGGGGATTTCGAGAAGGTTGGCAAATTAATGTGCCAGCAGCAACGAACGGAGAATGTCCTACAAGCTGCGACGCCCAAGCTTAATGCCATGTGTAAAGCAGCAGTTAATGCCGGCGCGTTAGGCGCAAAACAGATCGGTGCCGGGGGTGGTGGGTGTATGCTAGCACTCTGTCCGGGCAAACAGGAACAAATAGCACAAGCTATCGAGCAGGTGGGCGGACGGGTGTGGATTTTTGAAATTTTTGAAGGCAATTGATATTACGTTAGTTGTATGTAAACTTCACCACATAGGTATCCACGTAACATCTTGAACTATTTGTTGTTTTTTCCTCTCTCGCATAGAATGCGACATTCCCGCCAAATAATTATTCAAAGACATTGAACCCGCGGATTATTTCAAGGATGCGTTTAAGGAGCACCGCGTTGATATTCTCCCCTTTGTTAAAGTCTAAAAGACCCATCCCGACCTCCCGAATGCCTGTCGCGCAAATATGGAATCGTTCAACCAATATGTGAAGGCTCCCTTCAATCAGGGGAATAATTACACGAAACTCACCCACTTACAGTGCAAATTACAGCTGCTGCTCGGGTGCAAGATCCGCTTTTTTGAAGAGGAAGGGAGAGAAGAAGTCTCTTAAATATCTATAAAACTAAACATTATGTCAGGCAATTAGGAACTTTTCCATAGCGATTATTTTGAGTCCTAAAAATAAATCCTACAAAATTATTGCGTTATTTCTCCCCGGTTTCATTATTATTATTCTTATCGTAATTAAAATACGATATTCTCCTTATTCAGATGATTATCCATTCATTGATTATTGGATCTTCCAAGAGACAGCTAAACGTCTCCCAACAGAAATTTATACATGGGAATTAAATGGTTCAACATGGTTCGTTTATACACCTGCATTTTTGTTGGAATTTTTCTGGATAGGTCTCTTTTCTTTTGATGACGGGGTTGTACTTTGGTGGATCTTGAACATTCTGCTCATAACAATCATATGGGGAATCGTACTTTACCACCAGCACTTCACAACTCAGGAAAAGATCACATTTTTCCTATTTTCAATGGTATATCCGATGGGTAATGAGGTGTTTGTTGCGAACACGGAGATTGTCTTATTGTTTTGCGCTTTAGGTGCATATTTATTGTTATTAAAGCGAACGAAAATCGAAAAAAGCTTAGAGAAGTCAGAAAATAATGAAGTTTTGCTCGTAAATCCAAAAAAAGAACCGCCGATTTTTTTATATGATGTCCTTGCCGCTTTATTATTTGCTTGCGGGTGCTTCAAACCGCAAATTATTATATTTCTTCCTTTACTTTTATGGAAGTCAA
>MBAA01000181.1:6066-6805 GCA_001940655.1 Promethearchaeota archaeon CR_4
CTTTTCTGTGCTGTCCTCGCTGTTTGGATTTTGGCTTCCAATTATATATTTCTCTTATATCCAGAGCTAATAGTTCAGTTTATAGATAGAATTAAGAGCGGATTGACGCTGGTAGGGTCTGGCAGTTATTTCCACACACCACTACTTAACAGTCTCTGGCGCAATGGATTTAGTTCTACCCGCATGCTAATAATCATCTTTCCTGCAATTACCGGATATGCGAGGGAAATATTCCAAGAAACAACAAAACGCCATAAAATATTATGGTTATCTGGTATAGGTTTTATAATTTTCGATGTCATTGGTACCGTGCTTTTCTTTTTGGATTTTTAAAAAAAAAACTCAAATTAACATTAACAATTTATTCTGCAACTAATAGCAGATGGGCAGGCTTAGAGGTTTGAGATCTTCGAATAAAATTACGCTAAAAAATTAAAATCGAATGTATGAAACTCGAATTCCGAAATTCCTTAAATTTTATGTTGAATTGTGGAAAGGATTTGAGAGATAATGAGATAAGGAATAATATATTGAGTGATTTGTTGAAAACTCCTTAGAGCATAGCGGATTAAAGATGGAGATTATTAAATCCATAGTATATAATTTTAACAGAAATAAAAGTAAATCGAGGATATTGACATGGAGGATTACATACTCTCTATAATTTTTGCAATAATTGCTTACTCGATGCTAAATATTGGGTTTGTTCTCCAAAAAAAAGGAGCAAGTTCGCTTCCAC
>MBAA01000181.1:6852-7058 GCA_001940655.1 Promethearchaeota archaeon CR_4
AACAAAATTTGGCTCTTAGGATTTAGTCTCACCGCCATCCAAGTTTTTTTTTACCTCTTCGCCCTCGACTATGGATCGATTTCCCTCGTAACGCCGTTCAACGGGTGGGGGATCGTGGTGCTGGTGGTGTTCTCGTACATTTATTTACGAGAACCCATATCAAAGCCTGAATTAGTATGCATCGGAGTTACGGTTGCGGGCGTAAT
>MBAA01000181.1:7103-13524 GCA_001940655.1 Promethearchaeota archaeon CR_4
GGTTACCCCGGTTGCCATGGGAACGATGCTTTCCTCACCCGTTTCCATCGCATTCATATCAATACTGGGTACATTTATTATCATACCCGTGGTACTCTCGTGGAAACGCAATTTTTGGCACGCCGATATCATTTTAGGCGTCTGTTCGGGATTTGCTGCTAGCATTGGAGCTATTTTCTCTAATGCTATGATGGCTCACATTTCTACTAGCAACTTTTGGCCTTCCCTCTGGACTGCCCTCGGCACGCTCTTATTCTGGTTGTATCTCACCATCGTGGGGGTGGGTAATTTGATAAGTTTGGTCTACCAACAAATCGCCTACCAAAAGGGCAAGGCGAGTCTTGTTGCCCCTTTATTCACCATCGTATCCCTTATTCTGCCCGTTATAGCAGGGATCATCATATTCGGGGAGTGGGAAAGCGTGAGTCCGGATCTTACCGGCCTCCGAGCAGCGAGTATTTTTATGATCACTATTGGGGCTGCAGCTTTGTCGTATTTTAATTCTAAATACGGCCAACAAAAACGCATAGAAACGTCAAAATTGGAAATAAAATCTGAGAATGGATCATCGTCCACAGTAATTGACAAAAAGACCGAAACTTCTTGATTCAGTGCTTTTTAAAATAAGCACACACCAGGGAGATCACAAAGGGAGTTTTACACTTATTTGCCAAGAGAAGGTCTTACCAGCATATTCACATACAGGAGAATTGGATAGTATCTGAAAATGGATAAAAGATTTTCTTAAACTCCAACAATCAAGCATATAACAGGAGCAGTTACCCACCATTTTTGACATAATCAGATATGAAATGCAATGTTCTTTAATTCGGGAATTGTAAATAATGATTACCCAATATTTTCATTGTTAGGAAAATTAATTAAATTTCTGGGTTCGTGAACCCGTGGTCGAAAACCTAAAAATCGCGGAAACTAATCCTCCAACTGGCGAAAAAGAAGTCCAGGCTCAAGATGACATTGCGCCACCGAGAGATCCGTCTCAGTTGGGTGAGCCAACCTTAAAACATTTTAAGCAACGAATACTCAAAGCGATGTATTTTCACTTTTACCGGTTGCATGCGATTCTCTTCCTCTTCAGTGTGTGTGTTTCCGCATTATCACAGGTTTTCGGCACGTACCTGCCCGTGGTGCAGGAATTTGCGGCAGGGTTCCTCATCTTCTGGATGCCGGGATTTTGCATAATGTTCCTCCTCTGGGACTCGACCGCGTTCAAACCGATCTACCTTTTACCCCTCACGTTGGCCTTTAGTCAGGTAATTATTATTTCTGAGGGGGCAATTAACGCTCTGTTAGGTTTCCTCTGGACGCCAGTGGCGGTTTTGTGCATAAACTCGGGATTTGTCTGTGCTACTTTTTATGTCGCTTGGCGATTCAAGAGATTCCGGTTAGGACAACCGTTGCTGTTAAAGCATTGTGAGACCTTGGAACAATTCTGCAAGAGATTTCAAGCGGGAAAAATTATCCCCAAGAATTTTGGATATTTATTTGGGTTTATAATTCTCCTAGGAATTTATGCGGTGATTGCCTTCCCCCTACTCCCAGGTGATGACCCTTGGTTCCATGCTCTCCTCGTCCGAATAATCTTGGAAACAGGTTACATTCCCTTCGATCTTTTCCGCGGGGCTGCTGGTTTGCACATCTATTCCAGCGCGTTTGGCCTCCTCGCAGGTTGGAGCGTTCTTTTGATCGCTCGGTGGTTCCCTGTCTTCCTGATCCTCAACGGAAATCTCGCCTTCTACTTACTGATTAGTAGGTTGCTCAAGAATCCCCAGATTGCCAATTTGGGCACCTTCCTCATCTCCTTTACGCCGTTGCAGTACTTCTATGGAGTCAATAACTTTTGGGCAAACGCAATTGCATTACCTTTTGGTCTTTACTTACTGTTCTTCCTGTTTGATGCCAATTTACGAAAAAAACCCTCATCTCGTTCCCAAAGGTGGACCTATATTATCATTGGACTGTATTTTTCCTTCATACTCCGTATGATGCATCCAGAAATTTACACGAGTTATTGGCTCTCTGCCCTGTTTTTCCAGATCTTTTATTGCAAGACGAAACGTGCTCAACTGGGAAATTTAATATTGATTTTCTTGACTTATGGTATGAAAATTTTATACGATTTGAGATATATGCCTATTGATATCATAAACCCTGCGATCTTATCCACGATCTCTCCAATAATACTGGTGTTTATCATCCCTGTAACTATTTTGGGATTTATGGCGGTCAAAAAGTTAGCGGACTTCCCCCCTGGAAATTTGGAGACATTTACCGCAGGGAAAGCTACTGATGGCAAGATATTCTACCTGTGCGAGAAACGGTACGTGAAATTCGTGATTTTGGGGATTTTTGTGATTGCGTTCCCAATCGCTCTTTACGCTTTCTCTTACATCACAGAAATCATCTGGTTCATCACGACAGTGGGAGTCATCATCGTCTTTATTCTTCAGCTTTTCTCTATTTTGCTCGGAGCTTGCATCATCCGGCGCCAAGAACGCTGGGGAAAAGTGATCTTTTTCTGGAGTCTTTTTTTCATGATAGGGATCATAGGATATTGGGTATATGATATGCTCTACACACCTGATGATTTAACGCTTCGCCTTATCGTTTTTAGTAGTCCAGCCCTCATGCTCGCCGGGATGGCCTATATTAAATATGCGCTTAACACGAAAAACCTCACACCAAAAAAAACTCGCCGATTTCTTGGAATTTTTGTACTCGCTTCGGTTACTATTTGTATACCGTATTTGCCTATAGGGACGCAATATATGAACTACGCAAGCATTTCTGCTGCGAAATTTCTAAGTTTAGGTTTACCGGATAAATCCGTGATTGTCACGAGTTTTACCTGGGATCATTCCCTTAATTATTGTGCATATCCAAAATGGTATAATATCACTGACGAATTTGGAAATTACTTAATTCCGATTGATGGAAACCTCGACTGGACATTTTTCTACAATCTGCAAAAGGAATATCCTGGTACAGAAATCTATATCATCCTCGATTCCTCATATCTCCATCGCCCAATCGTATCTATCAGCCAGGGAGCTTTCGGGGTGTTAGATCTCGATGATCTAAGTTGTTATGACAATTCCCCGCATTTGAATTCCATTCAAGGGTACTGGATTGAAGACGGTAACTGGATGTTGACTTTTTGTTTAGTTTGATGTAACAACGCGGAAAGAAACTTTATCAAGTCCTCTATACCATTTCATAAGCTCCATTAAGGATGGAAGGATTACCAAACGTTAAGCGACAAGTCGTGAGATGTGATCTGACATATGGTGCAGTTTCGCTTGGTTCTCGAGTCTGAATCGAATAAAAAAAATCCCCGCGTCCTCAAACTGAACGTTGCTCCCAGTAAAGTCAAAGGATTTGTGAATTTTATTAACCAGAGCGTGAAAGAAAAGCGCCCCATTACGATTTACTTTGAAAAGATGGAAGGTACCATCCGCGAAAAGAGCAAGCTTCGAGGTTCGTTTACATTCCACGAGGAAGATGTTAAGTAATCATAATAACCATTCCCTAGTTCTCTTTACCCAACAACTAGGGAAAAAATGTGATTTCCTCATCGTAAAAAGAAATTTTCTCCCAATGAATTTCCTTTGGGGATAAAAAATTATCAGTTATAATAATCCTGTAGTCATTATGGTTATATAGCAGGGAAAGTTGTTCTTACTAAGAGAATCCGGATTAGAGTCGCAAAGAAAACGTGTGTAATTTGTCAAGTCAAATGATAACATTAATTTTTAAATATTACGTGTGCTGAAAAAAAATAATAAAATCCTACAGAACACTCGTTTCAGAAAACAACAAAAATGAGAAAATGAGGATAATTGCACGTGTCATATTACCTAATTCTAGTTTTAAATGAGGACTTGAGAAAAACTTAATAAAAACGCTTTAAATTATTATTAACTAACCAAATGCTAAGCAGAAAAATGTTCGGATAAAATATTTTTATGAAAAGTGAAGTCTTCCCCATTCAAGATCTATGTAACCGCATCAATGGCGGTGTACTGGGACAGGCACGCAACAAAATCAAAGTTAAGGTTCTCATACCTGCATTTAACGAGGCACGGGCAATAGGGCCTATCATCGTGCGTGTTCAAAAAGTCTTGCAGCAAATAAACGTTCCCCACGAGATTATTGTCATTGATGATGGCAGTTGGGATGCTACCCCACATATTGCTTTTAATTTGAAAGCGACTTGTAACCGGAACAAATACAATCGGGGGAAAGGATTTTCGATCGTGAAAGGATTCCATTTAGCGAAGGAAGATGAATTCGTTATTACAATGGACGGGGACGGGGAACACTACCCGGAAGATATACCAGCGCTCCTCAGACCCGTGCTTTTAGATGAAGCAGATATGGTCATTGGGTCGCGATTCATCAACGTGAATGGCAAGAGAACTGGCGGGAGTTACCTTAACAATCACAAGAAGTATTCCCTTTTACGGAAATTTGGTAACTGGATATTTTCTACAGTAATGTTAATCCTTACCCGCAAGCGGATTAATGACACTCAAAGCGGTTTTCGAGTTTTTCGTCCTGGAGTTGTGAAAAAACTATGCATACAATCGCTCGGGTTTACCATTGAAACCGAAATTACAGCTCAAGTGATAGTCAAGGGAGGACGGGTCAAGGAGGTTGCCATCCACAATGGCATACCGTTACGAGGGTCGTATATGCATATGGTTAAAGACGGTTTAAAAATCATCCTTACGGTTATCCGAGCCGCGCTCCCTGAACAATTGAAACCTATATTGAAGTTCTTCCTCAATTATTAACATATTTTTGGTAAATTACGTAAATTTTTCTCGCCAATTTTGTCCAGTCGAGTTCATTTTTAACAAATTCTGGACCAATTACCTTTATTTTTTGCCGGTACGCCTCGTTTTCAAGGAGGCTGATAATTTTTTCCGCAAATTCGGAGGTGTTTGTGGGATTGATTGGAATATAGAGCGGTTCTTCACGATATCGAATCCATTTTGCAAAATGCCGATCTGTGACTATCTGGGGTATTCCAAACAATAATCCTTCCATTATAACGATGGGCATTGATTCTGAAAACGAGGGAAGAATCTGCACATCAACGAATTTGTAAAATATTAAGTGATTCTTTGAGAGGGGTTTTACATATCCTGTAAAAAGAATATGATCTTGGATGTGTAGTTCTTTGGCAAGTTTATGGAAATTTTCTTCTTCAGGTCCATCACCAACAACTATCAATTTCGCATTAGGAAACCGGGCTAGGATGGTAGGCATAGTTTTTAAGAGAAAGTGGCATCCTTTCCTCTGTATCAGTCGCCCGATATAGTATAAAATTGGCCATGAAAGCTGATTTTTAGTCCTAAATGCATGTACGTCTTGATTGGAGATCCTATTTACACCATTTACGTAGTAAATTACGTTTATACCCGTGGGTATCATATGAATTTTTTCTTCCTTGATGCCCAATTTTTTGAGGGTAGAAGAGTCTTCAGCGTGATTGCAGGTAATTGCTTTCATTGTCCTGAACATTATCCCGCCCAAGATTTTCAGGTAAAATTGGACGAATAACCGGCCTAGCAAACCTCGTTTGTAGAGATTTTGCTGGAAACCGTGGGACGTGTAGATTAGGGGGATATTTCTAAGGCGGGCAACGATAGCGGCAATGTTTGCGAATGTGGACCAATATCCCTGCACGTGAAATATATCCGCGTCAATTTTGAGAAGGGTTTGAAATAACCCCACACAAAAGGGATTGTTATACGCTTCAAACGTGCGTTTAAGTCGAATAATTTTAACATTCCCATCAATCTCCATCGATCTCCATTTAGGTTTATTTGTGGTTATGACCGTAATTTCAACGTCAAATGATCTCAGATGATCCACCAAAAATTTCGTGTGGACTTCCTGTCCTCCAGGATAAGGGACGTAAAATGGAACAATAATCGCGATTTTTAAATTCTTTTTCATAAACATACACAGATTTACGATTTTGTAATGATTTCCAAGGTCTCATTTTATTCATCGAGAGTGAATGCTAATCAAATGGAACCTGTAATTTCCGTAACTTTTGATATAATCTTCGCACTCTCAACCCAATCTTTGTCCATGTAAAATTGTTGATTATTTGGTTGTATGCTTTTTCTTTTAATTTTTGTTCCAAAACTATGTCTGAGAAAAATTGGTGTAAGGCTCGTTTAATTGCGTTCACATCGCCAGGTTTCACAAGGAAACCTGAATCATTCAATATATATTTTATATCTCCAACATCCGTGGCGATACATGGTATACTAGCAATCATTGATTCCAATAATACATTGGGAAAACCTTCGACATACGAAGTTAATGCGGTTAACCGGGAGTTAGATATAATGCGCGGAACATCGTTCCTCTGTCCTAATAT
>MBAA01000181.1:13550-15511 GCA_001940655.1 Promethearchaeota archaeon CR_4
TTTCTAAAGCAGATTCAAGCCTTTTTTTGAAAGGTCCATCACCAACAAACGCTAAAAAAAATTTCCGGCGTGTATCTTGCTCGCACTCACTGAGAAAATCCTCAAAAGCTGCGAGAAAATCAATCATTCCTCTTACTTTTTGCTCGAAAATCATATTCCCAATGTAGCTTACAATGGTTGCATTATCAGGAAGATTCTCCATAAAGTCCATTTTTTGTTTTACAAGGGTGGAGGATTTTGAGACTTCGATTCCGTTAGGCATGACAAATATTGGGATTTTTCGGATGAAATCTGCTTTAGTTAGGAATTTCTTAATTTTATCGCTTATTGCGACAATCAAACTCGCGTTTTTGTGAATTAATTTAAAGCCAATTAACCTTTCAATTGAATTTTTATATTCCACGCCGTGATACGTGTAAATGTAGGGGACATGAAAGAGAATTTTAAAAATCAGTGCAGGAATACCGTTCAATGATGGGTGATGACAATGAATAAGGGATATTTTATCTCGCAAATGAATGGATAAAAGTTCTTTTAAACAGAAGAGAGTGAATTTGAACATGAATATAATTTGAGTAAAGGGATTGTGATTAAACACATTGATTGCAAAAAAAGGCAAATAGTGAATTTCAAAATTTGGAGTAATCTTTTCAATCCCTTTCTTTTTATCGTTAGGTCGGCAAGAGATGTTGATTATTTTAACCCCGTTTCCAGAAGCATACTTTGACAAATAATAAGCATGTTTGCTAGGTCCACCACCAGTGGGATCGGGATATATTCTTGTAGTTATCCTAATAACATTTGTTTGGCCGACCATCAATATCATTTTCTCAGCATTTGTACCATTTTCGTCGTAGTATTTTAGAATGAATGGAGACTAAACTCCTTTAATTATTGGTACATTAAAAAAAGAATTATGAAAATTCTGTTTATTTCCCCTTCTTTCATTTCTAAAAATTTGCGGGGTGGGACAGAAAAGTACCTTTTTAATCTCATTAACCAGTTAAAATTACAGCACCGCATTTCCCTCTTAGTCCCAAAGAACAACGCAATTTTATTACAAAATGTTGAAATTTTTACTTATTTCAAACATAATGGTCTTATCTTTGGGGAGATTGTCAAAGGGATTTCCATTTTGCTTTCATTTCTAAGAATAATACTGTTTCATCGGCCAAATATTATATCTAGCTTCCTGCCATATTCTGCAACAGCATTTTTATTCCCAATTGCAAAACTATTAGGAATTAAAACGATACATAATTTCCGGGGCAATATTAAGGGCGGGAAAAGCGTAGAATTAATGCTGAACTTTTCATACTATTTCGCAGACTACATCATCATAAATGCAAAAGCCATACTCAATCATTATCGATCACACACACTTTTTGGGAAAACGAAGTTTGATTCGCTTCAAAAGTTTTATCTCCCTAATGCTATTGACGCAAAGTTCTGGAACTCAGATAACTATGGAAGACAATTCAATTATGAGGTAGTATTTGTTGGAAATATATATGACAATAAGCGGATAAAAGCCAAAGGATTTACTACACTTTATTCTGCCTTGGAAATAATAGCAAAGAAATATCATAATAGATTGAAGGTTTTAGTCATAGGAGATTATTCAGTCAGGGAGATCAAGAATTTAATAAACGAATTTGACACCACCTTTTTTCTTTTTCAAGGATTGGTAAAGGAAAGAGTCACTGTCAGAAAGCTACTCTTACAGTCGAAAATATTTGTTCTAAGCTCCTTAATCGAAGGGATGCCTAACGCATTAATGGAAGCCATGTGTTTGGGTATTCCCTCAATCGCCACGGATGTTGGAGCCGTAAGAGAATTAATTAGAGATGGATGGAATGGATTTATTGTACCTCCCAGCGATCCAGAAATTCTCGCTGAAAAAATACAAATTTTACTAGAGGATAGTTCTCTCCAAGATCAATTTATGCGTAATGGCCATC
>MBAA01000181.1:15557-17778 GCA_001940655.1 Promethearchaeota archaeon CR_4
TTAGTTCTGAAGAATGTAATATAAATTCGACATAATCTTTCTTGCTTTCCAAACTTTTTCTCATAATATTTTGCATAGATTTTAGATTGTCGCGATTTGGACGTAACCAAGATACAGGAGGAAAAATATGATCTATGATATTACGCATACTTTTACCTATTCCTGTAGCCTTTCTCAAGGTTTTTTTCAATAGATTACTAGGATTTTTCATGATTGTTACTGGGACTTCTAGTAGGGAACTTTTCCCTTGTTTTCGTATGGAGCTTGGATCTAAAAAGTATGAATAGCCTGGAAAATCCAAATAGCTCGTTCCTCCTTTTCCCTTTGGGTCACCCAATTGTGACGCCCAAGAAACGTAAGGGGTGACTGAACAATCCACACTATAACCATTCTCAATTAGAAGTTGCGCATACTTATCGTTAAACGCCCAACGCCCTGCTCGGTGACTATATACTTTAATATCGAACGTCTTTTCCAATAATTCCGTGATAAATTGAATTTTTGCCCCCATTATATTTTCTGGATATTCAATTAAGTAAGGATGAAAGAAATTATCATTTTCTGTCAGCTTATATTCGGGGGGACTATTCCAGGCGTGAAGGTGCATGCCAATTTCGCCAACATTTCGCTTAATGATGTCCCGGCCGAATTCTTGAAATGTAGGACAAGTTGCCATTTCATAGTTAACTAAATAAGTGGGTTTGAATCTGCACTCTTCGCAGAACGATTGGAAACGGGGTAAATACTTCGCATTTTCGGTCGTACTAGACGCAGGTTTGGACCAGAGGTTATCTCCTTCTGTATCGATAGTAATTAAAAAAGAGGGTTTGTTATCGTCCGAAATCATTAAATCTACCTTAGAAAATACACATATTTCTCATTTCGGTTGCTATGACGAGGTACCAGCTAAAACTATATCTGTTATTTTTTCACAGACAAATCTAGAATATATGGGGGCGCCGTAGCGGTTAAGATGGTCTTCATTATAGTAGTATTCGTTTGGTAAAAAAGAGGCATTTCCGTTTAAATTGAGAAAATTGTTATTCGAAATAGTTGCTAAAATTGGATCAAGGGAGGGAACAATTCGTCTGTATTTATTGTAGGGTCCGTAGACTATTAGAAAATTAATAGATTGATCCCTGACATATTCTAACGTCTTAAAAAACATAGAAACCGTGGCATTGTCCGTTTGTTGGTTGATGGTAACATCAATAATTGATGTAATATTCGAGGAATAGCCCTGTTTTGCAGTTCGCCAATAGCCTCTTTCTAATGCTGCGAGCTCAGACTGAACGAAATTAGGAGTATTTGTTAAATTAGTAAATGGTGGAACCGCCAATCCTCTATATCGATATATCGCCGAGATTTTCAGGAGGCAAAGTTTCAAAAAACCATTAAAATCGAGACCTTCAAAATTATTAGTGTAATATCTAAGCATTGGCTATGTATACATCTCGGTTCTCTGCCGAAGTTCTTCGACATCGTTATCAAAATCAACGTTATTGACATCCCAAATTATCAAATTAGGATGCAAACGCGGTATAATTACATGTTTAATATACAGGGATTGGAATTGATTTTCCGTTCCAGAAATTGCCAGATTGTAAGTAATGGTAGTATTAGAAAAATATTCATCCACATAAAAAGGATCGAGGTTAGTTTCACCCCGGGAATCCCCTATATGGACAATCCTAAATTTACCGGGATTTTGAAGAAATAAATCGCGAGCTTGGTTCACTTTGGCAGGAATCAAAAGGCGATTCCCCCAATCATAAGGTTCTCCCATCATTCCTAACGCATCTAAAATATTCATGCAAGAATCTATCGAAAAGAACAGGATCCCAAAAAGTATCAAAGATTTAATCCAATTTTGATGACTTTTGTCTTTAAAGAAAATTCGAAATCTTTGCATCCTTGACATCATTAATAATCCACAAATTTTTAAAGATTTCATTCAAATCCTGAAGTAAATCTAAAGGGAATCTCAGCAAAATGGTTTTATCCATAACAGAATACACCTTTTTTGTGTTCTTAGGCGTATGTTTGCTCATTTATTGGAGTTTAAGGCGATGGGTAAAGGTGCAAAATGGATTTTTGCTCGGGATTTGTTACTTGTTTTACTCCCTTAATGATTTTGCCTTTGTTTTTCTGTAAAGATTAAGTTTTCCGATCAAGGTTGAGATATTGCGCGGAACTTATCTCCTTTCATATTTGAGGCATC
>MBAA01000121.1:0-322 GCA_001940655.1 Promethearchaeota archaeon CR_4
TTTCTTTCATCATCATTTCAGGCCCGCAGGTCAAGATGAGATCGATCTTCTGCTTGGCAATGATGTCTGCAACGGGATCCGTGACGAAGCATTTCTGCCCGACAGACCCATCATCAGTGGTGCAACAGCAATCCGAGTCGAGTGCACGTAATCGTTTCTCAAAAATGAGCGATGCCTTGTTGCGGGCGCCTATCGCAACCCAGACATTCTTACCAGTAGCCTTGAGTTCGTCCACAACTGTTGTGATGGCCGCGATACCGATTCCCCCGCCCACGAGTAAGATGTTTTGCCCGTCAGCGGTGCGCCAACCGTTACCATAAGG
>MBAA01000121.1:364-1488 GCA_001940655.1 Promethearchaeota archaeon CR_4
TCTTTTCGATCCGAACCCAATCCGTGCGAGCTCGATCGAGTGATAATATCGTTTCTTCGCCTTCTTTGGGGAGCAATTTTGTTTCGAGAATACCTTTTGCCCGTGCAACATCGAGGAGCTCCTTCCCCCGTAACGTCCGTATGATTAATGTGGTCCACCCTACGGGACTTCCAATCATCCCTGCCGCGATATCCGCGAATGCGGAAGTATAATCGGAACAATTCCTGCAATTTTCGCGAACGCACTGGTTGAATAGAGCGTTGTGCGGAACCTTTTTTTCTCCTTCTGTGGTGGAGAATACAATCTTGAAGTCTTTCTCAGATGTTCCTCGGACTTTGGTGGGATCTACCCCGTGGGATGCCAGAAAAGGCCCCAATTTCTGGTTGTGGGACGTGCCGAGGCAAAACGTTCCAATGGCATACTTCACGAGGTCGTACGTCTCGAAATCAAATCGCGGGTGGTTTTGCATTTTCCGCAAAGCTTGGATTTGGCACGGGGTGCCTACCACCGCGATGTCATAGTGATCCTCGGCGATCGCCTTGCCAACGAGGGAAAGCGTGGGACCTTGATTCCACTTTGTCCCCGCGCACGTGAGTACCTCCTCTGATGTCGTGGCGATCATGGGTTTGGGGCGGTTCCGCTCGTCACTAGTAGTCGTGATTGCACAATCCACGAGTTTATCTTCCATTGCAGCCAATAAGAGTCCAGTGATCGCTCCTCCCGCCTGGAAATGGGCACCCTCCGGATTACCTGTGTATCTTGCTGAGACGATCTGGAGGTAATGCCCTAGAATTCTGCCCTGCAGGGGTTGCTGGAAGACCCACTGGTCGAGGAGTTTCGTGGAAATGTATTCAGACCCCGTTTTGGGACACAGGTTGTAACATGTGCCAAATCCCTCCCGGCAGGTGTTCTGGTCTTTGCATACCCCATTCTCAATGGGTACTTCCGTTTCTGGGTCAAAGGAGATATTTTCGCAGAACGCGCCACATGCCCCGCAATAGACACATAACTTTGTTTGAATGACCTCCGCGTTCAACTCTTTCCATCCTTTCTGAATCTTGGGGATATCCATCCTTAACGACTCCCTCCTACCAGTGATGCGAGGAATTCCTTCCCTTTTGTCA
>MBAA01000121.1:1531-2601 GCA_001940655.1 Promethearchaeota archaeon CR_4
AGGGACGAAATGCTCGAGTGTCTTCTTCGCAGCTTCTACTGGGAAGATACCAGCCGTTTTCGTGAACGCTCCAAAGAGAATAGAATTCCCAAACATCGCATCGCCATACTTCTCGATGGCAAGTTCCTGGACGGGAAGTCCGAGAGCCTTCATTTTTTGCATTCCCTTGAATTTATCAATCATTTTATTATCCCAAATAACATAACCGGTATTCGCGGCATTCTTCACCATTGAGGGTTTAACATCGTCTGCCGCCGCTTGGGAGAGGACGATAAGAAAATCATAGGGTTCGAGTGCCTTGGGATAATCGATACGTTCCTCCTGGGTATCCAAGTCTACTACTACCTCCGCCCAACACTTGCCCCCACGAGCGGCCGCGGAATATGCCTCCGTCTGGGCGACCGTGAGACCCGCGTGAATTGCTCCCGCGTGAGCGATCATCTTACTTAGGGTAATGACGCCTTGTCCCCCAAATCCGGCAATTCGGATCTCGTAACGATTCATCCTTCACTTCCCCCTGATTCCCGTGCGCGAATGATCACTTTCTGGTATTCTGCAGAATATTCTGGCATACTTTCGTCAAACCTGAATTCGCCGATGACATGTTTGTCGCGGATTTCCGTTTCTGGTAATGAATCCGCTTGATTGAGTCGAATACAGTGATCTTTTATCCATTCCATGAGCTTACCTCCTGTATCCAACTTATTTCCGTCTTTATCGACATTAATTCGTCCGAAGTAAGTCACGCACGGGGTAATGACTTCAATGACTGACGTTCCTTGGTGGTGCAACGCGCGCAAAAAATATTTTCGGAAAGTGCGAGGGTGAGCAACAGTGGTTCGTGCGACATACGTGGCACCAGAGGCAAGGGCAATTTCACATGCATCGAGTGGACGCTCGATCACAGTATATGGAGTCGTTGTAGAATATGCTCCCGTAGGGGTTGTCGGGGCGACCTGACCCCCTGTCATGCCATAGATGGCATTGTTGAAGATGAAAATCACACAATCCAGATTACGTCGACACATATGCATAAAGTGATTGCCCCCGATACCAACTCCATCACCGTC
>MBAA01000121.1:2637-3321 GCA_001940655.1 Promethearchaeota archaeon CR_4
GAGTTTGATGCCCGTAGCGATGGCGGGCGCTCGCCCGTGGAGTGTCACCACCTTTTGGGACTGGTAGTGCAGAATTTCGGGTAGTTGCGTGTAACACCCGATACCAATAATTGTAGGATAAAGGAATGGGTCTAATTTCTCGTCCTCAAAGACCCGGGTGAATAATTGGCCAATGATCCCGTACCCGCATCCAGGACAAAAGCGCGAACCAAAGTTCTTGAAGATATTGCCTATGTAATTCACGAACACGTAAGGATTCTCGGGTTTTTCTTGTGGGTATCGCGCGCCTAAATTACTCATTTGATAGCTACCTCCTTAATTGCTGCAAGGATATCATCAGGGTGGTGTAAGCTCGCGATGCGGGGAATGCGAATCACTGGTATCTCTGCCCCTGTCACCCGCTCCACTTGTTCTGCCATAATGCCGAGATTCATCTCTGGCATGATGACCACCTTTTTTCCCGCTACCGCTTGTTTAATTGCATTAAAGGGGAATGGCCAAACGGTCGTGAGGCGGAACACGCCCGCTTTTATGCCTTCTTTGCGTGCTACGTTGACCGCGCGATAACTCGACCTGACTGGCAAACCGTAAGCGATCACGAGGATTTCCGCGTCCTCTACCAGGTAAGAATCTACTATGGCAATCTTGTCGACATTTTGCGTGATTTTTTTACTTATTAATTGG
>MBAA01000121.1:3353-3565 GCA_001940655.1 Promethearchaeota archaeon CR_4
GAATGGTATTCCTATTGGCCCGTGGGGTTGAGAAAAGAATATCTTCGGGAAGTACGGCGTTCCCAGAATCGGGGGCGGTGGGATACTTACCTTTTCGCCCTTAAACTGCGAGAATGTTTCACTGGAAATCGTCGTGGGAACTTCCCGGTGCACAATCTTGGCCGCTAATTCTTCTGGGGGTGGTATTACGACCGGTTCGTGGATGTGTCCCA
>MBAA01000121.1:3654-7062 GCA_001940655.1 Promethearchaeota archaeon CR_4
GACATCGGTGCAATCGCAATCACCTCAAACTCCCCATTCCCCGCGAATCGTACAAATCCAACATCGCTGTGGTGGGGGGCAGTGACGAACCCCGTACCGGGTCCGTTGCGCTGGACGTCCACTAGTACGAATGGGATCTCCATCGATGCGCCATAAGAAATAGTCTCTGCCATAAGGGAGATACCAGGGCCAGACGTTGCGGTCATCGCCTTCGTACCTGTAATCGATGCCCCCATGACTGCGTTGATGGACGCGAGCTCATCTTCCATTTGGATGAAGCTCCCGCCGAATTGCGGCAAGCGAACTGCCAGATGTTCGGGAATCTCGGTGGATGGCGTGATGGGATATCCGGCGAAAAAACCTAACCCTGCCGCGAGCGCTCCTTCCGCCACTGCAACGTTCCCCATCAGGAGATGTTTACCCGTAGCTAAATTGTGGTTTGTCTGCGTTTTTACCATAGTATTTCCATCCCCTGTTTACGTCGAAACATTTCCTTCCTCCTCTTTGCTTATTCCTTCGTCCTCTTTTTCCTCGACTACATAGATTGCCCAAACGGGACATGCCAACTCGCACCGGCGGCAGAATTGGCAGGAATTCTCTTTCCCGGCCCGCACCCGTGGGGGGTTAGCAAACCTCACATTAAGTCGATCGCTCATTTCCAAGATGCCCGTGGGACAAGCAACGATGCATAATTCACATCCTTGACACCGGTGGATGTTCAACATCAGGGATTTCTTTTTGTCCTTCTTTACAATCAACTTGGGCATTAATCACATCTCCTGTAATTCTTCAAGAAATTCTCAGGGAGATATTGTTTCCTATAATAAAATTCACACCTTTCTTTTTCTAGCTAGCGGAATATTTACTTCTCCCACATTGCCATTAGATTTACGTTTTCGAAAAATCAATTGATCGGAGGAATTCTTGAAATTCACACTATGTCGGGGGGATGTAGGTATATTTGGAAGAATGAATTTGAGCTTATGTTAAAACTATAGGGGTTTCAGGAGTGGAAAGTGTTTGGGGATTTCGAATATGAACTATTGACTGAAGCTTGCGGTTTGATCCCCCGAGAACGCAGCTTATTTATCAATTGCTGCCCCCTTAGATCCCCGAGGCTCATACTCTGCTCGAAAAAATACAATACCTCTGCCTCCCGCTGTTGTGACATGTAGGTAATCCATAGGTTGTACCAAGTGGCGGTATCCTTAAACTCGAGCGCGAGCGCGTGCTCGTAAGCTACCAATGCCCCTTTCATGTTCTTCTGGTGTATTTGGCGTCTTTGAGGTCATTCCACTCCTCGGCGCTCTCCGGTCGCTTGAGAGGGGACATACCTTGACATTTTACATAATTTGATAAAAAACTTTCACATCTGGATACAAGATTATGCAGGATGCAAGGAAGACAAATTAGGCGAATATGCTACTTTAGGTGCAAAGAATCCATCAAAGGCACTTCTTTTAATACTGAGAGCCAAATAGTCAAGTATGGCCCTCTCACGCAAGCGAGGCAATTATCTAAAAGCGTCAAACCCCCCCTCGGCAACTTCCGCGAATAAACCCTTCCTCGGAAAAATTCACGTCACGGTCGTTGAATACAATGAAGAAAACTTCGCAGAGCGAGAAGTGTCGGCATTCTCCGAGTGCTTGCCCTTCAAGGAGGCGCCTATGGTTACTTGGGTCAACGTGAGCGGCATGTATGAACCGGACATTATTGAGCGCGCGGGCAAAGCGTTTAACTTGCACCCCTTGGTGATTGCAGATATCTTGGACGCGACTTACTTAGCAAAACTCGAAGATTTTGGAACGTACCTTTATGGCGAGGTAGGTGTGGTAGAGCTGAGCAGAGAGGCAAGAGAGCTTGTTACTGAACAATTGAGTATTGTTTTCGGGATGAATTATATTATCACCTTCCAAAGACGTCCCAGTGCCAATTTTGCCCCGATCTTAGATCGCATCCGAAAAAGGGGGCGGATTTGCTCGATGGGCGCGGATTATCTTGTGTATTCCATCATTGACTTGGCAATCGATTCTTACTACAAGATTCTGGATCACGTGGATACGAGTATTGAAGCGATAGAGGACTCCCTCGTTGTCAACCCTAAACCTTACTTACTTCGGGACATTTACACGCTCAAGCAGGAGATGATCGAGCTGCGGAAAGTGGTCTGGCCCCTCCGGGAAATCGCGAACGGGTTGACGAGGCGGGACACTCTTTACGTGAAAACCGCAACGCTCCCCTATTTTCGAGACATTCATGAGTATACTGTCCAGATCATCGAAATGATCGAATCGTCGCGTGACCTGCTGAGTGGTTTGTTGGACATTTACCTGTCCTCCCAGAACAACCGGATGAATCAGATAATGAAAGTCTTGACCATTATTTCTACCATTTTCCTCCCCCTTATGTTTTTGGCGAGTTTCTACGGTATGAACCTCAAGGGTATGCTCGAAATTGAAATACATTGGGTATACCCGCTCGTGATCATGGTGATGATTGGGATTGCGCTTACTATGTTATTCATATTCTGGAAAAAACACTGGTTCTCGAATCCTTTCAAAGATCAGAGATTGAAAAAATAGTAAATTGACCCTTTTTGCTTCATTTCAAGGATTTTAAGCGACTTTTGAAAAATATTCTGCTGAATCCAATATAAATTAGAGTATTAGTGCAAAAACTCTCAATTCAGAGGGATTCTTCGATAGCATCTTGGGGGCACACGCTTTGACAAGCTCCACAATGAAAACATACGGTTGTGGCGAGAGGTGAAAAACACGCTCTGTAATCTTCAATGCAGACGCAATCCACTGGGCAAACTTCTATGCATGCGCCGCACCCGTTGCAACGACTCGCGTCAATTGCGTAGGTACACCCGAGGGATGTCACATTCTTAACATCTTGCATGAATGAGTAACCTTCAAAAGGGGACAATGTGCCCCTCATTATTAATCTTTCTCCCGGCCTCCTAAATAGATGACGGACGTATACAATTCATAGTATTTCTAAAATTCTTGCCCTCGTGAGCTTTTGGCACTCACGTAATTCGTAATTCTCCTAGAACCTTAAAAGTAAAAACTGGTCCCCACTGGCGGATTCGAACCGCCGTAGGCCGGATTTCTGCTGACACAGCGTCATCGTCTGGGCAATGCCCAATCTCGCGGTGTGGGTTAAAACCCTACAGTCCGGTGCCGAAACCACTGGGCCAAATGGGGAGCTATACGAAGCTTAAGTCCGTCCACGCATAAAAAATTTATCCCAGTGCGAAATCGAGGTAAATTCGAAGTATCTTCTTCGTAAGCACTCCGAAAGTAGGATCCGTGGTTGGGGAAAAAATTCCTTTTAGTGATTAATTATCCAGCAACTCAGGTGGGAGGGTATTTCAAATTTAAGTTTCAAGTTTTTAGTTGT
>MBAA01000121.1:7085-7268 GCA_001940655.1 Promethearchaeota archaeon CR_4
AATACCAAAAAGGCGAGGTTCTATTATGGTAATATTCGGTACGATGGACAGAATAAGGAAAAAACACCAGCGCCGGAAGAAACCGCCGCGGCGTGATAAAGCAGCGAAAACTACTCCCGATAAACAACAGAAGCAGGTAGATCCTGAGGTACCCCTGACAAAATGAGGTAGATCTCATTAGGT
>MBAA01000121.1:7309-9047 GCA_001940655.1 Promethearchaeota archaeon CR_4
ATTACTGAGATAGTTCATTTTCGCCCAAGAAAAACGATCTAGTGCGATTGGTGATTAATGTCACCAGGCACCATCTATCGGAGGCAAGTTCTGAGCATTATATCTTTGAGATCGATAATCTCATCTGCGGCGTCAATGAGAGGTTCGGGTGCTTGCGGTAATTTCCCGAGCAGGGTGTGGAGTCTATGTTGGCGGACGTGGTGGAGAGGGGCACCAAAATGCTCCCCGTCCTTGCTCAGGAGGAGGACTTCTTGGACGTCCGTGCTAGACGTGTCGAGGAGGAGGGTTTCAATGCAATAATCGATCCCGCGTTGCTTGTCGTGTTTTAAGGGGAGGAGGATAGGGAAAATATCTTGCTCTCGGAGCGCCGATGCGAATGTACCCTTTGATGAGGTGGGGGATATGCTGTCGCACACAAAAACTGCAGCCCGGGTGGCACCGGCAGACAGAATCTCTAGCAATTTGAAGATGTCGATCTTAAGTCTAACTCCCTTCTCGTAGTACGCGAGTGTGGAGTAGTCTATGATGATATCTCGCAGAGAACCCGACTGATTCTGTAAACGTTTATAAATTCCCAAGCGATACGAACGTGCTTCCTCTAAGATTACCTTGAGTTCAGTGAAACCAGTCTTCAACACAGTTGTACCACCTTTTTTCCTCTAGTCTTTCAAGTTCTATAGAATTTTTCTATTTAGCTTCAATAATATTACGAGATTATGACATTTTTAGCTTCTTTTAGCGAACGCAGAATTTCTATTGCATGAAAATAAGGCACAGAAATGTGTCCGTCTTTGTGATAAAAAGTCGTTTTGCAGTGAGGAATACACCGCGCAATTGCTCGTCCTACACAGAGAGGTACATTCGCATCCAGTTCCCCGTGCCAAAGAAAAACCGGCACTTGGGAAGAAATCTCCGAGAGATTAAAGTTCCATGGCATATTCCGCAAGTAATCTTCGTGTATTTCCCCCCGGATTCCTTGTCTGAATGCTTCGCAGAAATCCGCTGCAAAATTTTCTTGGACTGTTCGGTCTCGCCCCAATATAACATCCGGATCTGCTGGAAAAATATGTCCTAACCCATTTTCCACGAAACGACTGGCACTTGTGAGGTTCCGACATCCTTGTGCGAATCCACTCCATGCGCGAGATACTCCGTCCATCATTTTGCGAATGGACGCATCACTTGGTGGTAGGCATGAATTCCATCGCGTCCCCAATTCAATCCCCTTCGGTCCGGCGCTACTTATCAACCCACAAGCAATCACTCTATAGGGGAGAAAGACCGCGCATGCTACCGCGTAGGGTCCCCCACCGGAGAAACCTTCAATCGCAAAGGTTTCCAATCCCAATGCATTTGCGAGCGTGTTAACGTCTACTGGCCAATCCGCGATTCTGCGATTGGGGAGGAAGTCCGAGAGTCCCATTCCTGGACGGTCAACGGAGATTAATCGAACGCCCACAGTCTTGGCTGCGTTGCCAAGAAGATTGCCTTCCAAGCGGGAACCAGGCAATCCGTGGAAGTGAAAGACGGGTATACCCTTTAAATCGCCGAATTCCGCATAACCTATGCGCCGCCCGTTTGGTAATGTAATGGATTGCTCGAGCAGGTCTTTAGGCATACACATAATCACCTCCTACGACCTTTTAATTACTTAATCCTTCTTAATTCGACATATTATGCATCTTGGAGTCATTAATGGCATATATTGTTGTTCTGCATCCCGAAAGGAGGACTTAGA
>MBAA01000121.1:9104-9339 GCA_001940655.1 Promethearchaeota archaeon CR_4
TATTTGCGTGTCAAAAGCAGCAAAACCAGTGAAAGCCCCAAAAGCGGCAAAACCCGTAAAAGCAGCGGAGACGGCGAAACCCGCGCCGAAACCCGCACCTAAACCCACCGCAAAGACTGCGCCAAAAGTAACACCCGCGCTTGCAAAAAAGCAAGAAGTTTCGTCGACTTCCAAGAATGCCTTAAAAGGCATTGTGCAGGAATATAATGAGTTGATCGGGCAAGGACTCATTAAA
>MBAA01000121.1:9466-10928 GCA_001940655.1 Promethearchaeota archaeon CR_4
GGAACCTCTTAGGAGAAGAATTTGGACCTGGGAAGCTCGCAGTCAACGTGCGACTCGTGAAGGCAGTTCCCCGTCAACCTGTGTATCGCCGCTTGAAAGTTTATTAAATTCCTCTTTTCCTCTTTTACCTCAAAGCGACTCTGTTTAAGATCGCGGAGTAGTTACCTTTTACTTCAATCAATCCCGCATACGGGAGTCGAAAGAGATTGCTTGAGCGAATTTCTCCTTCGAAAGTTGTCACACCCGAATTAAAAAAGATTAATGGCATTTCAGGGGATGAGAGATATCTTCATTTGTGGGGAACTGGTTATCAACCCGGAGGATATACGATGCTAGTTGGCATAGTACATTTCTATGATCGAACTCGCAAATTCGCCTTAGATGGAATGCTCGTCTGCTCCGGTCAAGATGTTGCCGCGGTGACAGCCAATACCGTGTATATCTTCACTGGTGGTGGGGGCGGCAATAACCTGACGGATATCGTTACAATGTCATAAATCTATTTGACAAGAAAACCCAACTCCTCCAAACTTCGTGGGGTCCAGACGAGTTCCGTGTCAGGTCTCTCTGGAATGACGGATCTCACCTTTTTATGGGCACGTCCGATGGGCCAATTGAGAATATGATGCGGTTTCCCTTCAACAAGTGAAATCTCTGTATGGGCACAGGGGTAGGAAAGGGGTGGAAGTACTTTCTGGGGAAGGGCACTTTTTATATTCCGCGACTAAGGAGGGGATCGTGAAAGTTTGGGAAACGCATAAGTTTACCAATGTCAAATCGCTCACATTTGCTCAAGATAATGAGATTGTCGCGAAAAACTATTGGTTCGTTGCGAGTCTCATCGTAAATTCATTGTACATTGGTGTTGCAAGTAGTGGTAGCATATTTGTGTGGGACAAGAAACATTACGCTGAAGTCTATCGCTGGAAAACCGACCACGGTTTGGTCAACCCCATCGCTTATTATGATAATTACCTATTCTCGGGCAGGTAGGATCATCTGATTCGTATTTGGAATTTGCGAGAGCGGGATTTTCAGGAATTAAAAACATTCCAATATTTAACTGCCCCCATAGCTGCTCTTTGGATCAAGGATCAATTTCTTTACTGCGCGTATACACCAAGATCAATTGCAGTCTGGAACATATCTTCTCTCTTGTCTGACTCTTGGCAACATCCTCTTAATAAAAAAGCAAGGAGAGCCCGGAGCTAGTGAAGGCAACCAAGACAGGGCAAAACAAAGTCCAGGAACAATGGAAGGAGAAGGACCTCGCTGCTACTGCACGAGGAAACTATTTAAATGCTCAAGAATGGCAATGTCCAAAAGTCAGTGATTTACTTGGCATTGGTAAAGATTTACCATCATAATGCTAGCTCACATACAATCAAAGATTCCAGCTCGCCCTTTTTCTTGGTTAGACTTCGCAGAATTGCATTCTACAAGGCGGAAATATATAACAGGA
>MBAA01000121.1:10987-11161 GCA_001940655.1 Promethearchaeota archaeon CR_4
TCCCGTACTCCAAGCGAGGCTTAATAAATATTTCCCCCTCCATCCCCCCCCGTTGAGGAGGGGCAACGATCGCCAACCCGCAGGAAGGGTGGTCTCGGGTATGCGGGCCGAAAGAAATACACCATCGACGAGGTCGCACCGGGTTTCATCGGCATCCTCGAGCATCACAACCTC
>MBAA01000177.1:0-2550 GCA_001940655.1 Promethearchaeota archaeon CR_4
TGACGAGTTATAGTAGCGCCCTTGCTTTCGCAAACCAAGTTGGATACCCCGTGCTAGTGCGACCATCCTATGTACTTTCAGGTGCGGCAATGCGGGTGGCTCAAACACCCGATCAACTGAGTGATTTCCTGCAACTTGCCACGAAAGTGTCCCAAGACAATCCTGTTGTGATCACCAAATTTCTCACCGAGGCGCGGGAAGTCGAGTGCGATGGGATCTCAGATGGAAATTACGTGCTTATTGGGGGCATTATCGAACACGTGGAAAATGCGGGTATCCATTCCGGCGACGCAACGATGGTCATACCTCCCCAGACCCTCCCCCCTGCCACCATAGAAAAAATGACTGACTACTCCCGACAAATAGCTCTCGCTCTCAATATCCGTGGTCCATTTAACATCCAGTACCTCGTGAAAGATGGAACCGTGTCCGTCATTGAATGCAACTTGCGATCCTCTCGGTCAATGCCTTACGTTTCCAAGACGCGGGGGATCAATCTTATGACTATTGCCTCGGAAGTCATCCTTGGGCGACAGATCAAGGATATCGTGAAAGACCTCCCCCCAGGCAATTTCGTGTGTGTTAAGTCCCCGATGTTTTCCTTTATGCGTTTGTCAGGAGCAGACCCCATCCTCGGGGTGGAAATGGTGTCCACCGGGGAGGTAGCGTGCATCGGCGAGGATTTCTACGATGCATTATTAAAGGCAATGATTGCGGCGGAAATTCGCATCCCCCTCAAAGGAAACGTCCTCATCACGGTGGGGGGTGAGGATCTCAAGGAACAGGTCATCCCTGTTGCCAGAGAGCTCGTGGAGTTGGGATTCCGGATTTTCGCCACTTCTCACACAGCGGATCACATGGAAGTGGCTGGTATCAAGGTCATACGCCTACACAAGGTCAGCGAGACCAAGCTGGAACCCAACCTCCTCAACTGTATCCTGAAAGGGGCGATCCAGATGGTGATCAATCTCCCCTTACCCAGTGTTGTGGTAGAGGAGTTCGACAACATTATGCAGGATGAATACATCATCCGACGCAAAGCAGTGGAATTCAATATCCCCTGTATTACCAACATCCAGCTCGCCCGAGCGGTCGTGGAAGCCATCAAGCGCCAACGAGACGCGAAAATAAAAGTCAAATCCTTGAACGAATATCACAAACAACTCAAGATGACGTATTGGTAATAGCATTACTCAACAAGGATCACTTTTAGGGCGTTGCTAATGTTCCATTTTCGTAGTATAATAATCGCAAGTCTAGATACATGCCGTGGAAAATTACTTTTCCTTGGGGTGGGGGAAGAGAACCTTGGTGCGGTGATATTAATTCGCTAGTGTCGAATCGGAGGGGTGTGATGGGGTTCCAAGGGTATGTAAATATCGCGCGGAAGGGGGAACCCACCGACCTCCATTTCAATATTACGAATATCTTTTGCCCGGGATATGCCATGTTCATCGTCCAAGGGTCTCCTGTGTCCACCTCGATATCATCGAACACATAAGTAATCCAATACCCAAATTCAAAACTCCCGGTATGAATGACGCAGCTGGAATTGAGGATCGCTGGTTTAAACTGGTTCCGAATATACACGAGTTCGTTATACTGGGGAGGGATAAGCGTGGGTCCCATTGTAGGAAGAAAGAGGATTGCATTGACAAGCGTAACGATCCCAAATATGGTTGATATACCACCAACTATTCCCAATTTTAGCGCCTTTTTGGAAGGACGTTTCAACACAAGTCGATACTCGACCCACTTAAGGAAGACTGCAGAAACAAGCGAGATTGGCACATATGCGAGCAAGATAAAGCGTGCTTGCCACTGGGAGGGCATTCCTACAAGAAAAAACAATAGGGCACCTAGAACTAAATATAACCATGCAAGGAAAGTCTTTTGAGCAATGACCGGTTCGGTATCTCCCTGGGTCTTTGTTTTAAGTCCTCGGATCAAAATACTCGCAACTACAATTAAACCCAATAAGTAAGGGATTGTCAGAAAAACGTTCAAACTGAAATCAGTTCCCGGTTGCAAGGGTTTTGTGAATAAAAACGAAAACGTGATCCACCAACTTTGGATGCGCTCGATAAAATTGGTGTAAATCGTAGGAAACAGGAAAATAAGGCCAACAATAACCCCAGTTGCGGCAAGGGCAAGTAACCCGAGGATTTTTAATTCAAATGTAGGTAATTTTCTGGTTTTTGCCCACTTGCCTACAAAGTTGAAAAGAAACAACGCCCCAAATAATACGGCTGCAAGACCACCAGTATACACGTGGGTAGCAATCGAACACACGAGAAAGAGAGCTGTCAATAATCCATTCTTTTTCCACTCGCGCATGTTTTCAAACCACTTCGTGGAAAAATACATGGAATATAAGAGGAAGAAGACCCCTGCGAGATTCTGCATGAAATCTTCCACCATCCGCAGAGTGTACACGTTAACAGACATTAAAAACGCGCAAAGCAAGGCTGGAATTTTTGTTTCACCGGGGAACTTTTTGGTAAAAGTTTCCGTCAAAAGAAACGCCGGTATCGCGCTGAGTGATGAGAT
>MBAA01000177.1:2565-8813 GCA_001940655.1 Promethearchaeota archaeon CR_4
TAATACCACTTAAGACGAAGAGCCACGATCTTGATTTTATGCGCCCATTTATGGATTTCTCAAATTGTTGGAGGGGTTCTTTCTCAATCGATTGGTGTTCAGATTTTTTTTTCTGCAGTTCAGTCCTTGACTCACTGATAATCCCATTATCGGCGTTATGACGAGAACTTTCACTCATATTTTAGAATTCTTTGTATGCATAATTAAATCTTGATCATGGCCAAAGAGGACAAGTGGCGCAACCTATATTTTATTAGGCTACTGTATCTTTTCTTATGGGCACAACCTTCGATTTACCTTATGATGAACTGTGGGATGCGTTTACGGAATTTGTGGATGGATTTCCGCGTACCGCAGCCTATGTTGATGTTTTGGTTGACAGGAATTCCTCCACCCAAATCGTAAAGAGCAAACAACAGGAGCAAATTATCCACGCGCGGGGTTCTTTTGGCGTTGTTGCTCGCATTTTCACTTCGCAATGGCACGAGTTCGCTTTTCAAACCCCTGAGGAATTCACCAAAATCCGGTTGCGGATGGAGCAATTGAAAACTAGTAAAGTCGAAGGGCTAGACGAATTTCCGTCCTGGAAATGTAATAACGTGGTACCCCAGAAGCGTCCCGACCTCGATGTACCTTTGGGGGAGAAACTAGCGAAAATTCGGGAGTTCTCACAAACCCTTGAAAAATTTGATGCGAGAGTAATTAACCCAATGGTTCGATATGCCGCTACCACGCAAGAACGGATCTTCCTCAATAATGAGGGGTGCCGTCTGAGGCAAGTCATCCCCCGTACACGCCTGTTTCTCCAACCCATCGCAAAGGAAGGAGATCGCCAAGATTTTGATTATGAATCCATTGGTGGTGAACAAGGTTTTGAGCTCGTGGAGAATATCTTTCCCGAGATGCTCGAAGGGGTCGTGCGCAATTCAGTAGCAATGCTTAAATCGGTTGACGCCCCTTCGGGGAAACTCCCCGTGATTTTGGATCCGGACTTAGCAGGCCTTGTCGCTCACGAATCTTTCGGCCACGGCCTGGAAGCGGATCAGATTCTGCGCAAGCGGAGTTACTTGGAACCCCTCTTCCAGCAAAAAGTAGCCTCCGAATTAGCGAACATTAGTGACTCCCCTGCAGAGGTGGGTCAATTGGGATCATTTAGTTTTGATGACGAGGGCATTAAAGCTGGGAAAAATCTCCTCGTGGAACACGGGATTCTTACCCATTACATTTACGCCCGGCGGTCCGCTAGCGTTTTGGGGCAACAACCCTTAGGAAACGGACGCCGGGAAAGCTTTTTGCATCGGGTCAATGAGCGGATGACTAACACGTATTTTGAACCAGGTGACTATGGGTCTGAAGAAATCTTCAAAGGAATCGAGCGTGGCGTGTTTTTAGAGCATGGATACTTCGGAATGGAAGATCCCCTCGGCGGAGGCATTCAATGCACTTCGAAGAAGGGTTGGTTAATCGAACACGGCAAAATAACTCTACTCTTGGGACCAGTTACTTTGAGTGGGCGAGTTCTTGACCTTCTCCATTCCATCGACGCTGTGACACGCACGCCCTTTACGTTCCATGCAGGGACTTGTGGGAAGGGAAGCGAGGATTACGTCCCGGTGACTTCGGGTGGTTCAATGTTACGAGCCCGAGAAGCGGTTGTGGGGCCAGGGTAAAACAGAGGAGGCGTGTGAATTATGAGCGAAAACCTAAATCTCATCGAGAAACAATTGAAAGCAGCGAAGATTACCGAGTATGAAATTTACTTGACTCACTCTGCCGTGTATGAGAACCAATTTACAATCCGAGACGTGGACATCACCCGGGAAGGGCACGCGTGGAATTATTTTCTCCGAGTTCTGTCCCAAAAGAAGAAACAGACCGGAATTGGGTTGGTCAAGGGAACCTCATTTCGTGATTCCGAGATTCGCGCGACTATCCAACAGGCTATAGATATGTCGAAGCTGAGCGCAGAACCCGAATACCACTTTCCAGGCGTCACGAGTTGTTATCCTAGTGTTCAACCGGTCGATTCACATGTCCAGCGTGACCCTACGGGCGAATTACGGAAGTATTCGGAAATTCTGCTGCAAAGTGCCAAGGACGCGTCCGCGGTTCCCACCTTTGGCAAGCTTCGCCTGCACGTGGTAGATACTTGGCTCCGTAATTCGAACCAGCTCGATCTGCACCATGCCCATGATGCGTGGTACTTGGAATTTTCCTTCAAAGCCGAAGAAGGGGCGAAAAAGGCAGAATTTTGGGCAACCCGGTACGCCCGGACAGCTGCAGAGTTGAACCTCCCCGAAAGGTTACCTCTCTGGGCACGATACGCTCAGGAAGGTCTCCATGCGGAACTACCGGAAGTCGGAGAGGGTGCGACCGTGGTTTTCCCCCCTCAAATTGTGGCTGATGCTCTCCTCCCTGTCATCGGACACCATGCAAGCGCGGAAGCACGGCATGAAAATACCACCAAATTTGACGTTATCGGGAAATCTGTTGCGACTGACAATTTTTCCTTATGGGATGATGGCCTCCTAGCCAGTAGTCTCGGTACCGCGCCGTGGGATGGCGAAGGTAATCCCCAACAAAAAACCCCTATCATCGACAAGGGGCAATTCCACGGGTGGTTGTACGACCAGCGACATGCTCTGATCTTTCACGAATCACCCACAGGCAACGGCCTACGGGGCGGGGTGGGGCATATTATGAATGAGGTGCACAATCTCACGTGTTCGGTGGGGCGGGGGTCGTTTGAGGACTTGATGTCCGAGATTGATAACGGGCTCTACGTGGCCCAGTTCTCCTGGTTGAATCCTACCGAATTGACCGGGTCATTTGGCGCGGAAATTCGGAACGCGTACGAGATACACCACGGTGAGCTGGGGCGCCCCGTGAAAGGTGGGTCTGTCGCAGGTAATGTCCTCGCAATGCTTAAAGACATCGTTGGACGTTCCGCCGCCACCGAACTCGTGCCCACCCGGGAGGGAACCGCGAGCGCCCTGTTACCCTGGATGGCCTTTAAGAACCTGAAGATCTCCCGATAGATGACAACGCTTAGGTGCCCCAATGCCCCATTTCATTGACACCACCAAATGTGCCTCTTGTACGGTGAAAGCCTGCGAAGAAACTTGCTTCCGGGGCATTTACAAAGTCGACACACGGAACGGGCAGCACATCTGCCGCATCGTGCGGGACGTTTCTTGGTGCCTGAGATGCCATAAATGCACTACCGCTTGCCCCCACCATGCCCTTCAAGTTATTGATGAAGTCACTATGAAGGAAAACGCAACGAAATAGAATCCTGGACAATAAGCGCTTCCTAATTAGATGTCTTGAACGAAATTAAATAACAGGCCATGACAAAAAATATTGATAGCTTAAATGGTTTAGCATAGGTATAAATAGTTTAATACGAGTAAATTCATTAGGAAATATGCCAACCCCTGATTTGTCGAAGGTTTATGATTCAATCATTGCAGCATTAAAGTCTGGAAGGTTACCGGTTGGCGTCAAGCTCACGGAAGGAACTATTGCCCGCGTGTTGGGCATCAACCGAACCACGGTGCATCTTGCTCTTCGTCTTATGGTTAAGATACAACAATCTTTTTCTCCAATTTCTTACACACCTCCCCACAAACCTCAGCGCTCAGTCGTGATTTTTAGTGGAACACCGTTAGAAATCGCGGATTTTTCCATACAAAATCCCCCTGCCAAGGTTCAAACCCGTGAATCGCCTTCAACAATTACATTGCCGAAAGTATCCCCTCAAAATCTTGGGAACCTTCCGTCTCCGCAAGATGTGGTTCGGTGTCCCCACTGCAATACATTAATACCCGGGAACGAGGTACGACATACGCTTCATGATACTGGTACTGTGATGTGCCCGGGGTGCCAAATTGATCTCGCGGATGTGGTGCGTGGCAACGATGTTGATTAACCTACCCATTTGGAAATAATTGAAGTGCAAAAGTATGGAATCTATAATCCATACTTTTTCCTGGAAAACACATTCTCCCATTTTCGTCGGTTTTTAGAACCATATGTATCGCACAAGGGAGGAAAACAAATCAAGCGGGATGTCTTGTTCGCTGATTGGGTGTATGATGCAGGGATCTGGTGCTATCTATCACAAATATCTGGTTAATATTCACTATTTTATACAATGACGCATTCTAGTTAAGTATGGGCGGTCTTTTCGGTTGCTTGTCGAAAGACGATTGTGTCCTCGATTTATATTACGGCACGGATTACCACAGTCACCTCGGAACCTTCCGAGGGGGCATGGCCATCATTAACTCGAGCGGGTTCCAGCGACACATTCACGATATTACCAACTCGCAGTTCCGGTCCAAGTTTGAAGAAGACCTCGCCAAGATGCAGGGGCACGGGAAAATGGGCATTGGCGTCATCAGCGATGTGGACGACCAACCCTTGATCATTGGCTCCCACCTAGGCACGTTCGCGATCGTGACCGTGGGGCGTATCAACAACCTCCCCGAGCTAGCCCAGAATTTGTTCGAACAAGGGGCACATTTCTCGGAAATGAGTGGAGGGAACATCAATCCTACCGAGATGGTGGCAAAACTCGTCTGCCAGGGAGCCACGTTCGTGGATGGTATACGCAACGCCCAGGAACTCATCGATGGTTCGTGTTCCCTGCTCATCCTCACGAAGGACGGAATTTACGCCGCGCGGGATCGGGTCGGCCGGACACCTTTGATCCTAGGAGAAAAACCCGGTAGCTATGCCGTCGCAATGGAAACGTGTGCTTTCCCGAACTTGGACTATAAATTCGTGCGAGATATGGGACCAGGGGAGATTGTGTTCATCTCAGACAAGGGGATTGAGCTGAAACGTCCCCCAAATGACCGGTTACAGATTTGCTCATTTCTTTGGGTATATTATGGTTACCCCGCGTCGAATTATGAGGGCATCAACGTGGAAGTCGTGCGGAACCGCTGCGGGGCGTGCCTAGCTAAGGGAGAGAACCACCCGGTGGACTATGTGGCTGGCATCCCAGACTCGGGCACGGGGCACAGCTTGGGTTATGCAAACGAGGCTAAGATTCCCTTCGCCCGCCCGTTCGTAAAATACACCCCAACTTGGCCCCGCAGTTTTATGCCCCAAGATCAAGCCACACGGAACCTCGTGGCGAAGATGAAGTTGCTACCTATCAAGGAATTTATCACCGACAAGCGTTTGTTGTTTTGCGAGGACTCGATTGTCCGGGGCACGCAACTCCGGGACACCATCCAGTTGCTGTACGACCACGGGGCGAAAGAAGTCCATATGCGGCCGGCATGCCCCCCGCTCATCTATGGGTGCAAATTTCTCAATTTTTCGCGGTCTCGGTCGGAACTTGACTTGGCGGGGCGTACCGCGATCGAAGAGCTGGAACATGGGCGGGAAGTCGACTTGTCCGAGTACGTGGATCCCGCAGGACCGAAATACAAAGCTATGGTCGATCGTATCTGCAATAAGCTTCACTTAACCACGCTGAAATACCAGACACTCGCGCACATGGTCAAGGCTATCGGACTACCCAAAGACCGGTTGTGCACGTATTGCTGGGATGGCGTTGAATAGGTCTTATTTGCTATAATAGTTCGAAATTTGCCAAAAACTAGAAAGAGGGAAAAACCCTACCCTTCTTAGTAGTGATTGGTTTTCCTCCTGGCGTGACTTCTATGGTATTTTATGACCTCGGTGATTTAGGCTTCGCTGAAGTCGGGAACTTCTTGCTGTTACGCATCGGAATACCGTGGGAAGAATTCAACCAGCGATTTCAAGCACAACTGAGTCAATTGTCACTACAGACCTGCGAACTATTACAGAGAGCCTTTCAAGAAAGTCTCGCGCCTCCCGTCTTCTCAGAACGAAGCGAGCTCAATTCTTTTTTCCGCCAATTACACGCCTCTACCACGCAGATCCCTCCGTGGCATTACCACCATAGAACGCTTGGGAAAGGTCCTTTACGGGGAGATTTACCAAGAATTCGAAATGTGAAGAGTTTCGTGTTGAAAGAGGTTTCCCCAACTCCTCCTCCCGAACCAAAAAAACCTCGCTATGTACGCATTTCTTTCCTTTACAATTCGCTCGTGGAACTACTCTACGAGTTTCGTAATCTTCCGTGGAATGGGATGACCCCCCAAGACCGAGAACGACAAAGTGCCTTCCTAAAATCAGACATCGAACGCACCCAGAAAATTCTCGTCGAAATTCATGATCTTGAAAAAAAACAAACTGAAGATTTC
>MBAA01000177.1:8830-12659 GCA_001940655.1 Promethearchaeota archaeon CR_4
TGCCTATGTGAAATTGCAGGGAAAAATCGACCCGCAGTGGCAACGTCAAGTAATTGCGTGCTTGTCCCCCACGCTCCCAGCAGGAGTGGTTTCCCTTTACGCCATTTGTGTTAAAGAAAAAATCTTAGACACCAAAAAACCTTACGTGAAAGAATATGGGGAGTTTCAGAAACTGGCAGCTGCCAATTACTCCCTCGATCAACTGGAAGCTATTCTTGGGGACTCGGCCTTCAAGCAACAACTATTTGTCGTATCGGTGCGCTTGATTCCGATAAACTCAACACCACCTCTTCCTGAGAAATGGTATGTCGCGGTCGCCAACCATCGTTGGCTCGCCCACATTATCAACGAGCGCAAGGATTTCAAGTACAAGACCATCGGGCAAGAAATTCCTTTTTCTGCCTTGGATACAAGCTTTCGCCTCGTTGGTTCGCTCCATACATATCCCTCCCTATTAACCATTTTGAGTCAGCGGCGCCTGCTTACGAAACCTCTCGATTATACTGACACAAGTCTCATCATCATTGGCAAACCCTACGTCACAATCGGGGGGCCCCTTCGGCTCATTCTCGGGATAATCGCTGCCCTCCTCTCGATTTATATTTCGTTTATGAAGTTGTTTCCGCTCATACCGTGAACGTCATCAACCCCTCTTACCATAATGACCTTGGAAAGTTGTTCGTGCCTCCCCCTCATTTTTCGCCAAATTAAATCTGGAGGGGAAAAAAGTTGCATTGGATTATTGATCTAAAGCCTTAGTGGGGATCCTTAGGACTTAGTTAAACGTGGTTTAACCAGATATAAATAGACACTAGGACTGATTTTCTCGCGCGAATGGATTTGAAAAAATCGCGTAGCACATTCTCTGGTAGCAAAATAAGAAAAGAATTTGGTTTTACAATTAATCCGCGTCATAAGTTGGGATATTGGCTTCAAAATATTGTATTAAATCTTGCCGTTCCCTGGCGGGGAGGCAGGTAACGTCCACGCCCATTATATCATCTTCCTTTTCCCGTGGGTAAAACAACGCGAGGATGAGTAACAACGAGTTGCGAACGATATCCCCACTTATAGGTGTCCCGGTCTTCACCGATCGGAGGAGTTCGATTGAAATGAAGCTCCCTTCCACGCATAGGTCCCGCTCTTCCGTGATCGCTCGCTCATATCTAGCAAGTATTGCATCAATAATGCTGCTTTCAGAAACATTTCCTTCCAAACAAGCGGGAAACCGCATCATTTCGACCTCATTTTCCGTTATATCTGAATAGAGGGGAGAATCACTCCCGGTCACTACACAAACGAGATCATCCGGGTAGGGCATTTGTTCGATCTTTTGACTAGCGCACACGACATAGGACGACCACTTGCAATAATAGTTAATAGAATACAAGGGAATAATGCGTCCTCATATCTATATAATATAAAATTAATAGATTAATTTAAGGAATCGTACTTGGTTGTATTCTTTCTTATAGTATCTTATTATCCATATATTTTACTAAAAAAGTAAAATAGGATAAATCTCTAGAAAGGGGGTTTAGCAAAGATCTCGGAAGCAGGTATAAAAACCCGGAAAAAATAAGAGTTGGTCTGAGATCTTATGGCGAATTACAGCATCCCGCTTCCATTTTAGGCCGATGGTCCTACGGGTGTTTTATCTATTCTTGGGTTTATAGAAGCTCCCTATTATAAGAGCAGTCTTATTGTTCCCACACGATAAATGAGTTGATCTCCGTGGACGCCATCGCTTTTACCACAAGCTCGCTCTTGAATCCGGGCAACTTTTGCAGCTTCGCGAGGAGGACTTGGATGAAGGGGTCGTTGTTTTCGATCGATACTGAGTGATTTTTCGTGGTAAGATACCAGAAACAGTCAGGCAACCAGGGTCCTTCGTCCGTGGTGTCGATCGTGACCCGGATCAAGTCGCGGTAGTTGATCTCGATTCGCCCCCCTCCCGCCACCTGCACGACGATGCCGTCTGGGGTAAACGATTCGATGACGTCTGGTAACATGTTGCTCGTGTCTATTCTTTTCCCTTATTTATAAATGTTCAAGGGCTATCATTCAAATACCTTCAAAAAAACAAAAAGGAGGAGCCACCATGAAGCATCCGCTGTAATGGAGAAAATTGAAGGAAATTAACGGAAAAAATCTTTCGCGCGCCACACCCACTGGCAGTCCGGGCACCGCAGGTCGTGGTCCTCCGTGAGATCGCTAGTATAATTGTTCTGCATTGTTGAAGAGTGTATGCTCTTCCTCCATGAGCTGCTGCAAATTTTCTCCTTTTTCGCATTCTAACCACGAGAAGCACGACAGGTCGGGGAAAATAAGTTCCTCATTCTGTGGAAAAAGATTTTTCCAGAAGATCGATCGCGAGTACCCTCAATCTCTGCCCCAGTGGCCCTTGTATGTCCGTCCCCCTGCAGAAATGATAACCTCTGGAGTTGATTTGAACGATCGGGGGCGACATTTCCCTAGCCCATTAACCTTATAAGTGGAAGCTGCCCTCCTACATGAGGAAAGCGGGTAAACGCATAAGTAGAACTACCACTCAAAGTCACCGGAATTATAGTTCTCCGGAATTTTGTAAGGCCGCTTTCCTGTTTTTTTTGCTCTAAGCAAGACGCGTGGGAAACGACAGAACAGCGTTGGGGCCTTGAACCTGATGCTTGCTTTTCCCGGTTCTTGAAGGTTTTGCCTTCCTTGGAGTCAAATGTTTTGGGCCGACTCCCCCCTATGATACTCTCGCAGCATAAGGATTCGATCACATCTGGTAACGTACTGTCGTTCTCTTCCGCACGTACTACTTTACTGGCGTCCGTCTTTTATTTTAATCCCTTGCAGGTTGTGCAAATGCGAGATAGTGATAATCTGAGTTTCAGGACTATTTTTCCACTAGGCATAACTTCCGAGTAACTTCAAATCCCGATGTCATATAAGTCATTAAGTCCACGTTCACACGGCAAACCCTCTGCTTAATGACTCGCCACCTCTGGACGCTCAACCACATTTTCGTATTTCACAACAGTTCTGCGTCAATATTTTGATAGAATTTGTAACATCCTTGTTATTGTCACAACTTGTTTTCCCCTAAAATTTCCAAGAGATAGAAGGTGTTTGTCTCCAGAAACTATGAAATCGGCCTTGCCATCAACTGCAGTTCGAAGAATAATATCATCCTCGGGGTCCTCCTTGATGACTTTGAAATGAGATCGTATACGCACTAATTTCGCCGATTTACTCAATACGCGTAAAAACTCGACTACCTCCTCTTCGCCTACGTATTGGCGAATTTTTGGATCATTGCTGACTTCCACGAATTCCTCAATGATATTCTTTGATGAAATTAAAGAGTTCTTACCGCCCGTGATCTTGAAAAATAATTCACGGGGGGAACCTGCTTTAATCAACGCTGATATCAGTACATTTGTATCCAGAACTATTTTCATCTAGGAACCTTCAACAGAACTATGTTTAGTACGCCGGTGCTTTTGAATAATCTCTTCAATCTCATCTTCGGATAACTCCCCGAATTTTGCGATGTTTTCGTCCACTTTTTTATAAATTGTTTCAAGTTCTTTTTGGATGTCAGGCAAATTGATTTTTTTCATCACAATCGCATCGTCAAACCCGTAGACAATTAGTTTTGTTTTTGGTTTGATGCCCAACTTCTCTCGTAACGCTTGGGGAATCACCACTTGGCCTTTGCTGCTCACGATAGCAATGTCCGAATTCTCTTCCTTTGTCATTTTAATATCACTATTATTCTTACTTTCTTACCGTAAATACTTATGTGGTGTTCCGGGCCTCTACTGATTGGTTTAGAAAA
>MBAA01000177.1:12665-12991 GCA_001940655.1 Promethearchaeota archaeon CR_4
AAATCACCTTCCTTTTCCCATACTATGGAAGTGGGTTCTTCCCATCTGCATCCACAAATCTTCTAAGAAAAATTGCTATTATTAAGCCATTATCGGAAAAGGGGACTCGAGATTCCCGTGATGATTACTTAGGATTACCTTCAACCTAATCATTCGGATGAATGAGTTCGTATCGCCCGATTCCTGCTTTTATATATGAGTTTCCCCTCACGATACCGTAGATTCCCCATATCAGAAAGGGCAGACAGACTACACAGAAACACACAATCAAAAGTGGCACGTAAAATCCAATAAAGATTATGTTCGCGATGAAGGTTCCGATTCCC
>MBAA01000177.1:13018-13111 GCA_001940655.1 Promethearchaeota archaeon CR_4
ATCATAGCTTGAGGTGTTCCGTTTTTATTTTTTTGAGGTTGTGATCCTTCAATAATTTCGTTTGTCGCGGAGGGAAGTTTATCCGTGGATTGA
>MBAA01000006.1:0-2337 GCA_001940655.1 Promethearchaeota archaeon CR_4
CCCGATGCGTTTCAATTTGCCAGCATCTATGATTGCAACCCTGTCACACACTTTTTGAACCTCTTCCAGGTTGTGGGAATTGATGAAGATCGTGCGGTGTCGCGCTTTTAATCCCAAGATGAGCTCCCGAACCTGAACCGCTGCTACTGGGTCGAGGCCGGAAGTGGGCTCATCAAAAAAGAGCACTGATGGATTGTGAATTAATACCCGAGCGAGAGCTGCTCGTTGTTTCAGTCCTTTCGAGAATTTTCCTACTTTTTGTTTTCGCCGATCCTCCAAACCGAGTCTATCAATAATCTCCGTTATGTGTAATTGGGCGTCATGCCCCTCGATACCGTAAAAGCTCGCAAAGAACGCGAGATTTTGTTCCAAGGTCAGGTTTTCGTAGTTGCCATGATTCTCCGTGAGGAATCCAATGGTTTTTCGCACTTCTTGTGCCTCTTCTACGACATCGTGATCCAGTACCCAAGCGCGCCCTGCGTTCGGTTTTAAAAGACCTGCCAGTATACGAATGGTGGTCGTCTTACCAGCCCCGTTTGGACCTAAAAATCCGAAAATCTCTCCCGGAGCTACTGAAAAGGTGATTCCATCCACCGCATGGATTTCCTTTTTCTGCTTCTTATCAACGAATATCTTACTTAGGTTTTCGACCTGTATTGCATTCATGTGCACACACCAAATGCTTTTACTTGCAATTCAAACTAACTATAAAACAGTTTTGCGAGGGCGGATATTATTAAGCAATTCTTCCAATTTTCTCAATTTCAGCTGGATTTCTTCGTTATTTAAGATGGCTTTGAACAATTTACCTTTCTGTTCTTCAACAAGGCCGATCAATGGATTCGTGAGAAAATTGAGGACATACGTCACTGTTTCTTTAGATATGAGGTCGGGAACCCCGACCAATTTCTCAACTTCTTTCAATGGAACCCATTTTCCCATCTGCTGCAGGATGTCCAAGATATTGCGGGATTGTGTGAAAATCTGCTCGAAATCCTTCTTTTTTGAAATGATCTCGTTAATGTGGGAGAGGGAGATAATCCCACCATCAGGAGAAAAGAGTGATTGTATTTCCAATTGAGTGAAGGGATAATCGCCGTGGTCGAGGAAAAAGATGCCGAGGTTGCTAGCACTGATCACGTTAACACGGGATTGTTTTGCATTCGCCTCAATGTTCCCTGGGAATTCCTCGTTGGGTAAAACTAGAAGGGTAAAATTAACCTGAAGGGTGGGGGCGAGTCTACTCAGAGCATCCATCTCTGCAGAGGGAACCCCTGAAGAAATCCCCACAAGAAGAGTATAATTTGCGTCAGTAAAAATTGCCCTTGCGAGATAGGTGGAATCCCCCCCTGATTCTCCAAGAACGGGAGACACACGAAATCCAAGGATCTCGAGGATCTTTGGCAAAGACCGCGCGCCCCCTTCGAAGTTTTTCCCAGCAGACTCCAAAAAGTTCTCGAGGATTAACGTAATGGTGGGGATATGGTCGATAGCACCATAAATTGCGTTAAAAAGGCGCAAGTCTTCATCGGTAATTGAAAAGTCTACCTTTTTTTCAAAGTTTGGCACGGTGGTAATGAGCGCCTTCAGTTGGTCGCCGCCAGCTTCGTAATCTGCGAGTTCCATCCTGAACTCTTCCACTTTTTCAGAAGGATCGGGCAATTCATCATTTGATCCAACCTCTTTCGGTGGTTCATTTTTATGCCTGAAAGTACCCTTAGCCCAGCGGACAAACCCTTTCACATGAAATTTGACATCGGCTGAAGGCAATGGTTCCATGTGGGCTAAGATGAAATAATCTTGCCCAACTTCATACAGTCGGAGGTGCAGACGAAAACCATTTGCCAGCACCTTGGAAAACATCAATGTCGACCGACGCTTGCCAATAAATTCGCGGGTTGTGATGTCCTTGAATCCTAGCGCTTGGAGCACAGAAATGAATTCGTTCCGGTTTTCCCGGTGAATTTTGGCACAGATTAGCTGCCGGAAAGCAACTAATTGCTCTTTATTTTCGTGATTATGCTTTTTCGGTTTAATTAATCGTTCAACTTTTTGAAGGGAACCTTTAACTCGCGCTTTTACTTTGGTAAAAAAAGGGGGCTTAGATTTCGAAGAACTTTGGTCAGAATCCCCTTCCACTACCCACATCTCCCTTTTAATTCTGTGGAAATACGAAAGCCATTAATATCCACATTAGAAGGATGATTGGTAACACAAAGAGGAGAATATTCAACCAGATCTTCATACTCATCTTGAAATTAAAACTAACTGCTTTTTCATAGTCCTTGCGGGAACGGTCAACAAACTTGTCCCAATCGTCGCGCATTTTCTGTTTCG
>MBAA01000006.1:2347-2655 GCA_001940655.1 Promethearchaeota archaeon CR_4
ATTCGAGTTGTTTTCCAAAGATTGCTTTTTAATATCATCTTGCCAAGTCTTAAACTGGGCATCCCATTTCTGGCCGAGACCATCGAAGAAGTTCTTGATTTTCTCGTTATTTTCTTGTACTTGTGCCTTGAACTTATCTTGCCCTTCCTTGACCTTGGCTTGGAATTGTTCGTTCTGCTTTTTCGCATCTTCTTGCCATTTCAAGAAGGTCGTTTGCACTTGATTCGAGAAATCTGAGAGGAGATCGCCAGTTTTGGCATTCCGCGAGGTACCAGGAGTCAGTTCAGGAGGAGAACTAGGAACTTCGG
>MBAA01000006.1:2699-6432 GCA_001940655.1 Promethearchaeota archaeon CR_4
AGGAGTAATTTCCATCCGGGTTCAATCCCCACGAGACCGAGGATGATTATGCCCAAGATAAATTCAGAATAGTGCCACTTTTTGAGAACCACACCTTGAAATAAGGCAAAGAGGATAATGAAAATCCCGGCGAAAGAAACGCATTCGAGGAGATAATAGAACACCTCTCCGATGCCTCCTCCCATATTCCGAACCACTTGGTCGAGGAAAAACTCGAGCATATCTAATATACCTCATTTACGTTTAAAATCTCCGTAAAAATCTTAATTAAGTCGAGGGAACCCTTGTGCAAATATGAATAAATTCACCTATGCTGTGAGCAATTGGATCTATGGCGAAGAATCCCTTGAGGCGCAATTTATTCGTTTAAAAAAATTCCATTACGATGCGATTGAATTAATGGTGGAGAATCCCGAGACTTTTGACCTGAATCAAGTAAAAAGTCTGATAGATCAATTCTCACTCCCTTGCTGCTCCATCTGCACGATGATGACCGGCGCAGCGGATGAGACCCACCGGCGGAACCTGATTGATCGGAATCCTAATGTTCGAAAGAGGACGATAACCTACTTGGAGGGGTGCTTGGACATTGGGGTGCAACTTGGGGCTAAACTTACGCTAACTGTCCCTTCTGGTGTGGCAAACGTGACAGACGGGTGGACCCACGAAAATCGGGAGCTTGCGATCGCTGGTTTCATAGAACTAGGGGATTATGCAAAATCCATAGGAAATATATTCCTCGCAATCGAGCCGATTAACAGGTATGAAAATTCCTTCCTTCGGCGGGCAGATCAAGCAATAGAATTATTGAATCTTGCTAGGCATCCCCGCTTGAAGATGATGATTGACTTCTTTCACGCCAATATTGAAGAGGATAACAATGGACAGGCCATTCGTCTTGCAGGTAAGAATGTCATCCATTGCCATGTGGCGGATTCTAATCGCAAGTCCACTGGCCGAGGGCAAACCGATTGGGCGGAGATCATCCGCGCACTCAAAGAGATCAATTATAATATGGCGCTTGCGTGCGAACCATTACCGCCTTCCGGGGCAAATGTTTACACTACCAAAGAAATGGAGCACTCCGAGCAGCAAATGGATTTATACGCCGAAGAATGTGTGAATTATCTGCGGTTTCTCGAACGCGTTATATAACCCTCCTTCCCCCTTTTTATTTCTCTGCCCTTTAAAACGACTTCGAAACAATAAAAAACCCTCATTCTTTTCAAAACGCGACGAATTCCCTTTCACGTGCAAGAATCGGGTTTTAAATAGCAAATAAAGAATGGAGTCTCGTCAAAAATAACCTCCCTTAGGTGATTCAGTGGAATTTAAAAATCTCCAAAAAACGCCTTTATGGACTGCATTTTCCAAGCTCGGTCAGCGAATTTTCCTCCCCGATGGAATCTTTTACTGGAGTGGCCGGGCAAAAAAAGAATCCAAGCTCAATGCAACGATCGGAACGGCCTATGGCACGCAAGGCGACCTATTTGGCACGGATGACCAAACGTGGACCATTTTATATGTGAAAAAAGTCGCCGAACAATTCAAGATTCCCCCCAATGAAATGGCAGAATATGCTCCCATCGGCGGGATTCCCGAACTTCGCCAAACATGGAAGGATTGGATAGCGTATAAGTGCCAAAAGGGTGCAAAAATTGATGTCAAACCTTATTTGACAAACCCGCTCATCACCGCGGGAGTCACTATGGGCCTTTCCATGGCTAGTGCGCTCTTTATGGATCCTGGCGATCACTTGATTCTCCCCGACAAATTCTGGGAAAATTACTCGCAGATTTTCGAGGTTATCGGCCAAGCAAAGATCCAATACTTTCCCTTCTTCGCTAGGGGGGACTTTAACGTGGATGGAATGGTTGATGTGGTTCGGAAATCCTTGCAAGTAAAGGGGAAAGCTATGCTATTACTGAACTTCCCGAACAATCCCACGGGATATGTCCCCTCTCCTGCCATGTACAAACAAATAGCGGACAAACTAGCAACCCTCGGCGATGAGATGAAGAAACCCATCGTGGTGCTGTGCGATGATGCGTACGAAGGATATACGTATGACGAGAACGCCGCGACCTATTCTCTCTTCCCCCACCTCGTCAACCGCAGTGCATTCCTTATTCCCGTCAAGCTCGATGGTGCATCGAAAGAAATGCTCATGTATGGTGGGCGGGTCGGAGCATTTACCCTTGGCGTGCATCCCAGCTGGGTTTCGGCAGACGCACGAGCGGTTTTAGACGCGGAAATCAACAACAAGCTCGAAGGGTACATCCGGGGGACGATCTCGAACAGCAATCGTTCTGCCCAGTACGTTGTTGCTCAGCTGTTAATCAAAGATCGGGATGAACTACTCAAGCAGCGAGCGGCATCGGTAGCATTGCTCACGAAACGGTATAAGGTCATCAACAAGCTCCTCGCGGAGAAACCCCTGCCTAACGCTAGCGTGGACCCAAATAACGGGGGGTTCTTCCTACTCATCAATGTGAAGGGCGCCAAAGCGAGTGACATCGCAGACAAGCTGCTCAAGCAAGAACAGGTTGCGGTCATACCGATGGAGGCTCCAGAGGTTGGCGTCAACGCGATCCGTGTTGCATATTGCTCGGTAAAAGAAAGTGACATACCCAAACTCGTCACTGCAATCCGAAACGTGCTTACAAAATAATAACCATTCCCTTTTTTTAAACCGAAAAGACCCTCGCGGTCTTGCCATTTTGTTTCGTTCCAGCAGGAGTTACAGATTCCATTCCTTTACAAAGCAGCTGGTGAAAGTGTAGTCTGAGGGATTTAAGAAAAAAAGTTATTTTTTGACCCCGAATCGCGGGTCTTGCTCTTGGAGCACGCGTCGCATAACCTTCCCGGTAGCGGTTGTAGGAATATCTTCCCGGATCTCAATTTCCTTCGGAACCTTGTAGTGACTCAGGTTCTGCTTGCACCATTCAAGCAATTGCTCGGCGGTCACCTGATCCTTGAACTCAGGTTTGAGGGAAACCCATGCCTTCACAAATTCACCGGTTTCTTTATCGGGGATCCCCGCAACAGCTACATCGCGGACGGCATTGTTGCGACCAATGAGGTCTTCCACTTCTTTTGGGAAGACAGCGTACCCCTTCATCTTGATCATCTGCTTTTTTCGATCCCGAATGGTTATCTGGCCTGTTGAATCCATAAATCCTAAATCACCCGTGAGGAGCCACGTGCGACCATCATATGTTTTAAGTGTATCTGCCGTTTCTTCTGGTCGGTTGAGATACTCCTTCATTACTTGTGGACCACAGACGCAAATCTCGCCTGTGTATATATCTCGCTCTTCTTCTTTGGGATCTCCCTCGCCGGGAAAGATTGGTTTCATCCCCTTGGTGAAATCGACTGCATCGAAGATTCCCCAATCAGTGCCGCACATAGGTAAGCCAATCTTCCCCGGTTGATCCTTGCCGTTGAGGGGGCCGCCACTCACTGAAGGTGAAGCTTCCGCGAGGCCATACCCTTCGACCAGCCTGGCGCCGGTGTATTGCTCAAATGGATCCTTCACATAGCGGTGGAGAGGTCCAGCTCCACTAGTACACAAGCGAAACATACCTGCGAGCTCCGATTTAAGCTCGGGGTGATCTTTCAGGTACATCCCAAGTCTATTGAATAGGATTTCCACGCCCGGGAAAATGGTTCCTCCCTTTGGCCCGCTCTTGAGGAGTTCCTCCACGAGGACGTTCATCGGCGGGGTTTGCTG
>MBAA01000006.1:6669-10255 GCA_001940655.1 Promethearchaeota archaeon CR_4
ACAAGCACTTTCGCACCGACCTCATCCAGCTGGTGCAATATTTCGAGGGGTTTGTAGGTGGGATTAATTCCGGACGCGATGGCACCAAGTTTTACCGCCGCATAATAGCAGACGACAAATTGGATGCTGTTGGGCAACAGCAGCGCGACAACATCGCCTTTTTTAATACCTCGCTGGCTTAATGCAGTTGCGAGGGAGTCGACGTAGTGCCCGAGTTGTTCGTAGGTCACGTACGTATCCAAGAACCAGATTGCCTTCGCCTGCGGTTGATTCTTCACCTGTTCATCGAGGACATCGCAGAGAGTCTTCAATGGGAAGTCATAATTTTTTGGAACACCCTCGGGCCAGAGGCCTGAAGTAAACCATGGTTTGTTCTCGTCAACATGGAATTTTGGAGATGCCAAGATATATCACCTGAAAGCTGTTTTTCGGTTACCGACAATCGATACCTTCGAACCCTCCATACACATAGCGCTAACGAACCAGTTGATCCTTCCCCTCGTCAATATCCACATATGGTTTAGTGTACAGTGGATCCGTTGTTCCATCTGACTAAACCAACTTGCTCTTCTTATTCATTACTATAAATCTCTTTCTCCAGTGTTTCATCGATCAATTTGGTAACCATTTTTCTCGTGATTCAAAAATAGTAAATATCTTATATATCAAGCTTAGTACGTTAATGTGCCAAACTCTAATGAGGTGAACAAAGTGGTAACTGCACAAGAAGTATTTGATTTAATGGCAACGGCATTCAACAAAGACGAAGCGTTGAAGCTGAATAAGAAAGTGGTAGTCCAGTACAACGTTCTCGGAGATGGAGGAGGCAAGTGGCAGATGGTCCTCGAAAATGGGGCGTACAAAATCAACCCCGGCGACTCTATCCCGGACGCAACCTGCACGTTGACCTACGATAGTCTGGAGAGTTTTATGGGACTCAGGACTGGGGAACTTGGGGCTATAAAGGCATTCACGTCGGGTAAGGTGAAATTCGCCGGGGATCGGAAAATCATTCAGGATGTAGGCAAAATCTTTCCTGCCGGGAAGAAAAAATAACCCGTTCTTTTTTTACCTGATTTTTTTTTCTCGCTTAAACCTTGACAACGCAAACCAATTTTTTACAAATTTTTGATATTATGCGCTAATTAATAGATGAAAACCACCCCAAACTGGTTGGATCCTTAGTACCAGCGTTACCGTCGGACATCGACCTGTCCGAGGGGATGAGGTTCGACATCAAAAAGACTTTACTTGACGGAGGAGGAAATCGTGGCAATACTTTGTTGGGTATTGACCGCCGAATATCGGCAGGTTTTTGGAGCGATGAAGGGATATTTTAGCCGGCGGGCATTCGAATAGCGTGGTTGGGGAAATATTAAAGGTGTTTTGGACGATATCCTTGCAAGGTTTATTGAATGACCTTAAGCGTTACATAGTTCAAACACCTTTAAAAAAATCACACCCCCATCCTCAGAAATAACAAGAAGATGGGGGTTGTAACCGGTAATCACTGCCAAAGCAAGTTCGTAGTACGAACTACTTGTTATAGAGCGCTAGAAGTCGCTCTCCGTATTTCTTCATTACATTGGCCCGTTTGAGTTTCAGAGTCTGCGTGATCAGGCCATTCTCCAGGGTGAAATCATCCGCCAAGAAAAGGAACTTTTTCGGCACTTCATAACCACCATAAATTTTACTAAGATGGGCAATGATCTCCTTGGTCATATACTCCTTTAATTCGTTGCTTTTAAGCGACTCTTCCAGGGTGTCTTTCACCCATACTTTAGTGTTCGGAATAACTTTCAATATGGCGATATCGGGAACCACGAGGGCTACATTGTATGGTTTCCCTTCGCCATAAAGCATTACGTTCGCAATGTAGCGAAGCTGCTTGATGTCATTTTCGATGCCTTCCGGGTGAACATACTTGCCGTTGGCGAGCTTATATTCATCCTTGAAGCGGCCAGTAATGTGCAGGAAACCGTCTTCGTCAATCCAACCGCGATCGCCGGTGCGAATGCCGGGAAAACCGTTCCACTTGTCCGGCATCATTATGTCCGCCGTTTGTCGTGGTTTTTTATGATAACCCATCATCACATTGGGACCATAAACGCATATTTCTCCATCCAGGCTGTCTTCCCCGACAAGGGATTTGTCAATCACCACGTGCTGATTAGGGTATGGTTTGCCGACGGTGCCGAATTTGTTGCCCATCTTGGGGCAGTTCACAGCGACCGAAGGGGATGTTTCCGTCAGGCCGTAGCCATCGTATATCGGTTGACCGATATCTCTAAAAAAGCTAGCAATTTTTGGTTCGGTTAACGCGCCACCAGTCGTGAAATATTTCAGTTTGCCACCAAAAATATTGCGGTACTGCGAGAACAACTTTGCATCATATTGTTTAAACGCTTCTGTTTTCTCTTGTAAATCTCTGTTTTTGGCTGCTTCGGCCATGGCGGCTTCGTAAATTTGCTTTTTGGCCGGATCTGCGTAGATCCCCTGCATAATGGCATCGTAAACTCTCGAAACAATGCGGGGAACAATGGCGAGTCCAGTCGGTTGGACTTCCTGGAAGTTCTGGATCAATTTGTCCACCGACTCGGCGAGAGCAATGCTGCCACCGCAATGGATGTAGCAGTGGAGGTCGGAGTTCAAACCGAAAACGTGCGCCCAAGGAAGAATCGCCACTACGCGCATGGTTTCATTTATATCAAATAATGCCGCGCCACTCCGTGCGGTGATAGCTAAATTCCCATGGGAAAGCATAACACCCTTTGGTTCGCCGGTGGTGCCGGACGTATAGATGATGTCAGCCAGATCCGACCAAGCGGGTTTAAGGGAGGAGACCGGGGTTTTTTTGCCCATTTCTTCCAAGGCTTTGAGGGAGTTGTTTCCTTCACCGTAAATGAGGAAAATTTCTTTTAGTGTCGGAATTTCTTTTTTAAATTCTTTGACCTGGTCATAGATGCTGCTATTTCGAACAAAAAGAAATTTTATCTCAGCGTCGGCGATGATATACTGCCAGATCTTCTTGAGTTCCGTTTCGTACATCGGCACGAAAACACCACCCAGTCCATGGACGGCTTGCTCGCAAATAAACCATTCGACGCAATTGTTGACAATTACACCAGCGGCTTCGCCCTTAGCTAAGCCGAGTTTCTTCAAGGCACCCCGGAGGTTATTGGCCCTGTCTGCGACTTGTCGAAAAGTTATCCATTCATACTTTCCGGACGCCGGATTCTTCACGCCGAAAAGGTTGTTATTCGGCCACTTGGTTACACTTTGTTCAAAAAGATCAACCAGATTATTTGGGTAGTCATATGTACTATTAATGTCTCCTTTTTTTTCCATAAAGTCACCTTTTTTAGATTGGCACATTGACATTGGAAAGTTGATATATATGAATGTTGTTCATTTAAACACTATTATTCGGAATCGTATCGCATATCGAATTGGGGTTGATCTGTGAGGTAAGAGGGAATGTTATGAGTTTTCTCGAGCGGGCTCGCTGCCGATGTTATGCGATACGTCCTTGAGCTTGACGTTTCCGACAGGGCTCTCAATCCAGTGATATTACCCCGTCTCCTTC
>MBAA01000006.1:10292-14457 GCA_001940655.1 Promethearchaeota archaeon CR_4
TCATTTTGTCAGGCAAGTGGGTTTTGAACTCATACTTTTTCTAAAAGACTCTCACCCACTATTTGAGAACGCACAATTGAGGAGAAAAAATATTAGAAAATGTGAATTATCCAATTAATTAGCTAATTCAAGAATTGCAGTGCCAGGGAAGGACAACCGATACCGGTACGTTAACGTTCCCTCGGGAACTTCTTTGGTTTTAATATTGCCTTCTTTAACGTCCTTTTCATCAACCCATCCCTTTTCTTCAGCCTCGAATTTCTTGACGACTTGTCCACCTTTTTCAACCTTAATGGGTGTGGATGAGAATTGGTTGATCTCGACACTCACCTTGTTCCCTTCGATCTTGGTCACTTTTACTTTCGTTTCCACGTCATCGCCAGGACGAACTTGACCTCGAAACTGCCCGCCCCACTTAATTATTTTGCCATTATCCACAAGCTGGGTGAGAAATTTCCCAACAAACCCCATCCAGAGCAGTCCGTGAGCGATAACGCCCTTCAAACCGGCTACATCCGTTGCGAATTTCTCGTCCATGTGAATAGGATTGCGGTCGCCTGATGCATTCCCGTATTTCGTAATCTGTTCTCGGGTGATATTTTTAACTACGTCCACGAATTCCTGCCCGACTTTGACTTCGGAGAGTTTTACCATACTTTATGCGACCTCCTTTACTTTATACCCGCCTTTCCGAATTCCGGCTGCGACCTTTATCCTCACAACTAGTTCACCCTTATCATTCTTTGTTTCTTCATCGATCGTGACAAATAGGAGTTCTTTCCCTGGGGAACCTTTGATATTAGCGTCTGCAAGCTTCCCGAACGTGTAGAGCTTGTCCCCATCCTTTATCGGAACGCAGCCCTTGTAGTCATATTCTTGGGCTGTGTGAAGAAGTTTGGCCATGTTAACGTCAAGTTTCCATTTCTTTCCTTTGTCATCCGTGTAGTTTGCTTCTTCCACGCCTGCTGCTGCGGACAATGCCCACATCGCAGGGTAAGCAGGATGCCCGATAATATTGCTAAAATCTGGTTTGCCATCCTCTTTCGTCCCAGCGGGCGTGATATATTCAGGTCGAGTTTCTCCAATCGCTTTCGCGAATTCTACCATATCCTTGCCTTTAACGCGAAAGATTTTTTTCCCAATGGGAAACCCAACGAATTTTTTCAGAACCTCGTCAGGAATTAAATCAGCACTCATATTTCATCGCCAAATATAGTTTGGTATTTTTTCCATTCTTTCAACATAATAAAAACGTTGTTATGTACAATATTTGAGAACCTTAAGATTAAAATGAAAAAATGGAGTACTATATTAAGATGAGTGACAGTGATTGGGATATCTTTCAAAATGTCGCCCCCATCTATTGCATCGCTTATGAATTTCCAAGAAAGTATAGGGAATTTGCGCCACGTAAATTAATCCTCCACCCCCCTAATACACAAGGTGATGCAGACGCAGAATTCCTGTTAAATGAAAATGAAACTGTTTTTATGCAATTGAAAAGCAGTATGAATCCTACTAAAATTACCCTCTCGACCCCAACACTTCGACAGGCGGTTAGTCAATTATTTAAGAAATTCATTGATTTTTATCCATTTAGGGACACATCACGACGAAAGTATATCGCTTTAATGGAAGGAAGGGGGAGTAAAGAGGTAGAAGAATTTCATTTTTGTGTTGATTCACATCCAGATCATAATTTAGTTCGCAAGTTAGAAGACAGGGTGTCCGAAGAATTTCCATCGAATTTACAAAGGGAAGAAAACGATGTAAAACAAAAGATAATCGAGTTTTTTTTCAAAGAATTTTTTATCATCTGCGTACCGAGGTTAAGAGATTTAATTCAACTGGTGAAAGAACGGTTAAAAAACGACTACGACACCTTTATGCGGAAACTTCACAATCCTCCCCACACGATTTCTTTAACACAAGATTTTCTTTTGATAATGGGCAATACGCCGTTTAGCGTAGGTTCATCCATTTTAGAGCTTAATCTCGTAAAGCAGGTTACCGAAAAATTGGCCCAGGGAGAACTTCCAGAAGAAATTTTTTCTCACCTCCTTCAAAAACCCCCTACAACTTGGCCTATCAAATGTACGGATCTTGAAGATATCCCCACTGACGTTTCTATCTTGGAGGGTCAGGATTTTAACCATATTAAAGATTTTGTTCGGAATTTAAATCAATTGATTTTTGAAACTTTTCCAATTATATGGAAGCGATTTTTCAACGAGAATGAAAAATTAGGGATAATTATATGGCGGGATCCTGCATCGCTCCCCTATATGATTACATATTCTATTTTCTCCATACTTTTTTCCCAAAATACCCCGTTGGTTAAAGAATTGGGTATTGAAGAATATCCAAATCTAAACCGTAATAAATTGGTTAGGGGACGTGCTATTCGAGGTCAAGACTTCCTTGCTAAGCCATATTATTCCGCATTAGGCATCATTGAACAATACCTAGAGACCCTTTTTACAGGATATTTTTTAGATAATACTGGTGATGATTACCTCGCTCAAGAATTCATTTTCTCTATGATAGATCACCACCAATTCCCACCGGAATTACCAGTACGAGATGAATACATGATATTTGAAATTAAGGAAGCTTTCCTCAATTCCATTAAGGAAATAAAGAATAATCCAGAAACGGACTTAATCATCGACATTGGTAAGGGATATCCATACCGATTTTGGGCATACGCAGAATTACTATTGTATTATTTACCAAAAGGCAATAAAACTCTTGTAAGAAATGCCCCAAGAGTTGACATCAAAAAATTATACGAAACAGATCCCAATTATCCTAATTGGTTTTATTCAAAAGATGGGATCGAAAGAGATATACGCAGATATTATGAGATTCTCCCGAAGGCTTACAAGTGCGTTCTAAATAATAATTTCGCTGCTTTTACAGAAAAAGTGATTCACTTCCATAATGCAACCCGTTTAGTTGTATTTGTCGACTATGGGCCAAATATCGCTGTGCCAGGGTTAATTAAAATAGATATCGAGGAATGGTTCCTGCAATGCGAAGATGAAAACAATTTCGAGACGGAGGTAATATTTAACGTCAAACATCCAGAATTGTCAAAAGAGGATAGGAAGGAGTCTTGGATGCATAATGGTAAAAATTATAAAATAATTACGTATGATTCCGGAAAGGGTGCAGAATGTTATGAGGATTTAGGCATGTTGAAGAGAATCTATAGGATGTTATGGGAATCTATTTCGGAATTTTTCGGTTTTAAAAAATTTCTTCGTTTTACTCCCAATTAAGAGAAATCAATGAAAATTTGTTTTTTTAAAAATTGGCGATACCAGACTGTCTTTTCGTTATATATCCACCTAATACCAATATTCATTTGGTACGTCTTCCACCCTTTCAAAATAATAAAAATATTGTTATGTATGCGCGAATCATATTCCGGTAGACAAATATGCAGAAGCTTAAAATCTTCATCGCAGGCATCGAAAATGCGGGGAAAACAAGCATTTTACGCGTCCTTGATGACAATCTGGAAGTTCTTCCTAAATTAATGCCGACTCCGGGAATAGAATATAATCATTATCAATTTATGGGATTAGATGTTTCAATCTGGGACGCCGGAGGTCAAGAAAATTACAGGGTCTATTATATCAAAGATTATGCCAAGTATTTTGACAATATAGATCTCATTTTTTATGTCATTGATATTCAAGATACCGCCTCATTTCCATCGAGTATTGAATACTTAAGGAATATTGTGGAAGTTCTCGGCAAACTCAAACTTTCGGAGGTGCACTTCGTGATTTTATTCCATAAATACGATCCACACCTGCAAAATCGCCAATTGAACTTAAAGAAAAGCATGGGAACCCTCCGGGAAGAACTACTAAAATATCTCGGTCAACATACTAGTCAATTTTACGAAACCTCAATTTACGAGACTTATACGCTCTTCATGGCGTTCTCCGAGGGTATACTGCAGAAAATACCTGGTTCCGGCGTACTCCACAAGAAAGTGCAAGAAATTGGCGAACTATTTAATTCCCCCGCATCAATTCTGCTCACGAGTAAAAGTTACATCTACGCGGTATGGCACGCAGCGGAAATTCAGGTGGATAATCTCCACAAATTCAATCGCTCCGTGATCTACTTAGCACACCTCGTGTGCGAA
>MBAA01000006.1:14628-15547 GCA_001940655.1 Promethearchaeota archaeon CR_4
GGAAATGCCGGCAAGACCAGCATTTTACGCGTGCTCGACAACGACTTGGAGAAAATCCCAAAACTGACTCCTACCTTAGGCGTGGAATATAAAAATTACAAGGTCTTAGGTCTTGATGCCACAACGTGGGATATGGGGGGACAATCTCGTTATAGAATGAAATACTTAACGGAATTCCAGAAATATTTCGAGGGGACGAGCGTGCTCTTTTACGTGATCGACTTCCAAGCAGAGGACTTATATGGAGACGCACTCGATTACCTCAAGAAAATCATAACCGCACTTAAAAAATTCTACTCAAATGGTGTTTTCATCCCTATCTTGTTTCACAAGTACGACCCTCATGTCTATGCCAAAAAAGAAGAAGTGGAGCAAAAAAGTAGTGCTCTCAAGGAACGGGTCGAGAAAGTGATTGGAACCATCCCCCACGCGTATTACATGACATCCATGTACGAACCCTATTCAGTGTTCAAGGCGTTCTCTGAAGGACTTCTCCACCAAGTTACGGGCGGGGAATTGATCTTCCAGAAAATTGGGACTATTGCAACAGAATTGGGGAGTCCTGCCGCAATTTTGCTAACGATGGGGGGATATATTTACGGGGCGTGGCACTCCAAAGACGTCCAACTGATGGACCTTGTGAAATTCAGTCGCACAGTATTAGACTTTTCCCACCTCATTTCCGAAAAACTCAAAACCGCTTTTAATGTTCTCCCTCTAACGGAAATGTTAGATATCGCCGCAATTACGTTCTCGAATGGGAGCGATCTCATCGCCTATTGCATTATGGTGCCTAAAGCAAAGGATAATACGAAACTTCAAGAAGAACTCTCGAAAAAACAAGAAGAAATGCAAAAAGTTCTCGAATTGATAGGGAAAGCGTAGAATTTCCAATAAATGTTAAATTTGTAGTATTTTA
>MBAA01000006.1:15561-19823 GCA_001940655.1 Promethearchaeota archaeon CR_4
TCTATTTAATTTTTAACATAAATTCGTTCCACAAGAATTACGAAAAACGTGGTTCAAGTCGTTTTATTTCCCACAGGAGGGTAGGTCACGAATCCGAAGTTGAAAACTCTCACGAAATTGGCATTTCCCTACAATATTTGGATTTCCTTAGCGAGCTGTTCTGCGTCTAGGAATACAGGATTTTGCAATTGAGCTGTGGTTGCTGTTTGCTGCTGTTGCTGTTGGAGTTGCTGCTGGAGGGTGAAATTGGAGTCTCTAATTTGATTCAGCTTTCCTTCTCTGCAAGGAGGCACTCCAACGTACAGTTTATCGATAGTTCCAATGCCAAGGTAATTTAAATTCTTGGTGAAACTTCTTGAGGGATACAAATAGTTCGCTACGAATATGAGGACGAGATGTCCCGCGCCGATTTAGAATTCTCTTCCGAGGCATTATAGCAGGAACTAGGAGTTAAAAGTATCTGCCTGTCGCAACTCAATCATACCCTAGGTCTTGCTTTTGGAGGGTTCGCCGCAAGACCTTACCGGTATTGGATCTGGGAATTTCGTCCCGAATCTCGATTTCCTTCGGAACTTTGTAGTGGCTCAGACTTTTCGTACACCATTCGAGTAATTGATCCGAAGTTACCTTATCCTTGAACTCGGGTTTGAGCGCAACCCACGCCTTCACGAATTCCCCAGTCTCTTGGTTTGGAATCCCCGCAATGGCGACCTCACGGACTGCCTCGTGGCGACCTATGAGCTCTTCCACTTCTTTTGGGAAGACTGCATACCCCATCACCTTGATCATTTGCTTTTTTCGATCCCGAATTGTGATCTGGCCCGTTGAATCCATGAACCCAATGTCTCCCGTCAGGAGCCACGTGCGATCATCGTATGTTTTAATTATTTCAGCTGTTTCTTCCGGACGGTTTAAATATTCCTTCATCACTTGGGGACCGCACACACAGATCTCCCCTGTATATATGTCCCGCTCCTCTTCCTTGGGATCTCCTTCACCGGGATAGATCGGTTTCATTCCCTTGGAGAAGTCAGTCGCATCGAATATCCCCCAATCCGTACTTGTCATAGGCAAGCCAATCTTTCCCGGTTGATCCTTTTTATTGAACGGGCCGGAGCTCACAACCGGTGAAGCCTCCGCGAGGCCGTATCCTTCAACCAACTTAGCTCCTGTGTATTGCTCAAAAGGATCCTTCACGTAGCGGTGCAGGGGCCCAGCACCGCTCGTACAAAGGCGAAACATACCCGCAAGTTTGGTTTTAAGTTCAGGGTGTTCCTTGAGGTATAAAGCGAGTCGACTAAATAGGATTTCCACGCCTGGAAAGATAGTTCCTCCCTTCGGACCATACTCTAGGAGTTCCTCCACGAGAACGTGGATCGGGGGGGGTTGTGGCCAGAGCATCATCCGGTATCCGAGACAAATCCCACCGTTCATCACAACCGTCATTGCAAAAGAGTGAAAGAGGGGCAATACACCGACTATAGCCATACCCGGCCTCCTATCAAATTGCGTCAACTTGCACTGGATGGCATTGGATACGCAATTAAAGTGAGTTAACACAGCTGCCTTGGGAACACCTGTCGCACCACCCGTCAACTGGTAGACCGCAGGGTCGTTGATGGGGTCAATATTCACCTTCGGCACATTCGGAGGCGTCTTGAGGAGGTCTAAAAAATTAAGTGCCTCGGGAACCTTGCCCTTGGGAATCTTGTGGAGAAACTTGCCAAGACCTCGTTTGAATCCGAGCCCATGTGCAAGGTCTACCACGTTTGTAGCTATGATTAAGTCCAATTTGTGTTTGTCGAGGATAGGGGCTACCTGCTTTGCGTAGCTATGATCAAGGACGACAAGCACCTTCGCACCGACCTCATCCAGATGGTGCAATATCTCGAGGGCTTTGTATGTGGGGTTAATTCCGGACGCGATCGCGCCAATTTTTACTGTAGCATAATAAGAGACAACATACTGGATGCAGTTGGGCAATAACAGAGCCACGACATCGTCCTTCTTCACGCCCCGCTGACTCAAAGCAGTAGCAAATGAGTCTATATAGTTACCTAACTGCGCATAGGTTACGTCTGTTTCGAGAAACCAGATCGCCTTCGCCTCTGGTTGATTCTTCACTTGTTCATCGAGCATTTCACCAAGCGTCATCGATGGGAATGAAAAATTTTTGGGAACGCCAGCCGGCCAAAGACCCGATGTGAACCACAGTTTGTTCTCATCAACGTGGAATTTTGGATCAACCAAGATATATCACACACTCAAGAAAGATAAAAGAACCCACAAAAAAAAGTTCATCGAATACGAAAAATGTTCATATATACAGGAGGAGAGGAAAAGATTCTAGATTTATCATTTGATTTTGTCGAACCTAAATAAATAAGTAAAAAGTTAATTGTTTCATGATTCATTTCTTACTATATCGTGGGTCTCGCTCTTGGAGAGTTCGTCGCATAACTTTTCCTGTCATAGTCATTGGAATCTCGTCAAGGATTTCGATTTCCTTCGGAACCTTATAACGACTTAGGTTCTCCCTACACCATTCGAGTAATTTCTCGGATGTTATGTTTCCGTTGACCTCAGGTTTAAGGGTAACCCACGCTTTTACTAATTCTCCCGTTTCTTTATCTGGAATCCCCGCGACAGCTACATCACGAACTGCCTCGTGGCGACCTATGAGATCTTCAACTTCTTTCGGAAAGACAGCATAGCCCTTCACCTTGATCATCTGCTTTTTACGGTCGCGAATCGTGATTTGGCCTGTTGCATCCATAAATCCAATGTCCCCTGTCAACAACCACGTGCGGCCATTATAGGTCTTAAGGGTTTCTGCTGTTTCTTCCGGTCGATTCAAATACTCCTTCATCACTTGGGGGCCGCACACGCAAATCTCACCGGTATACGTGTCTCGTTCTTCTTCCTTAGGATCGCCTTCACCAGGATAGATTGGTTTCATTCCCTTGGAGAAATCCCCGGCATCGAAAATCCCCCAATCTGTGCCAGTTAAGGGCAGACCAATCTTTCCCGGTTGATCTTTGTTATTGAAAGGCCCGGTACTAACCACCGGAGAAGCTTCCGCAAGGCCGTACCCTTCAACTAGCTTCGCACCGGTGTATTGTTCGAAAGGATCTTTCACATAGCGATGAAGTGGCCCAGCTCCACTTGTGCACAGGCGAAACATACCTGCTAACTCCCCCTTTAGTTCAGGGTGTTGCTTCAGGTACATCGCGAGTCTGTTGAATAACACCTCCACACCGGGGAATATAGTTCCTCCCTTTGGTCCGTATTTGAGGAGATCATCCACAAAGACGTTCATTGCGGGGGGTTGTGGCCATAGCATAATCCTGAAACCGAGACAAATTCCACCGTTCATCACAACCGTCATCGCAAATGAATGAAAGAGGGGCAATATTCCTACTATGGCCATGCCCGGTTTCCTGTCAAATTGGGTGAACTTGCACTGGATGGCATTAGACACGCAATTAAAATGTGTCAGCACTGCTCCCTTGGGTACACCGGTTGTGCCACCAGTCATCATATACACTGCTGGATCATTAATTGGGTCTATCTCCACTTTTGGCACGTTTGGGGGCGTTTTGAGGAGATCCATAAACTTAACTGCTCCCGGTACTTTACCCTTGAGTTCTTTTTTGAGTAACTTGCCAAGAATACGCTTGAACCCGAGTCCATAGGCAAGATCTACTGCGCTTGTCGTGATCAGCAGGTCTAATTTATGTTTGGCGATGATAGGGGCTACCTGCGTTGCATAGAGGCTGTTTAGTACGACAAGAACTTTCGATCCTACTTCATCAAGCTGGTGCAATATCTCAAGTGGTTTGTAGGTGGGATTAATTCCAGATGCGATCGCGCCAATTTTTACCGTAGCGTAATAACAGACGACATATTGGATGCTGTTGGGCAACAGCATCGTCACCACATCGCCCTTCTTCACGCCACGCTCGCTCAAAGCGGTCGCAAACGAGTCAACATAGTGACCTAGCTGTTCATAGGTCACGTCCGTATCGAGAAACCAGATCGCTTTCGCCTCTGGTTGATTCTTCACTTGTTCATCAAGCATTTCGCTAAGGGTCATCGCAGGAAATTCATAGTTCTTGGGAACCCCATCAGGCCACAAACCTGAGTTAAACCACGGTTTGCTCTCGTCAACAAAGAATTTTGGAGCTGCCATAATAAATCACGCCCACCCTTTTTTATTGCGCTCATATCCACTTTTTGGAAAAGATGCATTTCACTAGGGC
>MBAA01000006.1:19847-22515 GCA_001940655.1 Promethearchaeota archaeon CR_4
TGCTCTATCTTGCTTTTTGAACGTTATGGGGTACAGGTTAGCTTTAATATGTAATGAACAGGCAGTATCTTAATCCAGCTAACACAAAATATGGGAAAACGAATGATATTAAACTACCTAATCCCTTCTAGAAAAAAGAATTATGAATATTGAATTTGTATTTTGTTAATTCTTTGATGTAATGTCAAGCAGGTGGAGGCGCACAGGTAATCCGTTGAGGAGTAATGAGAATCCTTCTATACCTTCAGAATCCTTGAGAAAAGGACCAAAATGCGTGGAAATTATGCTGAGAATGTCTTCAAATGCGGAAAAGAATCGGTCATCGTATTCATTTTCGCTACTTGGGAAGATAGCTTCAACTCTGCCTGTTTTTGATGAGTCAAAATCGAGATCGACTATAAGGTGATTTGTCCCAGGATCCTCTTCATTATACAGCAAATGATAACTCTGGACGCGAAATCCTTCATCACCAATTTTTGAGAGGAGTTCAGCTTCAACTGGTTGATAAATTTCCTTTTTACGAGCATAGCGGCTCCGTTGCGATTCATATTCAGAAGTTAAAGGACCCATAAAATCCCTCATATTATATTGCATTTAACGGCGTTTCAAAAGTATAAAAGTCTTTCGCGAGGCCAACTATTCAGACGATGGTGGAGACGCCCTCAACGCGACTTAGTTTTCGTCACCAGTTCCAAGTTAAATTTTTCTTGATCCAAGAAAATAGGAGAGAAATCACTCTTCCAGACCACTCAGATTTACATTGGATTGTTCTTTTATAACATTTAACACGAGATTTGACACAGTTTTTTTTACATACTTGTTCTGGCTGATCTGCCTGATAAATTCTCGGGCATCATCAAGTTTCTTGAAATGACAAATAATTGCCGCCGCTTGATCCCCTGTAAGAGAATAAATTGATCTCACGTTGGGATTGTTCTTAATCGGATCGAGCACGTCTAGCAAGTGACCACTGCGGATGGTGATAAAAATAAGAAAGCAGTGCTCGTACCCAAGCGTTTTACTATTTAAAATTGGTTGGAATCCCATTAGAATATTAGATTTGATAAGGCGTTTAACCCGGTTGTGGACTGTACCGACCGAGATTTGAAGATCTGCAGCAATTTCCCGGTAGCTCCTCCGAGCATCATCTTGCAAGCGCAAAATTATGTCACGATCGAGGTCATCAAATTTCAGCTTCTTGTCTTCAGGCTTCTTCTCGTCCTTGTCTTTCGATGCATCCATATGAATCTCAACGTTTTGCACAAACTTAATGACATTTTGTTCAACAATATTTGAAGTTTTTTGAACGATGTAAAATAAACAAAATTAGAAATGAACAAATTACAAATTCTCTAAGATGCTATCAATTTCTACGACAAGAATGATAAATGGGAATGGATGAAATTCAGAAGACGTTTGCAAAGATTTTGGCAATTTCTTCAGGGTTTCTTGACGGGCGGGATGCTCCAAATGCCGCGAGGAAAAATTCACGGTCTTCTGGCGTGAAATACTTGTATCCCAGCTTCTTCCATGGCGCATTTTGTGCAATGGTTGAGAGCATAGCAGACTTGTTCTTTACAAAGTGTTGCAAGGTGAGGATGGGGGTTATCAACGCATTCCTCTTTGATACAGTTTGGATCGCTACCTCATTCTGGTAATTTCGGAAATCCCCGTCAAATTGGAAGAGTAATTTAGTAATGTCAACGTTTCCTTTGTCAATGACTTTCGCGAGGCCTTGCACCGCGATGTCTAAGGATGATATCTCTGGTCGGGGGGGGGTTATAATTGTGGAAATTCCCGCGATTTGACGCGTTTCCATAAACACACGTGAATATTCTGGCAGGACTTTGATGAGATTCAGACCAATGATATTTTCGCAATCTTCCAATGTGCCCCCATTTTCAAAGAACTTCTTGTTGAAGAGGTATTGAAGGAGCTTTTGAGCGTGTAAGTCCCCAAAATAGGGATAGTCGGTACCGAATATCAGATATTCGCTCCAGCATCGTCCTGTGCGTTGCGTGATGTTATGTGCTTCACACCATTGGCGAAAACTTGCAAAGAAGTTTGCAGCCCCTTCCCCATGAAGCATCGACAATTCACCCCACGTGTTCGGTTGGGTGATCGCAGTATACACTTGTTCGTCTCCGATATTTCCTTGCCCACAATGGCCGATAAGAACTTTCAGTTCAGACACGAGCTGGGGCGCCGATTGTTGGAGGTAATTTCGAGTGGTTTTAACGAGGTCTGCAATGTCGAGGATGGATTTCCTCCCACGAGTGTCGAAAAGAACCGGAAAAGAATAATACGCGGCCCGGGCGAGCACTTGAACCGCCTGCTTGGAATTAATATTATCAATCCACTGCTCAGACCGTGGGTGTAACTTTAATCCTCGTAAACCAAGGGAAAAAATGTGATCCACTTCTTTAACCGCCCGCTCCCCTTCCATAGGATTGCATCGTCCATATCCAATAATGCGCAACGAGTAGGGAAATTTCGTGGCAAACCGACTGACGTTGACGTTACTGGCGTTATACATAGCCTCAGGGTTCTTCTGTCGGAAGACATCCTGAAAGGGAAAGCAAACTCCCATATCGATCAGCTCAGACCCTTTCATCTTGGGGAGGTATTGCTTGAACATATCCTTCTCCCCAACTTGTGTGAAAGCCTC
>MBAA01000006.1:22537-25200 GCA_001940655.1 Promethearchaeota archaeon CR_4
TTCGGGACGATCTCGAATGAATAATGGGCAACCCTGCCTCCGTGTTGGACTGCAAAACTTTTTTCGCCCGTCTTTACCCACTCGTCAATAACCCGCCCTTGAACCTGTTTCCAGAATTCGAAGGTTCCCGTTCCCGGAGCGAGGGGATTCATCATTTGCGCCCCATCGACATCCTGGCCGAGATGGGAATGTCCATCGAGCACGAGCATATTCTTGATACGAGTGCCGGTTTCGGTTTCTATTTTGACTTGGAGCATATTCTCGGTCTCACTTGCTTCAGATTCGTAATTCGGCGGGGAGCCATAAATCCCCTGTCAAAGGTTGACTGATTGGATCTTTGGAATATTCGAGGGTGAAATAAATCAAGTCCCGGAGGATATTTGGTTCTTGTCCTTGTTGTTGTTTGTAGGAGAACAATGATAATTGATAATCTGCTTCATTTAGTGGAGGTAGGGCATAAGATATAGATCCAAAGACAGATTGTAAGAGAGGTTTGAAGAATGGATGGTATAGAAATCCAAGTTCCTTCAGTTCATTCCGCAGGAAAATGAACATGTTCTTAACGGCGTCAAATATGTAGCGGACAGGTTTGTTGGGTTCCCCAACGTAGCACTTGGCAAACTCATGGTCGAGTTTGGCAAATTCTTGATAGGTATTCACTGTTTTCCAGAGACCCATTAACCCTCGCGTATAAGCAGTCTGCCGATTGGCACAAATATTGGCTGCACCAGCATCTGGAACCCACTTTTTATTATTAAGATATTTCCGTGCTTTGTAACATAATGCCTGCACGAGCATACCAAGGCCTATGCGGCGGCAAATGCTCAGCTGAGCATCCATAATACGAATCTCCATCGTGTTCCAGTCCGTGAAGGGAAATACATCTTGGAATCGGGCGTCCTCCATACTTGCTTTAGAGAGAGCACGTAAGTATTGTGCCTTATCTTTCTCAGATCCGTCCGTTAAGTAGGGTAAAAAGTGCTTTGGATCATTGGAGGAAAGCATTGTCGTGTTGAAATTTATACGAAGAGAACGAACGCAGTTCGGCGCTGCAATCCGCCCGTTTATGACTTTCACCACGTCCGTTGGTTTATTATTCAAAATGGGAGAATTACAACTCAACGCGATGATGTGGGGGATAAAATTTCGAACCATATCGAAGCATTGAGCACGTTCAAGATCATTCCCAAAATAGCCAATGTGGTGGTGATCTCCTTGGGTTAAACCGCGCTGGTATTCTTTAGTTGCCGGATTTAGGGCGGAAGCGACAATATTCAGATCTTTCGGCATCGTGATTTTAGCAAGCTGGAAGAGTGTTGCTGCCCAATAGGCAAGTTCTTCGGCGTATTCACATGGAGGTGTCACAAGTTCTAGGATGTATGTAATCGCAGTAACGTTGCCATCCCGAGCATAGCTATCTACTGTCACATATATCCCGTTTCGGTTTCCGGAAATAGGTACCCAATATTTGATGTCCATTGCTAAACCTTTTTCAATATCTTCCCGGAGACTAGGCATTTCAACCATTTTCTTGCGAATATAATTGGGCATCTGGAAGAGTCCTCCCTTCGGGTAAAAGTCTGATCGTGTATTCTCAATAATCTCGCAGAGGATGCCCTTGGCGGCTCTAGTACATTCTTTCATTCGAAAGACCATTTCATCGCCCGGGAGGTAGTCTCCCTTGGCATTGGTTAAGGCGAGTTCCATTTCGAGACCGTGGGTGAAAGGCAGGCGGGTCCAATGTGGTTCGTCATACAGGATTTGAGACCAATGACGATTATCTATTTTGACTGCCTTCAAACCTGCTTGCTCAAGGACTTTTTTCATTTCAGGGGACATTTGATAGTTTACAGAACCCGCAACTTGATCTTGACCTTTATTCCCCTTTCCAAGCGTACTTGCGAAAGATGAAGCGGCACTCTTTTCTTGCTTCTTATCTTTCTTACTTTTCTTGTCTTCTTTTTCCTTGCCCATAAAATACAACCTATTTGGACTTATTTTGCAAATGCTAAGATGAAACTCTTGAAGAGCTCGATATTCGTTAGGAAATCGTAGGTGAGTACGAAATTGACGATTTTATATTTCGGTGGTGGTAGAAGAGCCATTAGAACATCGTGAGTTTTACCACCTTTGAACAAACCTTCATCTAATGTCAGTTCTACATTTGTCCCGAATGCCCTTTTTAGTGCGCTCTGGATGGCGAGATTTATTTCTTCATCGGAACCGAGGATAATCGTTGGTTTTGCTTGTTGGGGAATGAAATCCATATTAAAGATGAACAATTGCCCGGGACTAGATTTACCCTGTTTCAACCAAAATCGCTGCATCACGTGAGTCAGCACGGTGGTTTCTCTTTCGCTCAGATATTCTTTGAGGGGATACATAAAATAGTAGAAATTTTTCTTCTGTATATAAGCGAGTTCAGTATACACCCTTTCTAAAATAGGGAACAGAGGGAAGGGTTGTCGAAAGAGGTTGAAGATCGCGATACTGGCATTAGGATTCGGGCTGAGCAGATTACTACTCGCATTTCCACCATCATTCACAAATTGTAACATAAGGTCATTTAAATTCGTACACAGGGAATTGAACAGGAAAAAGACGTGAGCGATTACTTCATCCCCCATACGAATCTTGGTGGTAGTAACAAGCGTGTATAAGTG
>MBAA01000006.1:25252-29566 GCA_001940655.1 Promethearchaeota archaeon CR_4
CAAGCGGTCTTTTAGCGATGGTTGGATTTTTTTGCATCGCCATTCGACAGATATTTACCAGAACAATATCACGCTGTTCCGGATCCGGGAGGGTCTCTGCAAGATCTGCTGCGTTTGACAAGTCTTTTCCGGAATGATATTGAATGATCTGGAAATGCACTTGACTCCGAACGGTAGGATTTGAGATCTCTTGCACAACTTCCCCTGACCGTTTTGGTTTCTTCAAGGCGTACTGTTGGGCAATGATCCCCATTAGACTGTCTCTCTGGGCAGGATCGGACACTTTGGAGGCGATTTCGTATGCTTTGTCCAAGTCACGACCAATAAGTTTCTGGGCAATGGTGCCAAGACTTTGGACACGTAATGTTGGATCCTGAATCTTCTCCACAATTGCGCTCGCTTTCTTGTGGTCACGCCCCAAAAGTAAGTTTGCAATTTGGAAGTAAGTATTATCTCGGTCTTGTGCACTGCTGATATTTTGCGCGTTGGCTAATGCATCCTCAGAATTCCGAGGTGCAATCTGGATTGAAAGGGTGCTATAGAGGTGATCTCGCAAGGTGGCTTCCCGGATACTTTTTACGAGTTGAGTCGCAAACTTGTAATCCGTTGACACCAAAGCAGGTATGATATCCAATAGGATCTGTTGGACGATACGGGGATTGGAAATTTCTTTTAACACAGGGGCTATGATGTTTGGGGCAGAAATTCCAAATTTCTTGATTATAAGATTCAGACCGAAGTCCCTGCGCGCAGGATCCGTAATTACAATAGCATCCGCATAGTTCGCCTGATACGCAGTTTCATCAAATTTAGGTGGTTTTGTTATGGGAAAGTCCTGCATTAAATCGATAATCTCATCCGGAGCTGGTTGAATGACATACTGCCAGGGAATGATGGTGAGCTGGGGGAGTTTTTTACGGCGGGATGCTGGTTTGATTTTTGGTTCTTGAGTAACAAATTCTTCTTCTTTTTGCCGGTACCCCATTAAATCTATTCGGACTTGCCCATCCACTTGGGGTTTGATCTCCACTTCAACTTCTTTCTGAGAATTAGGGGAAAAATCATAATATTGAGAGGCATTTCCCTTCATCTTGAACTCCAATCCCGTCCCCGAGATGCCAAGTTTGAATTTTTCTTTTTTAGAGATGAGGGAAACTAAACTAATCTTGAGGGTAAAAGGATTAGAAGGGGTAAGAATAGTTTGGGGATAATTTAATAGATTGATCGCGAGGATGTTCGTTGGCGGAGATGCCATATAATCACGTTATTTATAGAAGAAGTCTATAACAACCAACTCTATTAGACTAGCTTTCACTCTAGATTTAAAATTCTTAGCAAACCCATACTATATTACCAAGCCTGAAAAATGCGGACATTTAATTAATTCTAAATCCCTTTGGCGATTAGAATGCGCAGGTTCAGCGACACCCTCATCGACCACATAATAGCCAAAAAGTCATTCACTTGCGTGGGTATCGACCCAGAGGTGCAAGTCGGATCAAACACAAGTCCAATCCCCACCTACTTGGTCGAGGAATCAAGAGGGGACATCGGGGAAGCCATCTTCACGTTTTTCAAAGATATTATCAATGAAGTTGCGGACATTGTTCCAATCTTCAAGCTTCAAATAGCTTTTTTTGAGAAGTTCGATGCATTACCCGTTGTGAAAAGATTGATAAAGGAAATTCATCAGCGGAAGGGTCTGGCCATCATTGACGCGAAGAGAAACGACATTTCGTCCACGTCCGAGGCGTATGCAACCGCTATTTTTGAAAGATTACTAGCAGACGCGACAACAGTCAATGGATACTTGGGATCAGATTGTGTACTTCCATTTCTAAAACACGAGGGAAAAGGAGTATTTGTCCTCGTAAAGACGTCCAATCCTAGTAGCGCGGAATTTCAGGATCTTTTTAGTATGGCATTACCTTCTTTATCTCCCGAAATTGGGGAAATCGAGGCTCCACGAGGGAAACTTGTTCGTAATTACCTTCAAATGGCCAATCTCGTGGGAATTTGGGGCGCAAAATGCATCGGCGAGAGGAAATATAGTGACGTTGGGTCAGTAGTCGGAGCCACCTTCCCAACCCAAATGAAACAGGTGCGACAAGTAATACCCCAGAATTTTTTCCTGATTCCCGGATACGGGGCCCAAGGGGGCACGGCAGCAGACATAGTCCACGGTGTCAATCGGGACGGCCTTGGAGCAATTGTGAATTCTTCCCGCGGCATTGACTATGCTTACCAGAAAAGTGCAAGAAAATATACTCCTCGCCAATATGCAGTGGCGGCACGAGCGGCGGTTGATGCCATGAATGCTGACATCGAGAACGCTTTAAGAGCGAGTAATAAGTGCCCGTGGTGAAAAAAAGAGATTTTAGTCTTCGTTTTCATACTCCATTAGGTTTCTTTGCGGTCATTTTGGAGACACTCTTGCTTACTTTCTTGGCGGTCTTTTTAGCGGCCTTTTTTACGGTTTTTTTCTGTTTTTCAGGGGTTGTATTTTCCGTTGTCAACGGTTTCGTTACTTGTAACAAATCGGGCGGGATTTTATCTGCCTCTTGTTTAGGTTCTGGAGAGAGTGAGGGTTTCATAGGAGTAAATTGCATAGGGGTGAGTTTGGTGGGAGAAAGTTTCGCAGGGGTGAGTTTAGTAGTGAAAGATTTTGACTCTGATGCACGACTTTGTTCAATTGAAGATTTTTGATTAGTGGATGAAGTTTTGGGTTGTTGTTGGACTTTTTCTGTCAACTTAGAGCGTACAGCCGTGGGAATGTAAGGGGTAAACGTGTTCTCGCTCGATTCCTGTGTTTTTTCTGGTGACGATTTTTCGAAAATCGCCGTCTCGAGCGGATTTATCTCCTCAGGTATCTCAACGACAGGAGGTCTAACTTCACACTTTAAGGGTTGGTAATCTTCTTCCCGGAGATTCGCCTCCTCTTGTATAACAAGGCGATTTATGTGGCCAAGGGAGGAAACTGCCTGGGGGGCTTTTTCAGGCGGAAGTGGTGGCACGGAGAGTGTTGCATCTTCGTAATAGTCAATTTTATGCCCTACGCGTTCGTTAAGTTGGGTGAATTTTCGTCCCCAAGCGCCTAAGAATCGTTTCAGTACCACTTTCGCACGCCCATCCGTCCCCCGCAATGCCACGCGGATGTGACCTTGGTACACCAGCTCCCCAACGCTCATAAAGATTATGATACCAAATGCAGGAAGGATGAGCAACCACGCCCAGAGAGGGAATTCCATCCCACGTGTCTCTTCACCAATCAAGGCCAACTCAAGCGAGGTTTCAACTGGGGGCATTTGAAATGTTAGCAGGTTTGTTTCATTATACGCGGTCGTGGGAATTCGCAACCAGTTTTTCGAATCTTGATTATATGAAAACATCCAAAGCGCCCGTTCCGTGAAGAGGATCTTTGACTGATTGTAACGTACTGTAACTTCGGTACCTGAAATAGCCGCAGATGCATTGGTTTCCACCTGTAGATAAAAGATACACATTTGGGGAACTGATACAGGTGAATTTACTTCTAAATTAAACGTGACATTACTGAAACTTAATTTAAGCCAAACATATGCTTCGGAATAATTAACGAGGAAGGAGATTTGGGTCTGGTTGTCCACCCCACTGTGACTCTCGCTCGCGTTTACCACAACTCTTGTTGGTACACTTTGATTGACTATCCCTTCCATTCCATCAGCTAATACTAATTCATCGTCTGCGAGAGAAGGGTAATTCTCTGATTGCAAAACCTGGGATGATTGGCACGAAGAAGAGGCATGCATCCCTGCCAGACCCACAAATGTGAACAATACGATACTTAGGAGCAATATTTTACGCGACATCGGATCCCCAATGCGAAAACTTCAGTCCATCAGCCAAGTATTATTATTTTGCTGCTAACTATTTTACTTTAACTTCCCCTCATTGCCACTTAATGTTATCCCTTCTTCTCAAGCTCGAAAAACTCCTTCTCCCACGGAAAACAATACCATCGTTCAGGGCATTCAGGATTGGTTTCTACTACCTCGCCACAATAGGAAAGCTCTATATTACCTTGGGTTTTTGCTTTTTGGATGAGCACGGCGATTTCATGTGGGATTTTCTTGCGAGTTAATAATTCAGTAACTTTCTTTAATGTCTCCCCGGCGTCACAAATTTCATCTACCACAAGCACTGGGGGGAAAAGGTGCTTGAAAACGCTAGTACCTGTAATCTCGAGAGAACCTGGTTTCATTTCCTTATACCGCTGGCAAGTAATTGCCCACACTGGTAGATCCCCAAGGAAAGTAGAGAGGATTCGCGCGGGTA
>MBAA01000006.1:29579-30301 GCA_001940655.1 Promethearchaeota archaeon CR_4
TGCTATGGCGAGAATACACCGAAATCCTTTGCCTTGTACCGAGGTAGCGAGCGTTTTACAAAGCGAAATCACTTGTTCCCACGATATTGGGATCTTTTCAACGGATTTTCCTTGACCGGGACTCTGTCCCATATATAAACTTCGTTTGTGTAACTTAAAAAATAGTGGTTAGAAGAGGCCTTGGATATTACCATCATCATCGATGTCCATTCCTTCCGCAGCAGGGACGTCTGGTAAACCGGGCATGAGAAGAATACCCCCGCAGATTGGCACGATGAATTCTGCCCCAGTGTAGACTCGAACCTCATCAACAGTAAGAGTAAATCCTCTAGGGGCTCCCAATTTGGTGGAATCGTCACTCAAGGAAGATTGGGTTTTGGCCATGCAAATCGGGTATTGCCTCGTCTCGGTTTGACCTGCAATTTGTTGAATATTCCGGAGAGCTTCCGTAGAGTAATCAACACGAGCGGCGCCATATACGTCCATAGCAGTTTTGCTAATTTTGTCTTTAACGGATTCTGCGAGGTCATAGGTGTATTTTATCTGATGTACAGGTTCCGACTCTGCCTCTTCGATGACTCGCTTTGCTAACTCGATCCCTCCCTTGGCGCCCTTTTCGTAGACCTCGGAAATCGCGGCGGGTATTTTGAGCTCTTCACAATGGCGGAGAATCCACTCGAGTTCTTCTTCAGAATCCGTGGGAAATTTATTGACAGCCACTA
>MBAA01000006.1:30309-30443 GCA_001940655.1 Promethearchaeota archaeon CR_4
ATGAATTTTTCCAAACCGAGGTCTGCTCCAAACCCACTTTCATTCACCACATACTCGCACATGCGCAATGCTGCGAGGATGGACGTGATAGAAGCGGTACCGTGAGCTACGTTCCCAAAAGGCCCGCAATGAAT
>MBAA01000006.1:30609-32707 GCA_001940655.1 Promethearchaeota archaeon CR_4
TTATCGATGAGCGCGGACAGGAGATTGTGGGCTTCCGTCACGGCATGAAAATCCCCGGTAAATTCCAAGTCGATTTGCCACATGGGGTATACTTGCGAGTACCCTCCGCCCGTAGCACCACCTTTGACTCCAAAGACGGGACCCATTGAGGGTTGGCGTAGCGTTGCAATTGCAGACTTGCCAAGGGAGTCTATCGCTTGCGTGAGTCCGATTGTCGTAACGGTTTTCCCTTCTCCGGCTCGGGTAGGCGTGATCGCTGTCACGATGATAAGCTTCCCATCGGATTCATTCGTTCGCCCTTTACCGGAGACGAGGCGATTCAACGTGGCCAAGTTGAGTTTGGCGATGTATTGACCGAAGGGAATGATGTCGTCTTCGCTGAGGCCGAGTTTGTGCGTAGTAATTTGTTTAATCGGGATCGGTTTGTGCTCTTGGGCAATCAGAATATCAGGTTTCATATTAGCCGCCAATTAACCCAAGAACAAGAAATCCAACCTAATAAATATTAGAACAGAAAAAGGACTACTGGTTCTAGTGTGAGTCGATTTTTGGTTAAATGCATAGAACAAATTTTTTTTAACAAATTGCTAAATGAACACCTCTAATCACGGTGGTTCGCTATTCTAGAGGTTAACCTTCCTTAGAATACACGGGAATAATTCAGAACTTGATTTTCTATAAGATACTTAGGACAGTCAGCGAGTATGTCAAGTTATCAAGTAGGATACGGTCATAGGTAGCATGACTCACGAACAAGATGGTCGGGAATCATTCCCTGATGCAGATATCACGCGAGAACTGTTGGATGCATCAAGTATTGTCGTGTTCAAATTGGATAGCTTCAATAATTTTCAATATATAAACCCTGGTTTCATCGCCGCGACTGGATTTGCAAGTGAGGATCTCAAAGGAAAAAATGGATTGGATTTAGTCCAATTTGAAGACCTCCCGCGTGCACGAGCGACCCTTGAAACATTAAAATCCGGAAATCCGGTGAAAGGAATAGAACTACGCATAAAAACAAAAACCGGAGAAAGTTTTAGTGCGAACTTCAACGCCCGCCCCATTTTAAACGAACAAGCAAATATGGTTGGAATTATTGGGGTTGGCCAGAACGTTACAGAGATACTCCGGTTGGAAAACACTCTCCATAACCAAGAAGAGCGATACCGATTGCTCTTTAACCACATTTCGGATGTGGTGATTATCGCTGACATTGAAGGTAGAATAAGGGCTGTATCTCCATCCTGCGAACGCCTCGCTGAATATCTCGTAGGGCAAAAGACTGTGAAGCTCGTTGGTCTACGTTGCTCGCGGCTTCAAATATTCACTTCGAAGCAAAAAGCGATTATTGAAGATGAGATCGCAAAAATTGCGAAAGGTGAGAGGGATAGCACCCGTTTAGAGTATGAAATTCCCTCCCCGAACGGAGAAAAGAAAATCTTTGAGGCAATCACAACGCCAATTTTTGAACACGGCGTTATTTCTGGGATTGTGATAATTGGACGGGATATTACTGAACGAAAAGAAATGGAACAGGCACTTCGAGAGAGCGAAGAGCGGTACCGCCTCATGTTTGGCAACGTTTCTGACCTAATCTTTATTATCGATAAAAACGGTAGAGCTGTCGACGTATCTCCATCAGTTGAACGTATGCTGGAATTCCAACCGAAAGATTTTATCGGGAAAAAATTTGATGAATTTCCCCACTTACCGAAGGATACTTTGGATCTCGCTAGTCGCCGCGTCCCAGAAATGATTGAAAAACCCGCGTTTAGCACTTCAGCATACGAGGTTATCACAAAATCGGGGAAGAAATTAATCCTCGAATCAAATTCAGGCCCCCTGGTAAAAAAAGGAGAAGTCATAGGGTTCATCACTATTCAACGCGATATTACTGAGCGACAACGTCTCTATGAAGATGCAATTCAAATCAGTAATTTAAAAACTCACCTACTATCTATGGCAGCACACGAGTTGCAGGCACCACTTACGCCCATCTACGGGTGGATCAGTCAATTCTATGCCACTAAGAAAGCGGGCAAACCAATCGACGATATTTTCGATTTTGAGAATCTCGAAACCATCATGCGAAATT
>MBAA01000006.1:32744-33204 GCA_001940655.1 Promethearchaeota archaeon CR_4
TGTCGGACGCATCAATGCTAACTACCTCCGGTTGGAAAAGAAACCCGTTAATTTTAACACCATCTTAAAAAATGCGATGGACGTTTTCGATTATCTAATCTCTCAGAAAAAGATGAAAATTGTGGTTGATGTCCCTCCTGTCATTGTAAATATCGACTCATCCCGTATCGAGCAAGTGATGATAAATCTCATATCCAACGCGCTAAAATATTCCCCTCCAAACACCACTATACATATTATTGCTAAACCCACGCAAATTCGCGATAAAAAATTCCTTCAAATTCAAATAATTGATGAGGGGTATGGATTTACTCGAGAGGAGCTTGCTATTGCAACCGAACTTTTTGGGAGAGGCCAAGTACAGCGGGACGAAAAGTTGGGAATTAAAGGGACAGGATTGGGATTATTTATAACGAAAAATATTGTGGAACAACATGGAGGAGTGCTGCGCATTGAATCA
>MBAA01000006.1:33318-36035 GCA_001940655.1 Promethearchaeota archaeon CR_4
CGGTAATGAGTTGCGACAATCTAAATTCCGCAAGACAATAATTTGAAAAATAAAATTGGTTAAATTAAAAAGAGGGAGGAAAATTTAGTGGTTTTTCTCGATCTTGTCGAGATCCGAGAGATCGAGGCCGGCACCGAGGTCCTCCGGCATTTCAGCCAGGAATTCATCTAGAATTTCCTTGAGTTCTTCACCAGACCGCTTCATAATGAGTCGGATGAGGCCGATATTCACGTCCGAGTCGCTGATCAGGCACAAAACACCCCGCCCGCATGACGCGGCGAAAATCTTGCCCTGGTCGAATTCAGAAGTGACGATTTGTAGTTGACCGAGCTCGAGATTTTTGCCCTGTTCTTCGGAAGCGCAGAAAACCGCAGAGGCGATAGCCCCGATACCATCAATATCAACCGGATAATAGGAGAACTTGGACACGTGAGCAATCGTCAGCCCGGTGCGGTCTACAAGAATGACTTTCTTGATCCCTTGTTCGCTCTTGATTACCTTACTCAAAATTTTGTCAAAGGATTTCGTGTTCAACATGCTAGCTTTCTCGTCAGACGTCATAGTTACGACCACTTTTTTTAGTTGAATGGTAGGGCAACTTTTTTCGCACGCAGGTCGGAGTTCAGAACTTCAAAAAACCGGCTGCTATAGTAAACCTACTCCATTTACCTTTAAAATATTTTGCCACGTTCTAGTGTAGTGCACATTTTTATCATCCACTTGCAAGAGGTTGAGGGACAGTCAATGTTTAAATCGAGGAAAGTTGCTTCCCATCAACTATGTTGGTTTGATTCTGCCACCTCGATGGGGATTTTATACGCTTGGATTCTAGTGGTATCCACATTAACTAATAAGTACAGTTTCACCACTCATACATAGTCTTTACATCATACCCCCATTTCTACGTGAGTACTTCCTTTTGTTGATGATCTTGAGATAAGACTCCCCGATGGCAACGACCATTCAAAAATAGTAGTACAAATTTTTCATGTAGTAAAAAAGCACTAAGATCGGACAATAATTGAAATATAACGAAAAATACCTTTTGTATCTAATGATTAAGGTATGAAAATTGTCATAATCTCCGATGGGAAGTATGGGAACCGGGCAATCGTGAATATTAAAGCGGTTTTCCCTGATACTGAGCTCATTCTCTTGCCTGAATATGATAAAAATGAGATCTTGGATAGTATAAACTTACCTGTTAACAAACTCACGGCAATAAAATCGGCTGCATTGTTAATCAATTACCATCGCCACCCGGATATCACACTTGAGCTCTCCTCATTCAAGATTCCTATGATCCAAGCGATAAATACCGGGGAAGGATTTCTCAGACAGATCCAGAGTGAGTTTGGATCGCACGTTATTATGCCAAACACGATGTGCGCCCTAAAAATTAATCAAGAGATGGATTCCGGCATAACTTCCAATGAAGAACAAAGTTTAGAAGTCTTTCGCGAGTTCTCTCTCGCTTTTGGAACCCCCTCTTTTAAGATAAAGATGCAGGCTGGTTCCGATATCATCGAGGAAGTAAAAGTCCTCAGAGGAAGTCCTTGTGGCGCCACAGCAGAAGCGACAGCGGCATTGCAGGGTAAAAAAGTGGAAGTTGCCACCTTAAACGCATTTGCAATCCATATTCGGCAATTATGCCGCGAACCGGTTTCTTTCCTCTTTAACAGGGTTGGAGTTGAAGAAACTGCCATACAAAACCATTTAATCCCACTTCTTTCGGAATTGAAAAGAATTCGACCAGATCTCTTTAAAAAAGGCGGAAATCTCGCAAATTTCATAGAAAATTTTGGTGAAACTAAGTTAGAACCAGTCTAAGTGAAAAAAGGAAAGTAATGGCTATTTCTTGGGAGGAACATTAGATGTGATTTTAGCCTTCACCGCATTGTATTCAAACAAGACTTGATCAAGGACGACCTGCGGGAGTTTATTTTTGTCGGTTTGTGCTAATAGACTCTCCAACTCTTTCATCGGAAACCCTACCCGGGTATACTGGTAACGATACTTTTCGTATCCTAGCTGGAGGAGGATGGTGCACGTGAGTTCCCGGATCATCGGCCCGGTCAGGCGAGGCAGGTTGAGGCGCATGAGGAGGCGGACGACTTCCGTGGTGATCTTCTGAGCCTCTTCCTTCGTTGCGCTAGTATCTTCGAGCAACGAGTCCAATATCCGATTCGCGCTAAACTTTTCCACAATTTCCTGATTCTGCTTCCCTTTTCGGATTACTTGGGGCAAGAGGTCTTCAAGTTTTTCTGCGGCCACGTGCATCGCGCCTGTTCGCAAGAGCATTAGACTTACGTAAAATATTCCCCGGCAAGGAAAAAAAGGATTGCCTAATTAAAAAAAGGAGGCTTTGGTAATTGATGGAACGCGGGCAATTACGCACTATTTTACATCAATATATATAATATCTCAAAAATCTGGATGTTTCACGAGGATTAGAAACTGATTTTTAGAGAAAGAAAACCACAAACCGCAAAATTCTCAATTTTATATATAACACCATTCTAGTAAAATTGATGATTTGAGTTAGACTCGCCGATAAATTTATACACTAGGAACATGGTGATTAAATAACGCTAAACATAGTTGTTTAATGCTATTTAATTTGATCGATCAAATGGGTAAAAATAACGGACACCTAAATCAAATTAATTCTAAAATTCCCAATTATGCAATTTTATAACTCACCAATATAGAAGCAC
>MBAA01000006.1:36048-40196 GCA_001940655.1 Promethearchaeota archaeon CR_4
TCTCTAAAAATAATCCCATTCGGAAATGTGGCGCAAATTTAGCTAGATAAACTAAATAAACTCGATTTCTCGACTTTAAAACAATCTTTACCTTAAGAAGGGGATTACATTCTAAAAAAAAGGATTATATGATCTTTAAACTATGGGGTATATTTGACGCCAAGGCAGCCTTTGATGAAATAGAGTCGTCCTTGGTCACGGTAAATAACTGATACACCCTCAAATTCGGCCGCTTTCAGTAAATCCTCCTTAGTACTAACCGTCACAAAAAAAAGGGTGCTAGATTCTACCCGTGGGAAATCTACCTTCTCCACGTCGATGATGGTCACCACAACGAGCACCTTGAGATTTTAGGGGGATTGCAGGAAATAGCAGGGAAGATTTAAAACGTTGATAATTTTTGCCGAATCGTATTAATACGATTGGAAATATCTTGCAAATCCCCATCTACCCGCGTAACGGAATGCTGGAAGTCCGACTGCCCCAGCTGCCCTTTCTCGAATTGTACATCGAGTTCTTTCTTTCGTCGTTCGGCGGCGAATCGGCGTCCCTCAAGGGCAATGAGTTCACTGTACAAATCCGTTTTAGACTCAGATAAGGAAGAATTCGAGTCAAAACCAGGAGCAACAGCAGTCGGAGTCGTAATCACGGGACGGGTGTAACTCGTTGGTTCTAGAGAAGGGGAAGGCGACCGACCAATTGACGAGAGTGTACTCGCGAGATTAGCTCCAGTTGAAACAACAGGTTCAGCGGACATAGGTTTGATGCTAATGGGTTTGGCGCTAATTGGTTTTATTTGCATGGGCCCCGCAGGAGTCACCGACACAGGCCTTACAGCACCACTGGATTGCTGCACGCCAAACGGTTTGATACCAACAGTTTGAGTCTGTGTGGGTTTAACGGGGACAGTCCCTGCTTCCCAAGGTAAACCACCGGGATGTTGATTTGCAACGGATTTGGAGGACTCTTGAACAATACTGACCGGTTTGCTGGAGGGGAGAGGTGAGACTGATTGTAAATTGCTTAAATCTTCTTCCACAGAAAGAGGTGGTTCAGATTTTTCCGCTAGGATTTTTATGTGCACTGGTTGGACACTAACAGGTTTTATTTCGCTTGGAATAACGGCAACTGGTCTTATTTTAGTCGGTTTTGCACGGATCGGTTGTAGGCTTGCTGGTTCCTCAACTTCAACGTCCTCCTCCACAGGTTTTACAGGCACTGGTTTGGGAGTCGTTTGCAGAAAAGGCACACTTTTCACAGGGGGGATTTCCGCTGGTTCCGATTTGGCCTTTTCGACTTTTTTAGAGGTAATGATGAGGGGTTTGATAGCGATAGGTTTGACTACAATAGGTTTTAATGGTTGAGGCGTCTGTGCGGTATCCACAGGATATTGCGAAGGAAGCGGGGTTTCTGTCACCGCAATTGTCGGAGCGGGTTTCTCTTCCAGTTTCGGCGGGTGGGGTTTGTGAGCGAGCACCGCGGGGATCTTCAGTTTCGGGACTTGTAATTTTGGTTTCAAACCGGGTCTATCGGAAGTGGGCATACCTGTTACTTCCGATCTTGCACCAACATACCTACCCTTGTCGAAATCTTGATCCTTGTCATCGAGAGACTTCTCTAGAGTCGAGATTTTGCCTTGTAAAGCTTCAATTTGGGATTTAAACTGGCCGGTTACTTTGGCAACAATATCTTCGAGGTTGACACCGGGGACACCTTGGGAAGAATTTTCAGGGGTAGTTTTTGTAGCTGAAGTCGATGTAGGTGGCGTAAAAACAGACCCAGGTTTTATTGTGTTTAATATTTCCCCCACGATCCGGGAAAGATCTTTCACTTCTTTGAACCAGAGATCATACACGTCCCAGCTACTCGCGAGGGTGATGGCTTGCTCAACAAGCTCCTTTACGAGATCTCCCTCTGGGGCCTGCTGAATAACCTTCAAGTACTGGAGAATTTTATCCTTGGACTCAGTCTCCTCATCGGGAGTGGGTTCCCCGTATACAAGGAGTTGATAGAGTTTTAGGAGGTCGTCCCCGGCTTGCTCGAACGTGTTGCTCAAATTTTCCACGATTCCACGTGTTATATATAATAGCATTAGAACTATACCCTTTTATTTTTTTAGCGCTCAAAAATGAGGATTGAAATCGTCAAATGCAAAAGAAAAAAAGTGATCTATTTACTTATAGGCGGGGACGGGGTGTTTCTTTTCCAATCCTTCGAGAACTTTTTTACTACTATTGTTGCTCTTTGTTCCGGCAATTTTCACCAAGAGTGGCAAACCCGGTTGAATTTCAGCAAGTTTTTTGACTTCCAGTAAGCCTGCTGCAAGGGCTCCATCGAACAATTCCTTGCCTGCGGGTGTTCGAACGAGAACGGAAGACCACCCCGCGGGAGATCCAATTGAGCCTACCGAGATGTCAGCAGACTCAGAGGTGAGATCATAACAATAATGGCATTCCTTGCGGGCATGTTGAGTGACTTCCTTTATAGGTGCTTGGACTACCGTGCCATCCTTGTTGGTGATGAAAAATTTCCCTTGGTTGATGTTCATCTTTTTGGCATTTTCGATGGAAGTACCCAGTTGCTTTGCGATTTGCACGATACCTTCATAAGGGAAGGACTCCATGCAGAAAATACCAATTTTATACTTGATTTGGTCTCTTAATTTTGCATCTAGCTTGAAGATGTCCCCTTTCCGTAGAGCTTGCATCATGCAGGGCGTGCCAACGACTGCGATCTTTGAAAATTTCTTCACTTGGGGCAACGCGGAGAGGTTGGGATTGTTGGCATACTTCGTTCCCGCCGCAAGAATTGCATCCTCTTTAGTTCGCATAATGAAAGGTTCGGGTTTCCAGAGCGTTGTTCCCATTTTTGCCCCCAAGGCGGCATCAATTTTTCCAGCTTGGAATGCATAATAAAGGAGCGTGGTGACGACCCCGCCATCCTGACCCACGGTGAGAATATCGGGGACTTTCGTCTGTGCCGAGAGGGCTTCAAGATAACTCCCAATTTGGACGTCCACTGGAGCGGCCTCACCATGGGACACGAGCCAATCTACCAGTTTCTTGGGTAGGAAAGAACGTGGACAAGCGGTGAAGCACAAACCACAATGGATGCACTTGGTCTCGTCGATGGTCAGTTTCCCATTTTCCACCGTTATGCATCCGAGCGGGCAGATTCCCGCGCACATCCCACATCCAGAACAGATATGTGGTGAGATCTTGGACACTTGGTCATAGATGGGCCGAATATCGCCAGGATCAGCGGCAGTGGCAGTAATTTGAGAGAATTGCCCGTTAAGCTCCTCGATCGATGCTAACCCCTCATATTTCATCTCATATGCCTGGCGGACTACGTCAAAGACGGCCTGCCCGGTCTCACGGGCATAAGCGATTATCTGATCCCATTTCATCGACCCCGAGTTTTTAATCTTCTGCCAGAATTGAAATTTATGTAACTCTTGGGCGAATAAGTCCATCGTCATATTGTCGAGATTTTCTTCCGTATACCTCCCAGTCTTGAGGATGTCTTCTCGCGAATCTACCAAGCAGCGGACTCGGAACGACTGAACGGCATAGTAAGCCGCGTCTAATTTCGATTTTTCAAAGGTATTTTCTTGCATTTCTTTTGCCTCAATGTTTTCGCAAATGTGGGGGAATTGGTGCCAATTCTCCACCTGCCCCTCGTTTTTTGCGGGCAGGTAGATAGAACCCCACGAAGTTTATTTTAGAGGATTGGAGGGCAGCTCTTCAACCCGGCGAGTCATCTCAGTGATTGCTGCAACAAGCTTATCGGACTCAGCTGCCGAGCAGAAGAACATTTCCACCCGGTTCGATCCCACGCCTATAGAATCCAGCACGCGTTTGGCGAAATCCACGTGTCGTTTGGCGGTACGGTTGCCAGTCTCGTAATCACATTCACCGAACTTGCACCCAACGAGCATTACAGCATCGGCACCGGACCGAATAGCGTGGAGAATGTCAGCGGTATCCACCCGCCCAGTGCATCGGACGCGGATAATGCGGACCCAGTCCGAATATTGCTTCCTTGCGGACGCTGCAAGGTCAGCTGCCCCGTATCCTCATTTCCAGCAAGCGAATAGGACGATCTTGCGTCCTGATTTCGCGTCGCTGGTGGTTTCAACCACCTCG
>MBAA01000006.1:40304-40834 GCA_001940655.1 Promethearchaeota archaeon CR_4
GACGGGGGACGGGGGATTTGCCCCGGAATCACGATTACATCACGTAGGATTCCTTCGATTTGATCCTCCATCTGACTTTTTCGGTAATATCGCAGTTCAATTGCCCTGGCCGGGCAGCTCGATACGCAGACACCGCATCCCTTACACGCTGTTTCGTCAATAACCGCAATTCCGTCTTCGTTGATCTCAACAGCCTCAAATGGGCAGCTTCGCTCGCAGCGGTGACACCCAACGCATTTCGCCTCATTTACCACAGGAGTTATTAGTTCGAGCTCAAAACGTCCCGCGTTGATGAGAGATGCCGCGTTCCCCGCAGCAGCGAGAGCCGAAGACACGGAGTAGGGAATGTTTTTCGGACCGGAGGCGCACCCGCAGATGTACACGCCCGCTTGCTTAGTATATTGCGGTTTGAGACACCCATGGATTTCTTTGAGGAAACCACCAGGGCCTCTTTCCAATCCGAGGATGCTAGTGATTTGATCCGTGCCCTTGGATGGGACGATCCCAGTGGAGAGAACCACGATATCGGC
>MBAA01000006.1:40885-45389 GCA_001940655.1 Promethearchaeota archaeon CR_4
CAACAGACACCGGAACACCACTCGTTGGTCTTCAAATCCCGGGACCCGACACACTGGATCATTACGAATTTCTTGGGAAGTTTGCCATCAGATGGTCGGTACGGGTGCCCACCAGTAGGGCCCACCGGAGACAACATGCGCTCGAGCTCGATCTGGGTGATGACGTCAGGATACTTACCATACCCATAGAGGGGATGATCAGCAATCGGGAATTCGTCCCACCCGGTTGCGATGATAATCGCACCGACATTCACCGTTGTCAACTTGTCCTTCATGTCGTAATCGATCGCCCCAGCCTGACACGCTTTGCTGCAAGCTTTGCATTGGATACAGTGATCCTTATCGATAAGCGATATTTTAGGTACCGCTTGTGGGAAGGGCACGTAAATGGCTTTCCGGGTGCCAATGTATCGGTTAAACTCCGAAGGGACGTCTACTGGACACTTGGACACGCAGAGCTCGCAACCCGTGCACTTATTTGGATCGACATATCGTGCTTTCTCCCGGATCGAGACCGAGAAGTTGCCCGTGACGCCGGAAATTTCTTCGACTTGTGCATAGGTGAAGAGCTTCACGTTAGGGTGTTTCGCCGCGGAAACCATAATGGGAGCTAGAACTCAAATACCACAATCATCTGTCGGGAAGACTCGGTCGAGCTGGGCCATTTTTCCACCAATCGTGGGTTCTTTTTCCACAAGATAGACTTTAATGCCTTGATTGGCTAGTTGCAGCGCGGCATTCATACCCGCAATGCCTGCACCTACGATGAGAGCTGCCTTTTCCACGTCTATTTTCTTGATAGGGACGTCTTCGAGAAGACGTGCCCTCATCACGCCGCCTCGCACTAGATCCTTCGCTTTCGCGGTTGCGGTTGCTTTATTCTTTTGATGCACAAAGGATACACCCTCACGTAAATTGACCATTTCAAAGTAATACGGGGACAACCCAGCATCCTTGAGAACCGCTCGATACGTCTCCTCGTGAATCTTGGGCGTACATGCCGCTACCACAACCCTATTGAGACGATATTCGATGATGTCGTTCTTGATTTGTAGTTGCCCTGGGTCAGAACACGTGAAGTTATTCGCTTTCGCGACAACCACGTTGGGTAAAGTTTCCGCAAAATCCCGTACCGCGTCAACATCTACCACCGCGCCGATGTTCACGCCTCACCTGCACACGTAGACTCCAATGCGTATTTCCTTCGCTGCGTTACCGTCGTCGTTTTTGCCAATGCGTATTTCTGTCATTTCTCTTCGCCTTTTTGACATCACCTGTTTATGCGATGTTGTTATCATTTCAAATTTCTTGGGCTTTGCATTTAATTTTAGCGTTATTGGTTAGAAAGACGAAAGATTTTAGAGCTTTTATCTCGAAAATTGACATATCCTTGCTAAAAAACGTCGCACCTCGATCATTCATCGTTTTCATTACTGGTGCATTCGCTTCCACATCGTTAGTATAGAATGTTTAAAATGTGCAAATTGTTTATAATGATGGAAGACTGAGCGAAAAGAACACATCGCCAGTACCAAGGGACATAAAATGAGCACTGAAACCCCAACAAAGACCTCGGACCCTCCCAAGCCATTGACGAAAAAAGACGCTCTCGTGCAAAACCTTATGGTGAAATATAATCTAAAGGGACGGATGGGGAAAATCTTGGTGATGGCAATTATCGACCGTGTTGGAGAACAACCGGACGTTGTCGAAACCAATTTAAAACGCGCTTTGCTCCCAAAACGCATCCACCACGATTGAGGGAAGATCGTTGGAACAAATCCCGCTAGAAGAACTGGAATCTTGGTATAAATCGCAGTTGGAAGCAAAATTTAGTAAACTACGTCAGGGAATCCGAAAATTACTCGAAAAAACTATTTTACAACTTGCCCAGATGCGGGAATCCCTCAAGCGTATCCAGGAAGCAAAAGTAGAAATCAAAGATCCGCGCACGGAAAAGAGTCTCGAGCGATTTCTCGCAAAATATTCGGAAGAATTTGACAAAATTCACATGCCCGAGGAAATTAATTACCGAGAGCTTAAAAAGGTCATCGACAACATCCAAAAACTTTTTGTGGCAATGAACGAAATTGGCCGCACTCACATACCCCGCTTGATAAACCTCTTTAAGGAACAAATTAAGGAAATTGATTTCGGGTCCCGCAAATTAGGGGAGGAAATCCGCAAACTTGACGACACTCTCCGCAAGAAATATACCGAAGCTCAGGAAGCAGAAAGTGTTATCGATAAGATGCAAAATTTTTCACAAATCATCGACAAGATAGAGCGCACACGGGCAAAATTGAGCGATTTGAACGAACAAAAGCACAAATTGGAAGAGAAATCGACCCACCAAGAGAAAGAGTTAATCGATACAGAACATGACGAGATCCTGACGCAATATACAAATCTTCGCAATAAGGTTTTTCAAGAACGAGCAAACCTAGACCTGCAACTGAAATTCAAAAAGGGGTTACAGAAAGCAAGGGTTCTCATGGTCAAGGATTCCCAACTTATGCGAGGCGTGACTGAGAATCACTTGAAAGATTTCTTGAAAGATCCTGTTGGAGTCATAGTTGCGCAAGGGGAAAACACGCCCCAGTTAATTGAAATGTTGGTCCAGCTCCGTGCCTCGATAGAAGGGGGGCGATTGGAACTGAAGAGTGAAACGAAGGATCGTATCCTCGAGAATATCCAACAAATCATAGAAAAAAGGATCCTGAAAGAAAATATCCGCCAGATCTTGGAATTAAATACAAACATCAAAGAATTACAATCACAAGTTGAAAAAAGAGGTTTGCTCGCAAAAGTCGATGAACTCAAGGACAATATTGCCCGTCTCATATCTGAGCTACAGCATTTGGATGGTGAAATTGGAAGAACCAAAGATGAATATGACCAAGCGGTTCAGAAACTGAAAGAAATGCGAGAATCAGTGCAAATAAGCATCAAAAATAATATAGGGCAGGATGTTAAAATCCAAATCAAGATTAGTGTATGACAACAACTTAAAGTCAGCCCTGTTGAATCAGCGGCATCTTCGATGGCATCCAAACGCGCTAAGTTTTTTAACATATGTATAGACAAGTGGATTGAGGTCACCTCAATGGAACCGGTTGTGAAAAAAATCATCGAGGAACAAGGAGAAATTTCAGATGAAATTGATTACGCATTAGCAAATTTCGTGGCAAACAACATCGGGTTTGGATATACACCCTGTCAACCGGCCCTCGTGGAATTGAACAATGGCAAGCAAGTTATCAGGATGGGGCTAGATCATACTTTTGTAGGGGCTAAAAATCAACTTATGGGATATGGGATAGTTGGGTATCTCTATATTGATCCAGAGACTATGGATGTTCTGTATTGCACTCCAAGTGAAGAACTCGAAAAAGGTGTTGAAACTATCCTCAATTCGGGCGTGGCGCCACAACCCCGCCCTCGTGGCAAATACTAAATACTTTACGTCACTCCACTTTTTTTGAGGAGTTTGCATGTCAAAAACCGCTCGAGACGTAGCTGAATTAGTCAAAGATTGGGCTATTGAGGAAGGAATTATGTCGAAAAAAATCCCCCCAAAGGAGGAACTTGAATTTGGGTTCGAACTGAAATTTCCCCCAAGCGCCCCGTTTCAAAAAGGGATTGCACTTGTGTGTCCTAAAGATAAGGACTTCCTCGTATTCCAGCTTGGTACGCAAATGAACCCAGAGCACGCTACGATTATGAAGGAATCGCCACCCGAGAAACAGGTAAAATTTTACTCCAAGTTGAAGAAATTCGTTTACCAGCAAAACCTACTATATAACCTTGATATTCCAAATTTGCGATGGGCTATCATAGACCAATTACATTTTGATGGTCTCACGAAAAATGCATTTTTCACCTCCTTGCGAAAAGTGTTCAATACTTCGCTGTATATTGACCAGATTCTAGCAGAAAACATCCTCGCAGGGAGTTCCTCGCCAAACGAGTCCTCCCGGACAGGACCTCGGTCATCATTGTACATGTAGGAGGTTTCTGCTTGGGTGATCCACTGAAAGATGAAAATCTATTCCCGAAGTCCATCCTCGCCCAGGGAAAGTTGGGATATGTCCGGGGGGACACAAAACCTAAAGTGGATTGCATTCTCTGCGAAATCATTAAGGGTAATCCGGAAATTCCCCGACATGTAGTATGGGAAGATAAGCAGTGCATAATAATGTTGAACCTCTACCCATATAACCCGGGTCACGCGATGGTGCTTCCCAAAACCCACTTTGAGCGATTTGACGCATTACCAATGGAGATCGTGACCAAAATTTTCGCGGTCGTCCAAAAAGTCGAGAGAGCCCAGGAATCAGCGTTTAACTGCGTGGGGTGTAATATTGGAATTAACGATGGAGAGTATTCTGGACAAAGTATTAGGCATTTACACGTTCACGTAGTCCCACGCTTCGCTACTGAATTGGGTTTCCTGGACATCATTGCGAAAACGCGTACTGTTCCAATGCAAATTGATTACGCT
>MBAA01000006.1:45418-46612 GCA_001940655.1 Promethearchaeota archaeon CR_4
TCAAAATCTTAACCGCTTCTTCGGCCACAAGGCCAGCGCCTTCGGCCTTCATCAAGCGCCGGATTGGTGCTTTGGCGATGAATGCCTTTGGTCCCTTTTTAGCTGCCATATTGGTTTCCTTCCGCTGTTTTTTATCTAGTCCGAGATACTGTCTGGACTATACTTAACATTCTCCCTTCTCTTTTATAAACCTTTCGCCTGAATTCAGGCGATCGTTTCAAGATGTCACCGAGCCTTGGTAAAGGTAAAACACCTAAGTGGTGCGACAAAAAGGTCTAAGTTGAGATCAGTGACATACGACCGCGATCAAGATGGGGTCCATAAGTTTGATAAGATGCTTGATGGACGAAATCGGTCCCGCCAGAGAAGAATTTGAAGGGCGAGGATCGAGTTAGCGCCACCAAAAGAACCTCACACCATATAGTAAAACGATTCCAAATGTATTTGGTGAGAATTTAACCGCCCCAAAAAAAGTCGTGCCAAGATTGTTAAGATTTAGAATTTTCAAAATTTGAAATATCGTCAAACAAATTTAATATAAACCTAGGAGGTATGATTAAGTTGTGAAAAGTGAGATCGTTGTGAAAAGCGAGAATTCAGACGACCAAATTATTGATAATTTGCAAGAGATTGGGTTTACCCTTAACGATGCACGGATCTACTTGGCACTTGTGCAATATGGGCAGTGCACACCAGCAGACCTCGCAACGCGATGCAGTGTCGACCGATCCCGGGTCTATGATTCCCTCAAAAGACTTACGACTCAGCATTTTATCGGGCAAGAGAGCGTGAAAAGTCGTCCAAAATACTGGGCTGAAGATCCTACCATCGTGTTCGGGGATATTAAGCGAAAATTGGAGGAAAAGATCAAGATCGCTCATACGCTTCTTGAATCACTTAAGATCCGTTTTAACGTCCCAGTTATGCCCCATGAGAAATATTGGAATGTAGAGGGGAACAGCAAAATTAAAAACATCATCAAATCTATCATTGAGAATACAGAGGTAAAATTGAGTCTCATCATCACTCCAGACTTGCTTATAGATGTTGAATCCCCATGGATCCTTAAGACTATCCTCCAAATCCTACCCAAATTTTCAGGGAAAAAGACTAACGTGCAAGTTGTGCTCCCGATCTCGACTATGGAAATTCCAGATAGATTATTCCGTCACTTGAACAGTTTACATAACCAAG
>MBAA01000006.1:46637-46950 GCA_001940655.1 Promethearchaeota archaeon CR_4
AAAACTCATGCCCTTCGGGCTGTATCTCAATGAAAAATCATTTTTATTCATACCAGCGTCCGAATTTGGCGCAATGCCCGTGTACGAGTCCGGCATCTGGATAGAAGATGCGAAAGAGGATAAATTACTAGGTTTTTCCCATCTCGCAGATTGGTTTTTGCGCCTCACCCGGGAAGGCCTGCTCACTCGCTGGGTTCCAAGACTGAAAGAAAAGGGGGATATATGATGGAATTGAGGACGAAAGTGACGCTTCTTGGGGACAGTGAGGTCGGAAAAACAAGCTTAATTCTCCGATACGTGAAAAATGAGTTCA
>MBAA01000040.1:0-1308 GCA_001940655.1 Promethearchaeota archaeon CR_4
CGCCCCGGAAAAACGTGCCTTGCTCGAAACCTAAGGTCATTGCTGCAGCTAAACTTATCCTGACGTAATCGGGACTTTCGGGGAGGGACATAAACAGTTCTAAGTGCCTCAATCCACGATGTTAGATAAAAATATCCCGCATCATCGGTTATTTTTTGTTCCGATATTTTTTGATAGCGTCTCTAAGGGCATCAGGAGCAATATTCGAACACTCCATCTTGCGCGGAGGTAAACCCCCGAGAGAATCGGCGACATCTTGGCGACTGATTTTCTCTGCTTCTTCCAATGTTTTTCCCTGCGCCATCTCAGTCAACATACTACTGGTAGCAATTGCTGCCGCGCATCCGTATGTCTGGAAGGATATATCCACGATTCTATTTTCCCGCACCTTGATGTAGATATTCGTGGTGTCGCCATCTGCTGGATTACCCTTCGTCCCGATGGCGTCTGCGTCCGTCATCTCCCGCCCATTGCGAGGATTGCGGAAGTGATCCATGAGTTTCTCGGAATACATTTCGGGTTCACCATAAATAGCTTGGAATTAAAATGAGACTCGGGATATATGGGAAAGAATCGCATTTTCCTTAAAATATTTTCCCCGTGCTTTCTACCAGAGAACATTTGATTCATTAACAAGGGGTTCAGGTAAATACTACTAATATCCAGAACTCTTTATTCGATAATGTTCCCTCGACACAGACTGTATCGTATGTTTGTTGTTATTAAAATTGACTCGATGCGGCAGCAAGAGGTAAAAATGATTAATACCCGAATTAACTGGGTAGTGCATATGGTCAAAACGAGTACATGCGAATTTAATTCCGATGAATCCAGTGCGATCATGGACGTCCTTCAGTTGATCAACAAGATTGGGAAGAAACTTGACCGCCTCCAGAACCAACTCGTCCAGACCGTGAACATAACCCCCCCACAATATTTCATACTCCAAATTTTATGGAAAGGAGACGGAATTCCCTTTAAGGACATTGCCTCCGCGTGTTGTTGCACCCGATCCACGATCACGGGCATCATCGACACGTTAGAAAGGAAAGGACTCGTCTACCGCGAACCTAACCCGGACGACCGGCGCAGTCAATTTATCAAGCTTACACCTGAAGGGAAGGCGTTGCAAAATTCCGTACCCCCCATGGAAACGATATTCGGCACCTGTTGTAATGGGATGGGCGCAACCGAATTAGGCCAATTGAGAAATTTATTGTTCAAGTTCTTCAATGTCATCCCATAAACCTCAATTTTTTAGAGATATATTTCAGGATGGTTAGGAGCCTAACTAACCATAATCCTTAT
>MBAA01000040.1:1347-4723 GCA_001940655.1 Promethearchaeota archaeon CR_4
AGGGTCAAGCGATAGGGTACTCTGTCGAGGATATTCAGGCAGTTCCTGAAGGATCGAATCTGGGTCTTGGATGTGGGAATCCCTTAGGATTAGCGTCCGTCCGCGATGGAGATGTAGTACTTGACTTGGGCTCCGGCGGGGGATTCGATTGTTTCCTTGCCGCCAAGAAGGTAGGATCCACGGGTAAAGTGATTGGGGTTGACATGACCCCAGAAATGATCGAGAAGGCCAGAAAAAATGCCCATAAGGGGCACTATGAGAACGTCGAGTTTCGATTGGGTGAAATTGAGCATTTACCCGCCGCAGATAATTCGGTAGACCTTGTCATTTCGAATTGCGTGGTCAACCTTGTACCCAACAAGGCTCAGGTATTTCGAGACGTTCATAGGGTGTTGAAACCGGGGGGTCGCGTGATAATCTCAGATCTCGTTCTCACCAGAGAATTGCCCGAGAATATCAGGGAATCAGTCGCAATGTACGCTAATTGCGTAGCAGGTGCTAGCCTGAAGAACCAATACCTAGAGGTTATGAAACAAGCAGGTCTCCAGGATGTTGTGGTGCAAAAAGAAGTCTCCGTCCCAGTTGAGTTTCTATTGGGCAAAGAATTCACCAAAGGCGTGCCCCGCGAGTTAATCGAACAATATTCGAATGCGGTGCTCGACATTACCGTGTCGGCTATTAAACCAAACAGCATTACATAACAATTTATTTCCCTTCTTTCCCAAAATGACGTTTAAGGTATTTCTCGGTTGAGTCATCTAGTTAATGGCGAACTTGACAAAGCAGAGAAATTTGAGGAAAACCTTTCGACCAAGATTTGAAAATAAGTAATGCAATTACGCGTTAATTCTCCCACATATTTTGGAATCTTTCGCGTTTTTCATTATTTTTATAATCAGGCGCTCTTTTTTTAATGAACATAGCTTCTTCCTGCCAAGAGTTTATGCGGGAATTGATATTGTCAGGTGGTTGATTTTGTTTAAAACACGTACCCTAGCCCCAATAAATGTGAAGCTTGCTACGGGTGCGATTCTGGCAGCAGTAGGGGTTGTCTTAAGTTACTTGAATCCCTTTGCTTATGTCCTTATTTTTAATGCAAAAATCAACCCGTTCGCACACTTCATTAACGCCATCGCGGGAGTTTTATTAGGACCATGGTATGCTCTCGGTATCGCGACTTCTATTGCAATTATCCGCTTTGCCACAGGAATCGGATCCATCCTGGCATTCCCTGGAGGCATGAGCGGAGCAATAATCGTTGGATTAGCTCGGGAAATTTTACTCCGGGTTCGTCCACAAAAGGTTAATCTCGCGGCTTTTGCAGAACCACTCGGCACGGTCTTCATCGGAGCCACAATCGCTCAATTCATAATCCCTGCAGCTTTTGGAACCTACTGGTGGCTCTTTGCCCTCTCTTGCATTCCAGGTTGTGCTTTTGGGTGGGTGATCCTCAAAATATTGGATCAAACGGGAGTGTCTGCAACTTTTTTACCCCTTAAAACGATGAGATCATGTGAATCCCCTGAAACCCCTGAACCCACTAATTCTTACCTTCAAAAAAAGTCCACCTCACCTTGAAGATCTCGTGGGGAGAAAATCACTCTTACTGGGAGAAACGAACTCGGGCAAGACCCACTTTACCTTCCATTTTCTGTGCCATATCCTCGAGCGGAAGAATTGTGAACCGACTGATATCTCTGTCCTAGATTTCGCCCCTCCTAGGATAAAAAGACAGAATTCTGCGATAGCGGGGACTTTAGGGGAATTTTTCCGAGAATCAAACAATCTTTCGGCGTCTCAGGCAAACCTCCTGAATTCCGTTCACTGGTTGGAACGGGATTCATCCGCGCCAGGCATCCATACCTTTCCCAAGATTCTCGCCCCCCGATTTTTTGCGAGATCCGCCCAAGACGTCCTGAAAGCTTGTTGCGTTAATTTCATTATCACGGAAAAACAACTCTCCTATTACCTCCTGCATCCTACTAAAGTGCTTATTGTCAATGACGTGGGTATTTACCTCCACTTGGGCGGACTCCGCCTCCTGACTAAAGTTCTCGCGTTACCCCAAACTTCCCTCCTTAATGCTTACTTTGGTACTACCCTCCTCGAGGATCAGGGCAGTTACATTTCTCGGCGCGAAGGAATTATGCTCTCCCTCCTCGCAAAGTCCCTCGATACCTATTTATGTGCAGATTTTCTACCAAACACCTAAGGTATCGACCAAATGTCACGAAAAATTGGAACTCCCATGGAAAAACCTGCAATATCAGGAAAATCCGAAGCTTCTGGTCGTATTTGGGCGATCCGGATTGACATCCAGCTGTTTGAAGCGCTCAAGGACGAGATCGTGGCTTATCTCACCACCCATCCCGAATTGGACGCGGGCACGCGGAAGCTGTGGATCGGGGACGTGAAAGAAGCGTATTACAACGTGGTCGCCGCTTGGCAGGTGCTAGACGCCTGTTTCCGTGAGGAATCCCGAGACTGTGAGGATTTGGCGACTTCCGGGAAAGGTTTTCTGGACGCGGCGTTAAATGGCGTCAAGCAATCCGCAAGTGAATTGAGGATTTTGAAGGACACCGATGGACCCCGGCTCGAACGAGAATTGAAGCAGACCTTCGAGGCGTGCCAGCGAGGAATCTTGCGGGAATTAGCGCCGTTTCTAGATGTGCGAGAATTTACACCACCTCCTACCCCCGTGATCAAGGTAAACGACATGGAATACCACCTTCCCTGTGCCGTGTGCAGTAAGGTGAGCATCGTGATCCGCATCGGGGTGCCGACCTACGACAAGGAGGAAAAATTGGTCTACGAGGGTATCACCCATTCCACGGGGTATGACTTGCAGAAAGCGCCGGATATATTTGCCCTCCTGGCGGTTGGCGACCTCAAGGGACTCCATCAGATGTTCAAAGACCTTTTTGTGTACGAAGGTTTGGACGCTTACTGCCCCGAATGCGACAAAATATATTGCCGGAACCACTACAATGCTGCGGAGGAATATGACGATGGATTCTATGATTGTACGTATGGCACCTGCCCCCAAGGGCACCGCCGGATGATTGATGATTGAGATTTATTGCATTTTACGGGTGTTTTTTTCAAACCATTTACGAATTTCGTTGAATTTTTTTTGTCCTTGAGCGACTGCCATGGTAACGGAAAAGATTTCTCCTATTGGTGGGGAGAACTCCAATCCATTTTTTGCGAGAAACATGTACGCAGCTAGCGACCCGATCCGCTTGTTTCCATCGAAAAAATAATGATTTTGCACGATCTCCGTGAAGAGAATTGTGACCTGATCCCAAGTGGTCGGAACGGCTTGGAAAGGGATACCCCAACGCACCTTATCCAGGGTGCCTGCCAACCCTACTCG
>MBAA01000040.1:4757-7796 GCA_001940655.1 Promethearchaeota archaeon CR_4
AAAAGAGCAAGGATGTATTCAATGGTAGGAATCCACGTCACGAGTCTTCACCAAGCTTGCGCCACTCCTCCCCATATTTCTGCATAAATTGTTTGATCTTTTCCCGATCACCTTTCACTTCCTCCTTGGCGAGCATTTCTTCAGGTTCGAGATGAGTCCGGTAATATTGTTGCACTAGAAATCGGACGACTTCCGCATCATTTTGAATGCCTAATTTTTCCTTGATGATGTCAAAACGCGTGGCCAGGTTTCCTTTTAATTCCGCGTGGACAATTTTAGTCTTTTCTGACAAATATTTCACCTTGTTTCACTGGAATATAATGAATCTTATAATTTATAAGAAATTATTACAACAAATAATATTTTGTTTTGATTTTCTTAAAAAAAATCGCGATATGTGTATCATATAAGAGCAAATCGATACCAAAATGCTTTTATTTAAGATCACACTGAAATAAATGATTGAAAGTGACCGAGAAACCTAACATTCTCCACCTTCGGGTTCCCTCAGATCTGAAGGATAAACTTACGGAGAAGGCACGGAAAAATCGCCGTTCAATTAACTCCGAGGCAATCCTCGCCATTGAGAGCTATGTCAATGAAGACCTAAAGGAGGCAGAAAACCCTAGAAATGAACCACCGCAACAGTCGATTTTTGATTTTGCTGGATGTTTAGCTGACGACTTGACGCCCACACAAGCTAAAAAGGCACTGGATGAACTGAGGGATCAAGATAACAATGACTAGCCCGCTCTTCTTTGATACTCGATTTTTTTTGGAGATTTTCACCTGTACTAAGGAAATTGATCTGGCAAAATTACGGGAGATGGAAAGGAATTGTCCCGAACGCCACATCTCAGTTATTACTCTTCACGAAGTTATGCAGCAGGTCATCTCCCAAAAAGGTATCGTGTTTGCGAATATTATTAAAAATCAGATGCTCGCAATGTATAAGATTCATGATTTGGATACGGATATTGCCATAAAATCTGCCGGATTTAGCGTAGGACATCAAATTCCACTGGCAGATTCAATGATTGCTGCAACCGCTCTTCAAATGAACCTTCGGGTATGTACCGATGACCCTCATTTTACCCAAATTCCCAAATGTAAGACGGTTTGGATAAAATAATCCGTTTTTGTTATTCTTCCTGAACGAAAGCGAATATTTTGAGTAGAATGATATTATATTTAATACTAAACAGTTAAAGTAAATTTCTTGATGCGAGGGAGCATTTTCTTGGAATTCTACGAAAATTTCGCAAAACGCTATGATTCATTGGTAAATTTCACTGATCGAATGAAAAGGGAAGGAAATTTCTGGCAAAGAATTTTCAAGGAAAACCAGGTAAAAAGGATTCTGGATTCTGCGTGTGGGACAGGTCATCATCTGATCATGTTTAAGCAATTTGGTTATGATGCCTACGGATCGGATCAATCGCCCGCTATGATCGCAATAGCGAAAGAAAATGGGAGCAAAGAGGGATTGAACCTCGATCTAGCAATTTCAAGCTTCAATAAACTTACGTCAGTTTTCCAAAAAAAGTTTGACGCGGTGGTTTGCGTGGGGAATTCATTGCCCCATCTCCAAGTAGAGAGTGACTTATTATCGGCACTATCTGAGATGAATTTGGTCTTAACTGATAGGGGATTATTGGTCTTAGAACTTAGGAATTACGATAAAATGCTCGTGGAACGACCACGCTTTATGCCCCTGTCATTTAAAGGTTCGCGGGGTTTCATTTACGTCCTTGATTACTTTTCAGCTAAGATTGTCTTCAACGTGATATATGTTGATTGTTCGAATAACACGTTCGAGGTTTATGCAACCGAATATTTTCCCCTCGGATTTAAAAAAATAACCACACTCTTGGAGATGTCTCATTTCAAAGTATTGAATGCATTTCAGGACTTTAAATTCTCCGTGTTTGACTTGAAAACAAGCGATAACTTGATTTTGTTATGTAAGAAATGTTCAAACTAGAGATCTTCCTTCACCATGACTTTATTTGAACTCCCGTGTTCGTGAAATGGTCAACATTGCGAGTGACAAGAACCATGTCATTTTCTAGGGCAACACTCGCAATTAGGGTATCCAATACCCCAATTGGGGTACCTACTGCGTCTAATTTGACAATAAGTTGTCCAAATCTTTTGTCAGTATTTTGGGTGAAGGGTAATACTTCATAATTTTGAATCAGATCCTCCAGATCGCTTAGATTTTGCTCCATTTTCTTAGATCTGAATACTCCCTGGTATAATTCCCATAAATTGACGTGGGTTACGAATATTGATTGCTCCTCTTCAACTAGAGCTTGTAGAAATGCCACAGCTGTGGGATCTTTTCGTAGTAATGGAATTAAGAAATCTGTGTCAAGGATCATCTGATACACCTAATATCGGAGCTGCGTCACATTCCTTTGTTTGTAGATCGACTCCACAGCATCCGCTAAGTCTGTATTCTTTTTTGAAGATTTTATCCATTCTAATATCTTTTCGGCCCGATTTCTCTTTCCCGCAACTCGCAAAATCACGTCTGTAAACGATTCGTGCTCCTCCTTCATATTCTTCAAGGCGTTATAAGCTTCTTGGGAAATTGTTATCGTTTTATGAGCCATAAAAAATAGAAAGAAAAAATATAATTTATGTGTATGTATGTGTATTTTTCTTAAATAATTAGATTATCATCAATTCGTGGGAGTTTTTTCTAGCAATAATAAAATCACAAAGAATTGTATGAATGGGGTTACTTAGGCAAAAAAGTGAGGTTTTTGTTAGCTGAAAGCCTATTTTGTAGAAATGTTCTCCAGATGTTCTTCTAAGATACTTCTAGGGGTTATAAGATTACGTGAAACACATCTTTTTTCGGGCGAATGCCTTACCCTTTGCATACTCAATACATAACTAATATTGATAGATATAAATCCTCTATTTTTCCAACTTCTTTCTCCACCATGGCGAGATCCCGTGGTATTCGATTTCCGCATTCGTCCAAGCCCGTTTTCGGTTAAATTGTATCTCGTCCTCGCTCAGTTTATG
>MBAA01000040.1:7810-8853 GCA_001940655.1 Promethearchaeota archaeon CR_4
TCTCTGGAATTTTTAGCGATTTAAGCCTGTTATAAATGCCTGGTATCAAGCCATTCTTTCTCAGTTGTAGGTTCGCCTGAACGTGAGGGTCGCTGAGAATATCCTGAACTTGGGATCTTAATGCAGTATTCTCCGCCTCCAGCGCAGCAATCTTCTGTAGCTCTTGCTGGGCCTTGGTAAATGCTGTAAGTGCTTCTTGTATTTGTTTCTGAACTTGAGTCTCCCGGTCTTGTACCTGAGACAATACTTGTCTTAGTTCTGGCGGTAAATCTTCCTTGTGTTCTTGAAGAAACTGCAGGGTAGCATCCCGCCTTTCTTGATCCTTGACTTTCTGCCGCTCGGGATCTGGGTGCTTTTGGGAATTGGCAACATAGAATCCTGAATTTTTATCCTTATAGATGTAGTCCCTGTTCAATAAAACTGTTCTATAATATCTGATAATCCAATGCGGGTGTTTTTCTCGCATAGCGGCATTAAGGGCGGTTCCGGAGACACCAACAGTACCCGCTTTTGCAACAAAATCATAAAATTCTACCTGTAGGTCTAATCGAACGCGGTGGTCAGGATGAGAACGTTGTTTGCGAGGCATTTTATCAACTCAAATTATGGAGAGAACAATCGTTCTCACGGATAACAATAACGGTCTTACCTCATAAACATTTGGTATAATATAACTGAGATGTTGAAAATTGTCAGTAACGAAAAATGTCTCAATAACTTCTGAACAAGCAGCTTTTGCGCGCGAGTACAAAATCTCGTTGTCTCGCGTGTTGCAGGATGCACTCTGCACGTTACAACAAAAAATCGAGGGAAGACAGGCAACAGAATGCGTGACTCCCCCCAAGAACGAGGAGGGCGGAAATTAAATGCAAACTATCTCTAAAAACGAGGCAACCTGGGAGGATATTGCCGCGATGCACAAACGCCTCGAGGAAATTGACGCGCTGCTCAACGCGCTCAAGAAATTGGGTTTCAAACCATCGGAGGGTGGTAAAACATAAGCAAAAAAGAGACCGGGAAGCAGGGCACCACCCCTGCTCGGA
>MBAA01000040.1:8962-11963 GCA_001940655.1 Promethearchaeota archaeon CR_4
GCCTCCGATTGTCGAACTGGCCGGTCTCGTGGTAAAATATACCCCGTCTGTTTATATTGTGGATGTCAGCAACAACCTCACCGCCTATGTAATTAAACTCGTTGCGATGGGATACCTCCTACGACTCAAGGAGAGGATGTGCTAGATGTCTAAAGTGCTGTATGAATCCGCCCCTGCAAAGAAGGCCTGCAGGACGTGTCCCCATTTCACGGGCTCGGCCGGGCGAAACTTTTGTACCCTCTCGGGAAAGCGACTCAAGGCCAGTGCCCCGGCATACCAGGACGGAGGCGACCCTTGATGCCCCACAACAAGCACCTCTATCGCATTGCTCCGGAGAACTTGGGCAAGGTTCTCTACCGGAAGGTTTTTTACACGGATCCAGAGCCCACCACGATCCCCTGTAAATATTGCGGGACCCCGTGCCACGTCCCGGCGGAGAACTATGCCTACATCCGCCTCTTGGGGATTCCCGTGGTCTGCACTGCTGCCTGCCTGGAGCAACATGAACACGTTCCGGTACAACGACCGGTAACAGTCACCTGGGAGTCGTAAGGAAGTGGGGTTATGTCGTTCAACAATATCCCTGCCGCGATCAAGGACATTCCGCAATGGTTATTGTGGCGGCCCGAAGAACGCACCAATGCTCATGGCAAGAGACATTTGGATAAAATACCCTATTCTGCCAAATCTGGGAAGCGGTCTGCTGCCGATAGCTTGGATCACACTAACGACTGGGTGAATTTTAATACTGCACTGACGTTTTTGGATGCGCACGAGGATGAATTTAAGGGACTCGAGTTCTGCTTCTCGAACACTGGATATTTTGGCATTGACTTCGACTATAAGGCCAAAGGTGGTGTAATTGTTGACCCAGAAGTAGAAAAATGGGTCAAAACCTTTAACACCTACACCGAGTTTTCCACGTCCGGGAAGGGCGTGCATGTCATTGGCAAGTCCTCTTTAGACCTGCTCAAGATGCGGGGCCTCAAGGATGATCACATCGGGGTAGAGATCTACTCGTTTTCCCGAACATTCGTGATGACCGGCAACCACGTTCCGGGCACTCCTACTACTGTCAACGAATGCCCGGTATCCCTCGTGAAAGATTTCATCGAGAAGATCTTCGGGGACAAGCTCCGCAAGGAGCGGGAAAAGAAGCAGAAGGCCAAAGAGAAGCAGAAGGAGAAGCAAAAACAGAAGCAACAAGCTCAACAACAGCAACCCCCCGCGAATCCCGCGCCCACCACATCTCCCACGCCAGGAGTTCCAAGACCCGTGATTGCCGCATTAAAGGAGGCCGTGCCCAATTTCAATAGCGGGTTCCTGACCATCGCAGGCGCAAGTTTAGAGAACGCGCTAGAAGATGTAATTATAATTAGGAAGGGAATTAAGTTCTTTCCCTCTATCCTCGCGGATCTCATCACGCAAGATAACCAACTGATTGCAACTGATTCGGTTTTTGCGTGGAATATTACATCCAGTTGTTACGACCCGACAGCGGAATCCTACATTCCCGTCCTTGTGGAACAGGTGTACCGCTTCCTGCGGTTAAATGACTATTCCCCTGCTGCCGCTAAGAGCGTGATTGAGGTTCTCCGGGCGCGAACTAATATCCACGATAACGATGGTACCAAATTGAACAACTACCCAGACCTGATCGCGTTCGCAAATGGACACTATTCCATCTCAGAAAAGCACCTCGGCAAGGCCGACCCCGACCACCTCTTGACCTTTGGATTTTCCTGGGACTACAAACCTGAAGCCAAGTGCCCCATTTACCATAAATTTATGGAAGAGATTCTCCCCCTCTCGAAGGATCGCCGGGCAGTTGAGTTATTTTGCGCCTACTCGATGACCAGTTCTATTGCCTTGCAAAAGGCCCAGATCTGGTGGGGGATTGGAAACAACGGAAAAACCACCCTCATCGAGTTGCTCCTATATATCTTTGGGAACCTTGCGCGCCAAGTGCCTTTGCAAAAATTGGATGATCCGGTTTGGGCAGTCTCGCTCCGGGGGGCCTTATTAAACGTGGTAGCTGACCTCCCCGAGGCCGCCATCAAAGACGAAGGGCCAGTCAAATCAGGCATCACAGACGAGACCTTAAGCGGACGAGACCTCTACAAGTCTCCTACTAAGTGGCATAACACCACGCACCATATTTATGCTTGCAATCGCCTTCCCTTGCCGCCCTTCCAAGCGACCCAAGCGTTTTATCGCCGCTTCATGTTCGTACTTTTCACTCAAGTCTTCAAAGATCCACGAGACCCGGACTTTGACCCCACCAAGCACCATGTTGCAGACCGCCACATCTTGGAGAAACTCAAGGGTGAAATAGAAGGCATCTTGGCGTACTGGGTGAGTCTCTTGCCAGACATCCACGAGTTGGCAATTACCGATGTGAAGGCTGCCCAGGACCTTTGGGCCGGTCATTCAGACAATGCGCTTCAATTCTATATGAAATGCGCCCGTCATCCCGATTTGCAGGTGAACACGTCCGAGTTGTACGCCTGTTTTGTGAAGTGGTGCAAAGACCAAGGGCAAGTGCCTTCTTCCCAAAAGCATTTTACCAGCGTGCTTGCTAACCAGGGAATTGAGAACAAGCGAATCCGTCTCAAGGAGAGCGTGGATGAACGAGATCGTGAGTATGTCTATCAAGGCATTGCTGAACCTGGCCGCCCGCTCCCCTTTGATGTAGATGCACTACTGGTCACGTCAAAATTACACACAGAAATGGAGAAGAATCTGCCCCTTGATGCAAATCGCTGAGCACGAACGTTTGTCCCGCCATTTCCTCGCTTGTCCCTTGTTTGTCCCATCATTTCTAGAAAAGACGGGACAGAAACCCTATTCACCTATGGAACACGCCAGGCAAGCGCATCTCAAAACAACCTGGTTTCGTGATCGCTTTGCGTCATTTCGCTCCCTAGCGCCCCGCCACCTCCAGGTCACCCGTTCGCGTGTCCCGTCTGTCCCGCCTTTTTTGGCCACTACTTCTTTTTGT
>MBAA01000040.1:11972-14321 GCA_001940655.1 Promethearchaeota archaeon CR_4
AGACTACAGAGATTTATGACGGTAATCATCAATTGCAATCGGTGGTCGTGCTGGCCCGCGCTACCTGTGGCAGGATGTCCGTGGAGGATGTCTGCGATTATGATGCCGAAATTGGCCGCGCCATCGTTTTGCTGAACCCGGGTCCGAATAACAATCTACAACGGTTTGAGCGATGATGCTAGGAGGCGGTCCGGCATTGTGAGTCTGTGGCCCTCGAGCGGGTTCGGGACCGCCTCCTAAATGAAGATTGGCGGGAACCGGAAGAAAAAGAACTTGGCCAGGTGGATGCCCGTATGGTGCACGCATTTAAGGAGACGCTCTAAATGCAGCAGTGTTTCAAGGGCCGCACGGCGCAGAGCCGCGATGACTTGGAGACCCCGGCCTATTTCTTCCGCCTATTAGACAATGAATTTCACCTCACCTTGGATCCCCCTGTGCTTCGATCCAGAACCACAAATGCGCTAAGTATTTTACCGTCCTGGAGAATGGCCTGGAAAAAAACTGGGCCGGGGAAACCCAAAAACGGGGCCACGCTCCCCCTCGCGGTGGCGGTATTCCGGGAACGGCGGCAGGCCTACCCGAAGGTCTCGCCATTCATACATAAGTCCCATGGAGATGAAAGTCGGTTGTGATTCTTTCATGCACACCTGCTACCCATTTGAACCACTCGGAAGAAGGGGGATTCCCTTTTATAACACCAGCGACAAGGGTAAATTGCGCAAGTTGATGGAAGTTCTTGAGCTTCGAACTCTCGGACTTTTTATGGTGGAGGATTTATGATCGTGGAACCAAATTATAATGAGCCTGTAGCCATTGAGGATAAGATACTGTTTCTCTACCTACTCGTAAAAATGCCGGACCAGAAGCTCACCACCATCGAGAGTATGAAGATGGTCTTTTTCGTGAAGGCCGAGGCATATTTCCAAAAAAAATTTCTCTTTCGTGCCCAGTTTTTTAGGGGTGATAAAGGGCCCGTAGCCCAACACGTGTATGACCTCCGCAGGGAATTTGCTAGCGAGCAGGTTGGCCGCGTGGAGCTAAAACCCGGCCATTCCTGCGACACGGAATATCTCGCCATTGACCCAGGTGCAGCCCCAATCTTGGGATGGATTGAGAGCTACGCCTTTAATAATCCTTGGGCCTTTGACCTCGTGGACGTGGTCGTCAAGAAGTATGGACGTTTGACCTGGCGAGAACGCCAGAAAGCGATTTATGCGCTCAAGATTAATGGTCGTACCATCCGCGAATATGCACCAAAAGAGATCATTGCTATGCCTGCAAGGGAAGACTGGACGATATTTATCATTCCCGAAAAAAGTCACCTATTGCTCAAGCAACTGATGATCTCAGATAAACGACAAGAAATTGAAAAAAAGCGGGACCGGGATTTTTGTTACCTGGTCACTTTGCCGTTACTCAGGGAAGACTGGGACTCTGAGGGGGATAAAAAAGCGTGGCAACCGCCAGTAAAAACGTGAACCTCAGGGAAGTTGTTTGGATCTGGTTTCCCAACGCAGATGAGCAAGATTATTCGCGGCGCCCTGCCTTGGTGCTCGCGAAACTCTCGGGAGATGATATTATCTTAGCACAGATGACAACCTTTCTCGAGCGAGATGAATATAGCATCACGGTTCATCCAGGAGATATCGTTGGGAAGAGTTTTCGCAATGATTCCAGCATTCGGCCCAATAAACTATTTACCGCGTGCAAGACTATGTTGCTTGATGAGAAGGTAGGAATCCTAAAACCGGCCATTTTTCAACAAGTCCTGCAAAAACTAAAGCAGATTTTCAACATTACTTAAGTTTACGAGGTTCTATCTTTAAGGTGAGGGCGTCTAGATTGGTAGAACGAGGGGAGGCAAATACACCTCGCTGGCGCAAGTTAATCATTATTCTCGGGGGGCATCTCAAGGGCTGTTCGACTGGCAGGGGCTAGGTATTTATACCTAAAACGCTGTGCAAAACCCCTAAACGTCCCTAGGGTTTGCCCCGAACCCCCCGTTTTTTAGGTATGGATACGAGGCGGGATTCACCCGAGTTAGTATAGATATTTAGGTTGGGATTCTCCCGCGCCTATACTAATATTGATATACAGATACCTTCGGGTACTTCCTCTAGCAATCCCGCGTGGGAATCCCGCGCCGAAAATGATAAATAGGTGAATCCCCACTATTTATTCAAACAATGGAGAATCCCACCATGCAAGCGCCCATGTTAGCACCTGAACCCCAACCGAAACCCCCGCGGCACGACAATCGGGTCCGCCATCATTGGGGGATTCACGTCAGCATCGCGGACGATGAACGTCTGACCCGCGACCAAGTGTTTCTGTTTGAGAATGGCGTGA
>MBAA01000040.1:14343-14462 GCA_001940655.1 Promethearchaeota archaeon CR_4
CTTTGTCAAGTACGCCATCCAAAGCATACTCAACAACGTAGCGCGGGTACAAGAGAAGCTCCAGCTCCAAACGCAGGTTGCCCGCGCGCCGTCTGCCCCGGCTCCCCCGCAACCAGCTC
>MBAA01000040.1:14497-15305 GCA_001940655.1 Promethearchaeota archaeon CR_4
GCCTGCCTGTATCCCTACTTGTCCTACCCCGGCAGGGCGGCCGGAAACCGTGAAAACCACGAAACCGATTAAATCTGCCCCACAACCGGCGGTTCCCACGTCCTTGCCACTTGGATTCATTCCCATACCCACCCCCGGCATCCCCCCCGGCATCCCCGGCGTGGCGTGCACCCCCGAGCAAGCGATGCATGGACAATGTAGCCTAATATCGTAAGAAAATTATACTCCAATTCGTGACTATCCGAATGAAGCATATTTGAGTATGATCTACCGATTCTCATTATTCCAAAGTCTCAATCCTACCTGTCTCGGACGAGTTGGTGGTTTTGGACATGTGAAATCGAGGAGATTTTGAAAAATATTATTATGATTTCTGAGAATTTTATCAGCATTATTATTTGTGAATGTATATTCCTCTGTGTTCGCATCATAAGTGCATAGACCATTATCATAAAGGTATTGTAGTGCTTCTCTGCATTTACTTGAATCTACTCTCGTAAAGCGAAAAATGTCATCTTTAAGGATTGTAGAGGAAAGATTTGTAGAAGTCAAATCTTGACCGCTGTAAAATTGATCAATTACGTATTCTAATATTCCTGCAATGATTCCCTTTGTACAAGGATTTTCTGTAACGTAAAATTGTTTTTTAGGGGTTACAGGCAAGCGGATTCCTGATCTCAATAATTCTTCAAGTTGCGGATCAGATTGAATAAGTTCAGGATTTAACGCAATTAATTTCTCTCCTTGTTGCTGATGTAATATTAGGTGATTTTCCTTTAAACGATTAAGAATTTGTGTACTATCACTA
>MBAA01000040.1:15312-15580 GCA_001940655.1 Promethearchaeota archaeon CR_4
GTAACTGACAATTATCAATTACTTCACGTCTAAAAACGATACCAATAATTGCGTTATTAATTTTCACATTTTTGATATCCTTATCATTTTCGACTATGTTCTCTATATCTTCTAGCGAAATATTATCAAAATTATTGAGTTGTTCTTCATTATTTTCATCCACAGACCCTAATCCTTTTATTTCAAAGATAAGGACTGTTTCAAGAGCAAGATTTACTAAAAGAAAATCAGGAGGAGCAGGTTTTTGTGCGGGAATTCCGCTTTCTTC
>MBAA01000040.1:15642-22961 GCA_001940655.1 Promethearchaeota archaeon CR_4
CATCTACACCCAAAGCAGGATAACCGTCAATTGCAGAATTGAATAAATTCACCCATCCTATTGCTGTGAGTTCATGTTCAAACTCCCCCATTATAAGACCAGCTTAGTAATTTATCGTAAAAGGATCAATATACTCAAATGATGCTTCAACAGAGTTTGAGAAACCAGAGACTATGTCCCGAATTGTGCGATCTTTGCAGTTTTTGAACGGATAAATTATAATCGAATGCGGATCTGGTTCTATGGTTATTTGCACCTTATTTTTTGTTTCCCGATCAAATATAAAATGCGAGAACTCGGTTTCTGAATAAAAAAAGTATCGGGATTTGCGATTTTCAAAATAAGTAATTATAGACATATTGAGATCCTGAATGGTTATTGAATCTTTTCTATCTTTATTAAATCTTTTTTCATTGATTTTCATTACTAAGCAATACATTGAATTTAATATCAAAGAAGTGTTTTGTTTTCCAAGTTTTGGCACATTTTCGTAAGTTTCTACCTGTTCATAGACCTGTTTGTCTTTATCTATGTAATATTGGATTACATCGTTAATTGTTTGCTTTGCCATTTCGAGTGCGGTTTGATCATATTGCATTATTGAAACAAGACCGTTAGTAAACATCTTCCCTTCTACTCTAGGACTATTTTCTTTTCGGAAACTTAATGTAGTTGGTTCAACGAAAAATTTTTCCCTAAGCATATCCAAGTCACCAAGATCTCCCCCAAATACATTGACGGTAATCGACCTCCTTCTTTCAGCATATCGAGGGTCATATTTAGCAATGAAACCCCTAATACTTTCTTTAAAATTCTGATTTCTCCCTAGATTTTCGAGAAATCTTGGAGGAATTTCGGTATATTCTAGATCGGGAAGGTAATTCTTAAGCCGTTTGATGCTTTTATCAAGCTCATTTTTTCTTACAAGAGTGTATATTAACCAATAAAGGGATTCTAAAAATATTATGAAATGAAAGTGCTTTTTTGACCTTTTGGATTGAATTTCAAGGTGGAATATCCCATCGTTCAATTCAATAACAGAGATAATCGTATTATCAAAAAATTCCCGTAGTTTTTTACTTGTTTTATCTTTGTCAAAATATTCTTTACTCAGTGTTTGATTTATCAAATCAGGTGAAAAATTGTTGTAACTCTTAAGTATGAGGATTTTTAAATGCACATTTTGATTATATTCTGCTTCTTCTTCCTCTCCCTTAGTTTCAACTTGAGATAAAAGGATGTCTATAATTTCTTCTTTACTTTTCCCAATTAATGTGGAATAGTTGATTTGTGGTTGCGTCACGTTAATCCCCTATTTTTAATCACATTTTACCTATTAAAACCCCCTTAATAATAAAATGTCACTATCTTTGTGGCGTATTTCGGATACCAACACGTAATTCTTGTATTCAGGAATAATTCTTCTTCTGACACCGTTTATCGCCGTCCTAAATGATCCTGCGTGTTATTCTACTTAAACTCGAGCCCGACCAAGTCCTCGGTTATGCTCCCGCAGTTGGGGCACTGGTGCGACCGGCGGACCAGGTGGGGCTCGGCAACGAGCTCGGTTTCCGACAGTTGGGCACGGGATTGCACTTCAGACTTCACCTTCATTCAAGGGAGGCACTAATGTCCTACCCGATGATCCTCTTTCTCCACCTGTGGTTAAAATCTGTTTGCCTCCCCTCTCCATTCCATCATTGGGATTGGATATGGTGGCAGTGTTAAGACAGGTGAAAAGAGAGGTATCAATCAAAGCAGGTGAATCCTCCCAGTACATTCCTCCGAATGATATTGCCTAGTTGATATTCAGGGGAATGGCCTAAGACTCGAGCTTTAGATCTTTGTTGATTTTAGCAAGAATCGCGTTTATTTTCACAACTGCTTCTCCGAGAGAAGGAGGAGTGCCGGTGAGGTCTATGCGGATTTTGAACTTTAGATCCAAACCAACAGCCGCGCGCATAATCTCGGGGATTATCTCAACTAAGTCTTGGATCTCGTCTTGCGTAATGCTACTCTCTGCAATATACTCATTACGCCGTGGTGGGGCAGGTTTGAATGGTTTTATTGGTTTTTCCGGTGGTTGTTTTTCAGGACTTGCTCTTGGGAGTCGTAACAGAACTTTCCCTGCTAAAGCAAAATCTTTGGGTAATGGCAACGATTCCAGGGCAAGCTCGATTCTCCCCGATGAAATCGCCTTATCTAGCGCTTCGCGTATCAAAGACCATGGAAGTAATATCCCCTTCTCTTTGGAGAGTGCATCGTAAATCGTGAGGGCAGTGGCGGATTCACCTCGCCATGCTTGGGGAAGGCGGGGTGGTAGGATGTCGTCAATGTGAATTTGCTCGGGTGGGCTTCGAAGGTGTGCTTCTTCTGTAAGGATATCAAGCGAAAAATCTTCGTTCAGCACGCTTATGGGCCCGTTAATCAACCACAAGTCACCGCTGCGCACGGCTTGAGCAACGGCCGACTTAATGGTTGCTTCTTCGGCGTGAGGAACGGGCAGATGTTCCTCATAGGTATCCCGCTGAACTTTAGCAACATAGGTTCCAGAAAAGTATCCAGCAATCTTCTTCACCGGCAAATCTTCCCCTTCCCAGAGGTCAGGCAAAATTCCCTGTTTAAAAAGTGAGGGAGGGAGATAGGTGAGCATCGCGTTTTCTGGGAGGGTAACTTCCAAGCTCGGGTCTGCAAATTCAGTTTCCGAGAGGTTTTCCCGCCAGAAAGTCCGCAGAGAACGATCCGGTCGCGGAAGCTGGAGAATTAATTGCCCGCCCTTACAGCCGGAGCGAATAGTTTCTGCTATCGCGCTTCGATTGAGCATTTTTGGCAGGTGGGGGTGTTGAGCGAAGGAAAATACGAGGTCCTTTACGCGCCGGGTGGATTCTCCTTCTCGCCATAGGTCGTATGGTCCTCCCGGGAGCAATGCCCCCGCGCTAATTGCAGTCTCTTGAATTCTCGATCTGGTGTCTGCCTTGATTTGGTCAAATAATGGACCCGCTGCTAGCAAGAATTTAAAGGCTTGAATCTCATTCTTTTCGGAAACGGTTATCACAATACAATACATTTGAAGGATGGAATCCGGGATTTCTTCGCGTGAAGTATTGAGATTATCAAGTAGAATTTTCTCCCGAACTGAATCGAGACCTTGACCCTCTGGAACCGGCGGACTTATTGTTGAACTTGCCTTAGACTTACCTTTACCTTTGGCAGGTTGCTTTGTCTTTGTGTCCGCGACTTTTAACATAGCCCGGACCTCTTCCCACCCCAAATAATCCTTAATTTGGTTGCGGGCATGTTCTAATCCTTCCCACAATGGAACCACCAAAAGAATCGCGTTGCGGAACACGCGCGGGCGTTCGGGTGAGGTGTGTTCATCAATGAATCTTTTCGCCAATTTACTCGGTACATTGGAGGCAGAAGCTGCGTCAGGTCCAAGAATGACGTAATGAAAGTCGCCCTCATCCCCTACCTCTTTCGGTGCTGATGGGAGCAGGTGAACCTTCACTCCCGATGCCGATGCGCCTACTGTAAGGTCTTTTAATCGCCGTATTTCTTCCAGTAACCTTGCAGTTATGAGGTCGGGGGAAACATTTTCGCGAGCACTGTGATGCATTTGCTGCAGGTTAGGTTTGGAACCCAGTCTCCAAGCCCGAGGCAACAATTTTCGACCATCGGGGCCTTGTTCTTTTATAGTAACCTCCGCCTCGTCAAGAAACCACGACGTATCTGCCCACTGTTGCAAAGCTCTTTCCAGCTCGATTCGGTCAGGTCGTGTTTGTCCGAGTAAGAGGAGCAGGTCCCGTGTTTGGGCCTTGCGTCCGATGGGTTGCGAGTGCAAGAAGGTGGTGATCACCGCTTGCTCGATTTCGCGGTGATTGAGGGCCGTGAAATTCCCCTGAATCTCGCGGGCCTTTTCCAATTCCCCCCCTAGAATGCCATTCCAGTCTTGCATTTTTCCCTCGTATTCCTCGAGAGTGGCAATGCTGGTCAGCTCTCGGCATGCTTCGGAGAGGCCCTTATTGTCTGGATTGTTTAAGAACGCATTTGACCCCACGAGCGGACTCGTATCCCATTGCTCGGCATTGCGTAGCGCAAGTGCGAAGGTGCGTAAAACGCCGCGCGTTCGTTGAAAACCCTCTAGATTTGTCCACTTTGTGTAAAATACATCTATTAAGTCGGGGTGGAAGGGATAATTCTTCAAGAACAATTTCTCGGCATCTTTTTGCCTCTTCTTAGTATCTTCGTCCAGCATCATAATGCCGGTGAGTGCAGCGACCACGTGTTGACGGAAGCTCTCATGATCGGCGATGGATTCTGGGGTGAAAAAGCGGCGACGCAAGATTTCAGCCACATCCTCTTTATCCACGGGCAACACGCCCTGCTCGCGCTCGCGGCGGAAGATAGTATATAGTTCCTGAATAACTTCCTTACCAAGTGCATCACTCTTCTTTGGGTCGGTTGCGAGGAGCGATGCAACAATACAACACCGGTCAACCTCAGTTGCAGCTTGGGTTAAGTTTTGAAAGAAATCTTGGAGGCGATGCCGCCATACAGGCTCTGTATCAACTTTCGTCCTCGCCCACATGAGCACCTCGTCGATTAAGATTAGTGTGGGTAATCCCTCTAGAGTTGGCAATTTGAGGAGATCCACGAGCACATTCTCAAAAGGAGGCGTCTCACGCTCTTTTTCTCCTTCCATCCCCAACATTTCGAGTCCCTTGGACCCGGCGAGCTGGTAGGCGAGGACGGACCACGGGTATAAGAAACGCTTGACCGATCCATCAGGCGATTTAACTTCCATACCTTTGACGGGATCCAGCTTGTCGAAAGCAATTATCGCAACTCGCGTCTTCGGGATTTCTACCCCTATGTGACTCCGAAATTCCTCTATACTGGGAAGATCGGGTAACTTTCCAGGATCTTGAACGAGATGGTACAGAGTAATAAGCGCGTGGGTCTTTCCCCCTCCGTACGTCAATTCCAGTTGGAGGACGGCCTTGTCATTTGCCCCCGCGAGGCGTCCGATGACGTCTTTCGCGAGCTCCCGCAGATTAAACGTGGGGTAGGTGAGCGAGAAAAATTCACTAGGTTTTTGATAGATGGATTTTGCGTTCCCGATCGCGACCGCGTATAAATCTGCGGCAAAGATCGACAATGATAATTCTCCGGTTTTCAGGTCTTCGCGGAGGTGCACGACATCGTGCCACGGCGTCCAAGGATGTTCACTCATTTTTTCCTTCTCCATCTGCGTGTTTTGCGCGCTCAGCAGCAGTAAACACATCTACCTCTTTCTTTTTTAAAGATCTCCCTTTCGCGTCCAAGTGATTACTAATGCTTTCGAGCATAGTTCGCTCTTCTTCCCCTTCTTTTGACAATTCGATGAGCGCTTGTAACAGCTGGTGGAATAATTTGTTTTTCTTCAGGGCGCGGCGGGAGGAAATATATTCGTCCACGGCAGACACGTCCCCTTCTTTCCATAGTTGCATAAGTTTGTGGATTTGATCGATAAGTGGGGCGGGTTTTCCGGGTGAATCATAACCTATATTTTTTTGCTTGCGTTGATTCCACGGCCTTAATTTCACTGTATTGCCACTACCTCCCTCCGATTTACTACCTGGTATATCCTCCGGTTCTTCAGACTCCTTTTCTTCACCCTCTTCCTCCTCATCTTCCATTTCCTCACTCGATGCTTTTTTCCCGGTACGAACTAGGATGTTATATTGGTCAGCAAGGGCTGTATCGGACAATCCACACGAGATGGCATAAAGAATACAGGCACCAATTGGGGCGTCCTTCATACCAAAATCGTACCGGTGCAGGAGGTAATATGTAGTAACATCATCCAGTTCATTTATAGCAGAATCCGTACCCTCGGTGGTCAAAACACGTCCTACTACGAAATCTACCACAATACGCCTAACAATCCGGAGAAATTCTGGGACTGACAACACCTTATCGGGATCATTTGCTTTTTTCACCACAGGGAATTTACTATAAATCTCCAAAGCAGGACCAATTGCGGCCCAAACAAAGTCCGGCCCTCTAATACCAGTATCCCAGTATCGCCTTAGGTGGGTATAGATATTCTGCCGCATTTCTTCAATAACAACATTATCCCAACCAGGACGAACGAGCTCGGTTCTTTTTTTACTAACAAGCCACACTGATGAGGATAATGCTGCAGAAGATAGGGCACGAGTGCGATTTTTTAATTCTGTTTGGATTGGCCAATTACATTTTACAACAAAGCCAGCTCGAATTACAGCTGAAACTAAAGTTGCCCAAGCAAGTGGTTGTTTACTTGCAAAAACTACAATTAACAAACCATCGTTTTTTAATGCTTTATGGCAGGATTGGAAGGCCCTAAATATGCCATCCTCATAGGATGTTCTGGATTTTTCTCCATCATTATCGAACCTACTTTCATCATCAATAAGTTCCCCATCGTTTCTCCTTTTATCCCATTTCGGACCTACTGTGCTGTTGAAATTGGAATCAATTAAGGGATTCAATCCAAATAAGGTGCGCTTCAACCAAACATAAAAGAAATCCATTAAATCGGAATAACCTATTGCATCGTAATAAGGAGGGTCGGTTATAATTAGATCTATTCCCGATGGCAATTCTTCTACTGCACTTTGACGTAGGATTACCGGTGCAGGCATTCCTCTTGCAGTTTCTATGAAGTGATTTACTACAAGCGAAATCCAGTCAATTGCACTCTTAAAACTCCCAGTTGAATTTCCAAGCGGATTTGCTTCAGTAAAATCCCAAACAATAGGTAATGCAAATCGAGCAAAAATTCCTTCAATAATTTCTCCTCCTACATACCAATGTGTTAAACTGTTATTTTGATTTGCCAACCTATCGAAAAGCATTACCATATATGCGACTAGTGCCTCTATCCACTCTGCGGTATATCCTTCGACTTTCATCTCTTCCCTTGCCAGACGAATCCATTTGATAAATGTTCCAAGTGCTAATAATTGACGGGGTGTATACAATTTATACCATTTATCAAATCCATAGAGCGGTACTCGCATTCCTAATGCTTCTTTGCTTGGAAGTGGTTCTGTTGGTAAATTAAAAGGTATGTTATCAAAGATATTTTTAACGTGGTTCTCAGCGTCTTTCACGACCTGAATTTCATCCTCAGTAGGAAGGCGATATTCTTTTCCGTTTTCACCTTCCGTTACTACTGCTATCATTTGAATACCTAAGCGTCCTGCCAGACCTTCTATTCGGATATCTTCCATTGTCATAATTGTCGAACAACACGGACATGTTACTCCAGATCGACTCATCGTTCCTTTTCC
>MBAA01000040.1:22985-24763 GCA_001940655.1 Promethearchaeota archaeon CR_4
TTGATTCCTCGTGTCTCCCTGTATCGGTACCTTCATAGGATTGCCAAATTCAACCCCAGTTTTATCTGCGTTTGGTTTCATGGGCAGCACCACCCGCTTTTTTATTTTGACATCTTTCTTGTCTTTTTTACACAACCAGCGGGTTTTGAGGAGGGGAATGCTAGCTCGGCAACTCTTGCATTTTACCGTGCGGGCCCAGAAATATCCTACCACAGGTTTATTGTCGATGATCGGATAATATCTCGCAATTTCTTCCTTAACCTTCTCGAGCACCCACCACCCCCAAGCTCGAATGTGATATGGCAATCCCAATGGCGAAGCTGTGGTAAGGCTGGATTGTATTGTCTTCGATTTTGTTGATTCGCGTGAATTTTTTTTACGTTTTATTGAACCCTTCAAGTCTTCTTTCAACAGCGTTGGAATCTTTATTGCAAATCGAGGTAAAGGAAGGCGTTGGTCTGCTAACTTTTGAGGATACTCCAAGGTGCATTTCAGAATGAACCATGCAACGGGATTGAGGTCATTGGCGAAAGCTTCACATCCGAGTCTCATCGCTTCGAGGGGAATTGCCCCGCCACCGGCAAATGGATCGAGCACCTTCGGAACATAATCACCATAGTATTTGTGAATCGCTTGCCGGATTGCTTCCATATCAGGATTAAACTCCCGCCCCCAATGTAAAATTCCCCCGCTCGTTTCTTCGCTAAGATTTTCGTCACTCTTTTGGTCTGTAGGTCTTCCCTCGCCAAGTTTCTTGGTTTTTTTCTTCTTAGGTGGTTTTTTTACTACTTCACCGCCAATTTTGCGGAGCAACTGTCTTCTCTCTTCTAAATTGCCGGGATCTGGTAATAATGCAGTAATTAATGCCGCGCGGCAAGCGGCGAGTGGTCTCCGGGCAGGCCAGATGTGTAAGGTCGAGATGTGCCCAAACCGCACACTTTTCTCGTGAACGGAATCTAAAGATGCCTGTTTCAGCGGGAATTCCACTTCGATGAGGCGGGGACGATCTGAACCACTACCCGAAGGTACAGTTTTTTCCGTCATAAAACTCCTTCATTATACTCTAATTTGCGTTCAACTTTTCAATTTTTATTTTTCTGTGTAACCTTTAGAATGTTCTTTTTCTACCTCATTCATCGGAATTATCTTCAGCTTTCAGAATTTCCCCATCAGAGATTATCACCCCCCCCCTTGCCTTTGCGAGGAGTCGCTCGAAAGGGTCTTGCACGCGGTGCAATTTTGGTTGCGGGGTACCGCAATTAAACACGACATACAACCAGTATTTGCTCCGGAGGTTGCAGGCTTTAGCCCATTCGTTTTCAGTCAATTCGATGTTACCGATGATTGCGCGTCCCTTTACCTCAATTGCCCGCTCATCATTGGAACGTTGAGACAGGAGATCAAATCCCGGGTAATCAAGGAGACCGGCATCACGTGCCATTTGCGGCTTCGAAACATCTTTTACTGTGCCAAATTGTTTCTCATGGGTTATTGCGATTTGCATTGCAAAATCTTCGACCTCTTTGTCGTGCCGCATTAAATCCTCGGGGTCGCTAGTAGGAATTACGAGGGCATGAGCAATAAAGATCACGTCACCCGGGGTGACGAGCTCGGGTTCGCGTTGGAGTTGTGCGAGGTTATTTTTCTTGAGCGTATCTAACGCGCGCTGACGTTGTTTGATCTTCGTCAATTCTGCTTGCGCCCGCGCGTCCCCTGATGCAGCTTTTTCAGAAAGACGGTTCCGCGCCATTACAAGTTCAATTCCTTGGTAATCGTAT
>MBAA01000071.1:0-1261 GCA_001940655.1 Promethearchaeota archaeon CR_4
GGGCGAGTGGTTTGATTTCATCAGCAAGCTCATCCTCGCGGAAATTTAGGAGCTGAATCGCCCCTGTGGGACAAGCCGGCACACAAAGACCACAAGATTTACATGCTATCTCGTTCACGGCAACGTGATTGTCGTCTGTCCTGTAAAGTGCCACAGGACTGCACGCCTGAATGCACATCCCGCACTGAACACATTTGTCCTCATCAATGGATGGAACAAGCATATCTTTTTCGATGTATCCCTTCACGAGTGGAGCGGAGGCTAAAACCGCCGCACTTCCCGCTTGTGCCACGCTCTGAGTAATGTCCTTCGGCCCTTGAATGGCTCCCGCGAGGAAAATCCCACCTTTGCTCGACATCGTGGGATTCATTTTCAAGTGAAATTCTTTCACAAAACCTTCCTTTGCCCGCAATACATGCAACTGGGACCCAAGCGTCCCAATACTCTTTGGCGGAACCATCGCGGCCGAAAGAACGACCATATCGGCTTTTAACTGGAGGGGCACCTGCATAAGGGTGTCTTCAACGATGACCGAGAGCTCCCCCGTCTTTGGATCTTTCTGGATTTCTGATGGTCGTCCCCGGATGAAGCGCACGCCCTTTTCTTGGGCGGTTTTGTAAAATTCTTCGTAATACAAACCTGGCGTGCGAATATCGATGTAACAAATCGTTACCTCGCAATCGGGGTAATTATCTTTAATGATGCCCGCGTTCTTCGTGGCAAACATACAGCAGACGCCTGTGCAGTACTTGTTCCCGACTTGGTCATTACGGCTCCCAACGCACTGGATCATCACCACATTCTTGGGCACCTTTCCATCCGAGGGGCGGAGCATCTGACTCCCCGTGATGGATGTCGGGGACATCATCCGTTCAAATTGTAACTGGGTGATGATGTCTTCATACCCTGGTTTACCGTAGTGGTATGGTTCAATCTCTGACGGGTCATACTCGTCATACCCTACTGCAACGATGATGGACCCGACCTTCACAGTCGTAGTTTCCTTTTGCATCGAAAAATCTACCGCACTGGCGGGGCAGACATTTACGCAAGTTTGGCATTCAATACAAGCCCGCTTGTCGCGAACATACGTGGAAGGGATCGCTTGGGGAAAGACTTTGTAAATAGCCTTGCGCATGGACATTCCGTGATCCCACTCGTTGGGAACCTCCACGGGGCAGTTAGACGAACAATCCCCGCAACTAGTGCAATTATCTTTCACGTATCGAGGTTGGGTCTCGATTTCCACCGTAAAATTCCC
>MBAA01000071.1:1293-2533 GCA_001940655.1 Promethearchaeota archaeon CR_4
AGGTTAGAAGTTTAATGTTTGGATGATTCGCCACTCCATTCGTGAGCGGGGAGATGCTACACTGGGGGCACTCATTTGTTGGAAAAGTCTTATTGAGTTGGGTCATATGCCCTCCGATGGTGGGTTCCTTTTCGACCAAGATCACAGGAATGTCCAGGTTGGCAGTGTCCATAGCGGCACGTAAACCAGCGATGCCGCCCCCGATGACTAGGCACGCTTTCGTAACGGGAATCTGCTTTGTGCTGACTTCCTCCAGTTTGCGGGAACGGTTGACCCCCGCCTCCACCATACGGATCGCTTTCGCGGTCGCTTGCACTTTCTCCTTTTGGTGCACCCACGAGCAAAATTCGCGAATGTTGACTTGCTGGTGTAGGTGTTTGTTCAGGCCTTCCTCTTGAATAGCCCGCGCGAACGTGGGGCCATGCTGGGTCTTGGAGCACGATGCTACTACCGTGCGATTAATACCTTTATCCTTAATGGCCTGTTTGATAATATTTATACCCGGTTTAGAACACATGAACATGTAATGTTGCGCGTCCACGACGTTCGGGAGTTTTTTGGCCGCCTCAGTGACCTTCTCGACATTTACCGTATCCGCGATATTGTGACCGCAATGACAAATGAAGACGCCAATGCGAGGTTCTTCCGCTTTTTTAGCGCGAATTTTCTCCTTCTCATTTTCAGGAGGAACCACCCTTATTGATTGCTGGTTAGCCAAATTTTCCTCTTCAGTTACCATGCATTGCCACCTCCTCTGTAAAAAGGTAAGATTTCCCCATCTGCTGGTATTGCAAACCAACAAACTTCTGATCCATCCCCATACAATAAGCCGTGAGCTGGGAGATGTGGATGACTGGGATGTCGTAATTGGTGCCTTTATTCTTGTTCAACCAGTCTTGTCCTGTCTCAAATTGTAGATGGCAGAACGGACAAATGTCCAAAATAAAATCTGGTTCTATTTCTGAGATATTCCTCATCTTCTCTGCGAAGATAGTCATACTCGCGTCTCCAAAAGCAGACTTCACACCACCCCCTGCCCCGCAGCAAGTATGCTTGTTTAAAAATTCCAGGGATTCCACACCCAAAGCTGCCGCGTAATCTTCCAAGATCGTTGGTGCTTCGGCGCTCTGGATCTCTCGGATCCGCGTGGGTTTAAGGAAGTGACATCCGTAATGAATAGCAACCTTGGCCTTGACCTTCCGAACAATAAATTCCTTAATTTTTTCGGGGCCTATTTCAA
>MBAA01000071.1:2552-2816 GCA_001940655.1 Promethearchaeota archaeon CR_4
GTGGCGAACGTTAATTGTGCCTTTAAACTCATATTCCCCGATTTTTTTAAGTTTCTCATTTATTTGGGTACGGAGCTCCTCATCTTCCTTCAATCGCCTGTTCACGTCTTGGAGGGTTCCAAAACACCCATTACATACAGTCAGTATGTCGACTCCTTGTTTCTCCGCGAGGCAAATGTTTCGAGCAGCAGTGACCGTCCAATCAAACTTGTTAAACGACCGAAAGACCCCGGGCGCAGGACAACACGTTGCACGTTCCAAGTC
>MBAA01000071.1:2822-3274 GCA_001940655.1 Promethearchaeota archaeon CR_4
CTTGTACCCAAGCTTTTCCATAACAAAACGCGTTGCTTTCTCAATCTGGGGATACCGGTTGGGCATAATGCATCCCAAGAAAAATGCAAACTTTTTCTCTTCTCCCATTCGCTTCATCTTCCTATTTCTTGGTGCCTCCTTTTTTTGTCTCAGGCAGGTTAAAGAGAGAATCGCTTAAGCGCGGTAGATCGGACGCGGATTCGTCCTTAAATTTGAACAGGGTTGGGGGTAATTCCTCCAAACCGAGTTCGACGCGTTGTTTCTTCACCTGATCATTGATGGGCACCCCGTGTCCAGTAGTTTTCAGGTATCCGACAACAGCACGGTGACTCGGTGATAAATTTCCCATCGCGGTAGCATAGTTGCGTAACTCGAGGATCACATCGGTAGGGCGCACGTCCCGGGGACAACGCTCGTAACACTGGTAACAAGTGGTACATAACCAGATATCT
>MBAA01000071.1:3350-4050 GCA_001940655.1 Promethearchaeota archaeon CR_4
CACTTTCGCAACTGCTCGTGCAGGTGCCACACTGAATACAAGCCCAGATGTTGGACTTCCGCTCGATGTTCCGGAAAAACTCCGGGCTAAAGTCATCGTCCGTTTTATATTGCTTCTTATCTTGGGTCGTTCCGGATGCGCAACTCATACAATTTCAACCTGAAAATTTTGTTTTATGATTCACAATTTTGATTAGAAACCGATTCTGGGATTTTCACGCGGAGGTCTTCTTTGACCTTTTTCATTACAATTTGCGTTCGGATGTCCTCAATCCCTTCGGTCTGGCGTATGTGTTCGAGGAGAACAATTTGTTCCTCCTTGGAAAGACATTTAGCCATGACAAAGACGGGGTAATCTCCCGTAGTCATATAGAGCATTTTGATGTCCGGGATCTGTTCAAGAGTCTGGAGAACCTTTTCTATTGGAATATTAGTATTGACGCGACAATGGAGCATCAACATTTCCCGGTATCCCAGCTTGGAGCATTCGAGGATGGCTTGGTAACGCCGAATGATCCCCCCATCGGTAAGCTTCTTTATCCGAGTTTGTACGGAAGTTAGGCTGGTATGCAGCGTTTCAGCAAGACTCCGGAACGACATCCGGCCGTCTTCCTGCAACCGAATTAGAATCTCCCTACTCATAGGGTCGAGTGTCATATTTTCAGTCATAATATAAACCTGCTATCTTGGGTAGATTTCAA
>MBAA01000071.1:4129-4747 GCA_001940655.1 Promethearchaeota archaeon CR_4
ATTAAAAAAGGGCGGTTGTGATCATGATTGCACATCCTCTAATGGGACGGCATTAAATTGTTTACATACTACTTGGTGGAGTAGATAAAAAGCATCTACAGAACAAGCTACATGATCGCAAGTTCACCAAAGAGTTAATTTACTGAAGCATTAAAAAAAGAAATAACGACAAAGTTTGACCACGTGAAACCCGGCATGGGTAAGGAAGAAAAAGAAAAAGCGAAGCGAGAGAAAGAAGAAAAAGCTAGAATAGAAAAGGAAGAAAAAGAACGAGCTAAGCAGGAAAAAGAGGACAAAATCCGGCGGGAAAAGGAAGAAAAAGAAAGAGAGAAGCGGGAAAAAAAAGAGAAGAAAGACCAGAAAAGCAAAATCCCGGAAACTCCCAATGCATCTGCTACCCCAATACCTCCAAAGAGTTCGACACCTTCTGCGATCCAGAAACCTATTACTCCCAGTCCAAAAATCCAAAAACCTCCTGCCCCCAGTTCGCAAAACAATAGTCCTCAAAAATCTATAACATTAACAATATCAAAACCTTCGTCCCCCCCCACGGTAAAACCAACTTCCTCAGGGAAGCCTTCTCCCGCAATTGGAACGAAACCAGCGCTCCAGAAATCA
>MBAA01000071.1:4769-6483 GCA_001940655.1 Promethearchaeota archaeon CR_4
TCATCTTGGGTGTAATCAAAAAAGTCAAGGGGAAAATAGAGAAACGGTTAGGGTCGTTTCCATCGAAAAAGTAGTCTCTGTCTAAAGGAAATGTCTTTGGAATTGCCCCCTTGCCTTATTTCGCAGTCATCGAGATGCAATTACAATGCTTACGTTCGTGAAATCCATCCACGATATATCCGATTTTCAAGTTATTTTTTTACGCAATGGGATTTTCCTTTTATGATCTCTTATCTCTTGAAGCATTAGTCCATCAGGTTATTATCAGATGATCTCATTCGGCAGTGTGTCAATGCTGGAAAGCCAGTTGGAACTACAAACCTTTAAAGTGGTTCCACGGGTGGTTTTGACTTAGACCTAGCGAAACAAATAGGCGGTGAAGAATTCGTGGAGATCCTTAAGTCTAGTGATATTAATGCAATCCAACAATTCCTGGCCAATATGGAGAATCCTAAAACTAATCCGCAAGTTTCGACTATGAACAGTGGAGCTTCCAGTATAGGTGGGCCTATAATCTCTAAAAATTGTGGAGTGCAGAATGAAAGCGGCTCCAAATTCTGTTCTGGTTGTAGCAGTGCATTATAACCATTTTTCCATCTTATTTTTTGACTTCATTGAGATTAACTTAGTTAAATTTCCTCTATGTTCCAAAATGTGGGTTATCCTTGCAATCGGTGTATCAACCTTGATCAAAATCCGAGGAAAACGTAAAAAAACAACGAATTAGAAACAGTTCCAACACGTGTCTTTCCTTTTGTAAATGAAGACTTTCTCAACTCGCCCCGGAAATTTTTGCACATTTGCTGGTTCTGCCAATCCTAGCGTGTCGAAGCAGTAGAGTCCGGATCCGCCATATTCTGCCATACTTGCCAAGGCAAATAGATTTTCCCGACAACCTTGTTTCTCGACCATGTCGATGAATTTGGATTGAAACGTGGCGACTTTTGAACTGAACGCGGGAATGACTATCAGGGGAATTGAGTTCGCATTCATCCAATCCGGAATTGCGCGGTAATGGGACAAGAAGTCTTTACAAATAAACAATGAAAGGGGCCCCACGGACGTCTCGAACTTGAAATAATTGGGTTTTAACAGGAGGGGGATGTTCTCGCGAAGAAATTCGTTGTTCTCCCTCTCCTTCACGAATATTTTATAAAACGGAATATGTTTATGCTGGAAAGAAAATCGCTGACTCCCATTGATGATGATGGCAAGATTCAGATATGATTCAGGATTGAAATTTTTCGAGTGGGCATCTAAAATAGACGAAATTTCACTACGAGCGAATCGATCTTGATAAAGAACTGCCAGCTGTCCAAAGATCTCTTGGATTTCTTTCCATCTCTTGTGTTCCATCCCTCCTATGAGAATTATATCTTGTTTTGTCGCAAAATCAATGAGATCGTCCAAGATACTATAGGGTATGACATTTTCAGGAAATACGATGATGGTAGATTTAGGGGCAATACTAGACCGTGGTAACTTACGCAAAATGTGGAATATTTTATCGCGGGCACCTTTTACTTTGTTTTCGTTATAATATAGAACACCTTCCTCAAATCCCGCGTTATCCCAATACTCCTGACACAGAGCTTGGAAGATGCCGTGATGATTGGTTTGTATGCGAGAGGTTTTTCGGTAAATCTGGCAAAGAATGATATGTTTTAATCCAGCATTTAAGGGAGATTCCCCTGAATTATTCAAGTCAACGGTG
>MBAA01000071.1:6505-7264 GCA_001940655.1 Promethearchaeota archaeon CR_4
GACATGAGGGGGAATTTCTCGGGAACTCGTCCCGAGACTGTATTGCGTGTCATAGAAATACCGCTCGTCAACCTTAAGGATGAACCTGCTGGGTTTTTGCTCGATTTCTTGAACGCGGATGCGGTCGCCATATTCTTTCTTCCATCCCCGTGCTATTGAGCGGCACGTCTCTAACCTATCCAAAAAGGTTTCCCCGTCATTCTCCTCCCTTGCTTGGATTTTATCCAATTCTGCGCGTATTGTTGCTGAGGACGGAGACCCAAAGATTAAGTCTACGTGTATCCCTGCGTTTATTCGCGTCTCGATAATTTCCCGACAATTGGATAGAAATCTGTAAGGAACAATCCCTGCCACGGTAATACTCTTTTCTGCACGCCTCAAGATCGTCTTAGGCAGAGCCCATCTCATCCATTCTTGTGTTTTAACAATGACTGCTTCATCCGTGCCAAATCTCATTTTCCCTTCGAGGAAAGTCTTAAGAATGTGCTTCATCACGGCAATTTTCGCCCTGCTCGAAGGTAACAACAGGTTCTCGTCCGTAAGAGTGCTTTCTGATTCGCCAGGAAGGTAATCCTCTGCGATTTGAATCCCGTTCAGGGAGGTAAAATACCAGCGCAAGTCTAATTTTCCATCCACTTTGCGCACGTATTCGTGATTCGAAATCTTCGTGATATACCTCAGAGCTCCTTCGAGGTCAATACATTGCTCACACACTCGTGCAAGATCTTGGTTGGATCGCCCCAGATCCAAACAATCCGG
>MBAA01000071.1:7293-14795 GCA_001940655.1 Promethearchaeota archaeon CR_4
ACCCGATGGAATAATCTTGATGTGCGTCGAAGAAGGCATTGATTTCCTGCCGAAGGTTTCCCCGACTCGCGCTAAATTCTACGGTTTCATTGCGAAAAAAATCAAGGGCGCATGCGGAGGTTATTTTTAATGGCCTGTTGGTAATTTCTTCCGAGGAATACTGAAATACGATGAGTTTTTTGGCATCTATCGCAGCGAGCAATTTTTTGTAGTGGATTTCTTTATGCGCAACACTCTGGAGTACAGAGCTTGGAGCACCAGGATTTTTGTTACCCTCTATCACGTGGTTATCCCTTCACATCTTAGATTTAACTAGATACATTAAGTTTGATACATATTAACAAGTCGATTTCCGTTATTCATTGACATTTTTTTCAGGTAAGGTATTCGTATAATGGGATAGGGTATGGCAAATTATCGTCTCTCTTTCGAATGTTTCGTCAGATAATTTATTATTTGCTCTGTTACACTTTATTTAGGAAAATCTGATCCGGTTCAGTCTTCCTTCTCTCCTCTTCAAATTTTTTTCTCTGTCCTTATTTAGTCCTTCATTCTTTAACATTTAAAACATAGATCAGGAGAGATTTTGTGAATCTCTTTTCCCGGGGTGCAATAAAAGTTAGTTTGTATCTTTTACTGTGAAAATGCTTAAACCTTAGAACTAATATGACGCAAAATTTATCATTAATTATGAAAACTCACGTTAGATAGAGAGTTGCAAAAATAATGATAATCTCTTTATAAAAAAATCAAGAAATTGAGTTACTCTTTTGATTTTACAAGCTCTTGACCGTGTCCGCAAATCGCGCCACGAGGTCTTGCCATCCTGCCTCGAGGGTGTCTCGGCCTGCGATTGCCCCGACAACGAATCCTTGGATCTCAGGTGCCTTCTTCTCTGCAGGAAACGTGTCAAGGATGGCCTTCCATTTTGGTTTGGCCACGTCCCACGCACACTTCCCTGGAGGCGTGTCCGGGGCATCTTTCATGTGGGTGCCCCAAATAGCAGTCTTCCCCACCTTCACCGCCTTCTGGTTCAACAAGCCAGTCATCTTGTTTGCCCAGCGTTTTATGGTGGACGAAGGTGTGCCAAAGCGGAGGGGGCCGCCAAACATCAGTATGTCAATTCCACCATCAATCAGTGCCTGTTGCGAGATCTCCTTCGCATAATGCACGTGCACGTTATTTCCGTCCTTGAAATGACCCGCAAGGACTTCGGCTATTTTTTTATTGTTCCCATACCTACTATCATACACGATCCATACGTTCATCAGAATATGCACCTACACGAGAGTACTACGACATACTTTTTCATTAACAATCTGATGGGATTCTTCAATCATACCGCAGAATGTCATAAATTACCTCAATATATGGATTTTTCTTGAAATAATTAATTCTTTCCATCCAATTGCTCCCCTAATGCAAATATCAGTGGATAATTTTTGGAAATTCATCTATCGGATTCGAATTTGAGGGCTATGGAATTAATACAGTATCGGCAATGATTCGGTTCCGGTCCATCCATAAAGAGATGTCCAAGGTGTCCACCACACTTCTTGCACAACACTTCCGTGCGAACCATTCCAAGACTCGTATCTTCCTGTGTCGTAATGTTTTCCATCACTTTAGGGTCTGAAAAACTTGGCCACCCCGTGCCGGAGTCAAATTTCGTGTCAGAATCGAAAAGTGTCGCGCCACAACCTGCACATCGGTATATGCCTTTTTGATGGTTGTTCCAGTATTCTCCCGTGAATGGAGCTTCTGTGTCTTTCTGGCGGAGCACACGAAATTGCTGATCGGTTAATTTCTTTAGCCATTCTTCTTCAGATTTCTTGGTTTTTAGTTTCATAATGTATAATTCCGCACGAAGTAAGAAGAAAAACATTATGGTTATGGAGGAAAAGCAATCGGGGGGGATGGTAAAGAAAATGAAAGATATCCGTTGAAAAACAGCCTATTTTCAATTGTAACAATTTCGAGCACTCAGTCTACCTTGCGCTCAAAGAAAATGTAATGGGGGGAATGGTTTGCTAGTAAAACTCCTGAAATGACTCTCATTTTCGTGTAGGAGAGGGGGAAGGGATTTCTGAAGACGCGGATTTCTCACAATGTTACGATTTCGGAGCGAGGTATTATTAGGATTGATTTACAAAACGTAGAATGGTGAAATGTTATGGCTCGAACTAAATATTTGTGGTTAATCATCGGTTTCGCGGTTTCCATCGCAATATTTGCCACTATCGTGATTTTAGCAGAAATAAAAAAACCCGGAGGTGGTTCACCCTTAATCCCTGGAGAATATATCGATTTTTTCGTGAATTTCCTGCCTGGGAATCTCTATTTAGACCTAATCTGCCTCTTTGGTTTCCCAGTTGCCTTGGTTTTGCTTTTCCGCGTCATAGGTGAAAATATGGTATCAGGATGGTTGAAGGTGCACCACCTCGTACACCGTAAAGCAAAATTTGGTATCAATCCTTTGGGCCCAAAAGTTCCGGGGACGAAGTTATTTCGACGAGCGGTTTTTATAGGTCTTTTAGCGTTCAGCGTTACTGCCTTAATAGTTGAGTTTGGTCTTGGGAGCCTTTTTCGTAATACCTCAATGACACCTACTATGCTAGAGGAAAAACCTAATTTATTTAAGGGTGAGGCGATCTTCATCGGTACTTTTTTCTTTACGGGTCTCCTCATCATTTTAATGGCACCTTTCTGGTTAATGGAAGATACTGGGATACTCATCTATGACGTTCGACCGGAAGACCGACGGACTCCGAACGTCGCTGGCGTCCACCTGTGGTTCGTGGATTTCTTCGAAGGCTACGCAGGGGTTAGCGCTATTATTTCTTTGGTTCTAATTATTGTGGGAACCTTCACGTCAAATGAGTTACCTCCTGGAGATCCCGCTATTCTGACTCCTATCATCCTGATAATTCTCCCATTCATAACTTCGGGCATTTTAACCATCCCGATAGTAATATATGAGAAATATCTCCCTAAGTTGACTGAAAAATTACAAAAGAAACTCGTTCGTGCAGGGTATTCTAAAATCAAGGTACCTGTCTATGACCAGGTAAAAATTACAGATAATAGGGATTAAGTTGGAAATTCTCTAACATAACTTCTTTCTCTCCTTTTAACCCCGGACTCTCTCAATCCACCGGATGATCTTTTCGTAAATCCCGTAATCTATGGCATATCTGTCGCTCAATAGCTCGTGGGCTGCATCAGGGATGAAATGTAACTCTTTATCTTTCGTGTGGATGCACCGGATAAACTCTTGATCCCCTTCAAAGTCTACCAAATGATCCACTCCCCCGTAGAAAACGCACGTTGGATAGAACGACTGAGGTTTGAACTGGTCGAGATTACACGTGCGTACTTGGTGGATCATCTTGAGAGTCTGCAAGTTGTAACGCGGGGTGGCCCTAGCTAACCGCAAGGGATCGCTCAACTCGTATAATTTGTAGGTTTCGTTGTTCGTGTCGAAATGACTTTTGGATCGTACGGGAATTGTATGACCCGTTGCAGGGCCAAGTAATCCAAAAGTCAGCGTCTCCAATACCATCGAAAACTCAACGGCTTTCCACGCCTTGAAAGCGGGGGAGAGAAATATGAGACTCCGGAGGTGTGTAGGTTTATACGATGCTATGTGAATGCTCGCGGCAGCACCCATACTTTCCGCGACAATAATTAAGGGTAAATGGGGATGTTGTGAACCAATGAAGTGGATGAATTCTAGAATGTCTTTTATCCAGAGGTTGTAATTTTCGATATCCCCTACATCCTCCAATTTTTTCCACGAGAGGCCGTGCCCACGTAAGTCGATGGTGTAAGTTGCCCAAGTGCGACCGAATAAATGGTCCGCCAATAGCACGAACTTTTCCCCGTGGGAGTGAAATCCATGAATACACAAGACGACTTTTTGCGTGAGTTGCGTTGCAGGAGGAATCCACTTACGATAATAAATCGGCCAATTATCTTGGGTTGTAAAGAATCCACATTCGCCCTGCCCCGCACGGGGGTTTTTTCTTAATTTCTGCAATTCTGGGTGGATCCGCGAGATTCTTTCTAACTCAGCAGAACTTAACGAGAGCGGGGAAGCTTTAGACCAGTCTATAGGCAAGAGCACACCTCAATGGATTTCGGTTTATCACTTGAACTCGGAGTTACATGGATGATTTCGGTTTAGCGAGAATATTTTTTTTCTCGTCAAAATACCGAAGGTAATCTGCCCCTATGATTTTTTCCACGAGCGGGTGTAATTCAGGATTTTTGGCCTTGACCCACCGGAGGGTTTTCTTGACAATGTAAATGAGGTGATAATTGTCCGCGCCTATCTCTCTCTTTGTCTTGGATGCCAAGTCTGATGTGACTGGGATGCCTGCATCCTGCACCCAGCTTTTGAGGAGGTTTAGTATCTTTTGAGGCATATATTTCGTGAGATCTTTGAGATTGTTGCTCAGAGATTTACGCACATATTCGGAAGAGTCAAATCGTAGTTGCCCGAGGAGACTTAATACTTCATCATTTTGTTCCGGATCCCGAACCCACTTGGTACCCCCTCGCGGACGAAGACCTTCAGCGCCAAAACGCCGAATATTTGCATTTAGGGACGACACCCATTCACGAATTCGTGGGATGATGATTTCAGGATAATATCCAACGCCATTCACAACAAATTCAATCGTGATTTCCCGCACTTCCCAGTCTTTATCGTTTGCCCACACCAAGATTTGAGACTCGCAAGTAAGAAATGCACTAGGATCTTTTTTGGCAACCTCCGCTAACAAGAAGATTGAAAGATACCGCAAGAAGTTTTCTTTGTTTTCTAAAGCGTAGGAAAAAACTTGTTGTGAAAACGACAAGCATGAAGTAGGGGTTATTTCCATATTTTTTACAGAGCGATTTTTGAGATAGTTAAACAACCCTTCAACTGCTGCCCGGGCAATGTAGACCCGTCCCTTGCCAATCCGTTCCTTCTCAGGAATTGCGGCGTATTCTTGTTCCAAGAAAGGAAGGAATTTATAACAAAAAACTATTGCAATCGGCCAATAGGCGATGAGATGCTCCTTCTCGGCAAATTCTATCGTTCGTTGCTTGATGATCCCTTTCGAACTCGCGGAAACCATAATTTGGAGAGTTCTGGACTCCCTAAAAAAAGATATAGAAAACTATTAATAGAATATATTTGTACGGAAATTCAATCTCTGTTTGAGATGATCCACCGATTCAGTCTCTTGAAGATATCTGGGATTATATTTCATCTTCTTGAATAATTTACGGAGTGTCTTGCTTTCTTTCAATTTACCTAACGGTTCATCCACTTTTATGCTTATGTCAGATAAATGGTTTGACGTAACGGGTACAATTTTCGCAATTTCTTGGGGATATTCCTTTGATTCATCGCTTTGAATTAATGATTTATTTGGAAACGTCAAGGATTCGGTCATTTTGGAAACCTCAATTTATTTTTTTCTAAGATATATTATATTGCTAATTCATAATTAGGTTTCTATCCCATACTTTATACCGAAGTTCATACTTCGATCGAAGTTCAACCCAACTTTCAGACCAAAAAGTTATATTGAAGTTTATCAAGTATCAACTTAGAATCTAAATTGAGGGAATTATATGGCAAGCTCGAACGAAGTGAATTTTCCTCCGGAAGAATTGTTTAAGTCAGCAACTAATAAATCTCCAAATTACGAGTCCCTCATCCTTTGGATGTTAAACAATAACGAAGTATGTTCGTGGGCGAATTTTTCCGAAAAAATTAGTCCTGCGACACTCTCGTATTACTTGAAACAATTGCGAGAATTTGGATATATCCTAAAACTCAAGCGGAGTCTTTACAAGATTACACCGAGTGGAAGGATAAAATTCACTGAGATCACCACCACCCGCGAACCCAAGGAACGTAAATTAAGTTTTCCCCCGGACACGATTTTACGCAGGAGAAATTACGAACACATCATCTTGTGGACGTGCTACAACAATTATTCGTGCAAGTGGTCGGATTTCCGTGAAAAACCCCTCCTCATCAACCAGTCATCGTTGTCAAAAGCAATCAGAAATCTCTTGAACAGGGGGTTCATCAGGAAAGATGACCGGGATTATCAAATTACCCAAGCGGGAAAATCAGAATACACGCAAATGTTACAATTATATGATCTTGACAGACAATCACTTTTGGAAGAAGAAACAAGAAGAATCGAGGAAATCACGAAATTAACCATCAAATTCTTCGATCAAAATCACATCACTGACTCCGAAATCAAGTTTCGATTCCTCACGAATGCGTTAAAACTGGATTATGATAGGCTCAAGCACTTGTTATCCCGAGAAGATTTCAATAAGATTCTCTTATTTCTCGCCATCAATCATCCCAATAGTTACCCGGAACATTCATCTTCGTCAGAATTTGCTGCAAAATATGCCATCGAACAACGTGTACTTGATTACTACACGTATGAGTTTGTTGAATCGAAATCTAACTTATATTCCACCACATTCTTCACGATTCAGGACGACCGAGGAAATCCCTACTATTTTCAGGTTGGGGAAAAGCTTGAAAACATCCTGCGTGCATTAGTCGAGGATCACGTCACTAAATTCACTTACTTAAATAAATTGTACGAAGGTGACAAAGGAAAACCTTCGTCAACTTTTGCACGGATTGTTTCGCAAATTGTGCAAGATTGTTGCACCTCCCTCTTCCACCAGAACTTTTCTGAGTCTTTGCGCAAGTTTCTACCGCACTACATTGAATACTTAGCCTACAAAGTAGAATCACAAAAACCGATGACAACCCCGCTAAATAAGTTAGAAAGTTTCGCCTGGCTCACCATTCCAGAAGTCTTCCAGTCATCCAAGCTACTCCAAGAAGTCGATGTTTGTTCATCGCAGTGCGAGGGTGAGGTATTTGCCTACAATCTTATTCCAGAACTCTTGAATGTCCTCCCCCCGCTCTTTGCATCTCCGATGGATGTATTTAGTGATCCAGAAAAAACAACCAAACAAGTAGACAAATTGCTCCACGATAATCCAGATCAACCTGCTCTTATACTAACAAAGGGCATTCTTTTGTTTTCGGACAAGCAAAAGTGTGTAGAAGCCCTCGAAGTTATAAAACATGGAATCGCAACCAACCCGACAGATCCTAACTTACGTCTCCTTCAAATAATTGCCCTTAATAAGTTGAAACATTTCAGTGAAATCCTAAATATATTGGAGGATGAATCCTCTTCAAACAATCTTTCGAAGGACATAGATACTCGGGTAGCGGTTTTATTCCTAAAGGCCTATGCACTTCTTTCTCTCGGAGATATCAACTCTGCCATAGATATTGCTGACGAGATGCTAAAAAAGAACTCAAATCATTCGCTCGCACACTTTTTGAAGGCGATTATTAGTGGGTACGATTTAATTTACGAATATTTGCCTGAACACACAACGAAGGAGAATTTCTTAGGTGAAATTAACAGGGCTATCGAATTTGATAAAAC
>MBAA01000071.1:14827-16605 GCA_001940655.1 Promethearchaeota archaeon CR_4
AGAGCATAATTTTACTGGAATTAGAGGATCAATCCGCTGCATTGGAAGCTATCAATTTAGCACTTGTGAGCTCTCCAAAATCATATGATTTTTACAGGATGAAGTTGAAAATCCTGGAGCATGTAAATAATTTGCCTGATGCGCTGGCGTTGGTGGAGGAAATGCTTTCCGTTTTTCCGAATCAAACGATGGACATTAAATCTTTGAAAGCCGCCATCTTCCTCAAGATGGGGAAAAAAGAGTCGACCTTGAAAATCTTGGATGAAGTGCTTCAGCAAAACCCCCATCACCTGAAAGCGTTGAATGCTAAAGCGTATGCACTGATTAATATGGGACGAAAAGAAGAAGCATTAATTTGTGCGAAACTACTAGTAAGCTCCGATCCATCCATAGGTAATTCTCACGATTCCTATGGCGAGATGTTGATGCTCTGCGGAGAATTGACATCTGCGATTGAGGAATTCAAAAAAGCCTTAGAAATCGAACCCTACGGTACTTTTGCCCTCGAGACTTATTTCAAGATGGCGAAGTCCTATGCAAATTTAGGACAATATGCACAAGCAGTAGAATGGCTTGAAAAAGGTCAAGAACGGGTAAAAGTTACGCCAACATGCTGCGTCTACACTTCCCGATCGTGGATTCGTAAATTAGAAAAGCACCGGAAACAATTAGCGCAACATATTGAAGGGAAAGAGAAAAAATTCATTGAAACCGCAATGCAAGATTCCGATCTCTTTTAAAACTCACCATAATGAGTAAAAAAATTTTAGGTTCAAATCGTTTCGAAATTTTAGCTGGGGATTTTTCGAAGCATCGCCTTTTTGAATGCTTCCCACATTTAATAATGCTAGATTAGCACATGTCCCAAGTTCCTCCTCAAAAGTGGTATGAGAACGGCCAAACCATTCCCGACCTTTCTACTCGAATGGGTTACTACGAAAGTGGACTCAAGAAAGGAGAAGAATTTCATTCTTGGGCCTGGAAAGGGATAGGGGATACCCGGCACGTGCAAGGGGATCTCGTGGGGGCAGAAGCAGCGTACAGAGAGGCGTGTGACCTTTCCCCTACTAACGCGGATTTGCAGTTAAAACTGGGAATAGCTCAACATGACTTGGATCAACTCCCAGAAGCCATAACTACTCTGAAAAAAGCAATCAAACTTGCCCCGAATAATCCCGTGGTATGGTATTGTTTGGGACTCGCCCAACATGATAATGGGAACTTGGCGGATGCCACATTTTCCTATCAAAAGGCAACGACCCTCGACCCAGGTCTTGCTACCGCGTGGTATAGTTTAGGCGATGCCCGCGGGGAACAAGGAGATCTCGCGGGGGCAATGGATGCCTACGAACGAGCGGTTGCCATTGACCCTGACCTTGCTTTCGCTTGGACGAATCTCGGCGATGCTCGCGCGGACGCCGGAGACTTAGAAAGGGCAATCGCTGCTTACGAGCATGCCCTCATCGCGGATCCGAACCTCGCACCCGCGTGGTTTGGTCTCGGATTAACCTACGAGGACCAGAATCATTTCCGGGAAGCATTTTTCTGTTACAACCGTGCCGGGCAGCTGGGTGATGAAGAAGGAAAGAAACTAGCGGAGATTTTTAAAACCAAGAACATACAACCACTTCGGCCAACCTTCTTGCGTCAAAAAGAATCCCAATAGCGTAGAATTAATTTTGCACCAAAAAAAATAAGCATTTAAGAATTAAGAGATATTGGGTACAATTAGAAATGTCCGAAGAGAAGATGTCCGCGGCATTGCCACCTAAAATCCG
>MBAA01000071.1:16639-16806 GCA_001940655.1 Promethearchaeota archaeon CR_4
GTTTTTTTCATGATTTTCGGACATGGTCTCCTGTATTGGCTCTTACCCCAAGAGGTATTCTATGCAGGGTTTGTGGTTATCACGTGGGAAACCGTATTTTGTGCCGCGGGCGCCTTCATTTTTATTTCTGGCGTTAGCATATCCCTCTCCTACAACAGCTATGCCCG
>MBAA01000071.1:16814-16943 GCA_001940655.1 Promethearchaeota archaeon CR_4
AAGTCAACCGTCTCAATGCCCAGCAGGAAAAGTGGAATGGTCGCTTGCAGATTTGGATCAGGACGGGGTGGATTGCTGGATTAGCATTTCTGACAAATTTAATTGGCTCAGTAGCCACGGGTCAACTCG
>MBAA01000071.1:16992-17122 GCA_001940655.1 Promethearchaeota archaeon CR_4
GGTTTATCCCTTTTTGCGGGTACGAACGTGGTATCGACTGGCCATAGGCATTTTGATAATACTTGTTTCAGACCCGCTGAGAATTTGGGTTTTGAAAGAGACCCTAATCCCCTCCATCGATCTCTTCAAG
>MBAA01000071.1:17487-20154 GCA_001940655.1 Promethearchaeota archaeon CR_4
CAATTTAAAATCATAACGTGTTGGGTATCTCATAGCAAATTGCTGGATTGAATCTTATCTCTTTTAATCTTAATCAAAAGTTTGTTTGGCTAAAGTACGGAAACTATTGGTGAATCTAAAATATGCGAATTCGATCTCTAGATTATATTCGCGGACTTTGCATCCTATTCATGCTAATCACGCATGGAATGCATTTCTGGCTCACGGACAGTTCAATGTGGTTATTTACATTAGAAGCAATCACGCTGGGAAGTATCGTGGCGAGTGGGTTCGTGTTCGTGTCTGGCGTAGGTTTCGGATTGTCCTGGGTGAAGGGGGAACACACATGCGTTTCAGAAAAAGACCAATATCTGAGAGCCCTGAGTTCGGGAGTAATTCTTCTATTATTGAGTGCTTGTTTTAATTTATTCACTACATTTTTTGGCCCAAATGGTTGGCAAGCAATCACGTGGTGGAATCTCTTTCAATGTCTCGCTTTTTCCCGATTATTAGGTATACTATTCGTCAAAATTAAAACCAAATGGGGTATTATTGCGATTGGTTGTTTGATCATATTTGCCGCGATTTTCTTGGACCGGATTGACTATGGTGAGAATTCGAATCCTCTCACGGCCCTTTTATTTACGTTGTTCTTTAAACCGCTGGACGGGTATCCTTTTCTGATTTATTTTCCTTTTTACTTGATGGGAATGCTGGTCGGAAAAGAAATTCAACATTACACCGAGAATCCTGCGGCATTTCGTGAAGTGATAAAACAATGGTTGAAAGTCAGTGGAGGGTTCATGTTTCTGGGATTTGCCCTAGGGCTACAATTCTCGAGTCGACAATTAGGTTGGACATTTATCACGTGGTTAGAGACGTATCCAACAAACGTAATTACTGCGTTGCCTTTATTCACGATACTAGACTCATATGCGTGGTGCTTTTTCTTCAACGGTGCCCAGCTTTTCTTATTACTGTCGCTTTTTTATTACTTAGATGTTCGCCATCAGGGAGTTCACTTTGGGAAAACATCGAATAAGGGAATATTGGAACTATTTGGGCAATATTCCTTTACGATTTATATTACCCACTTGGCGTTATATGGTTTCAATGTCAACTATAATGCGGTAACCATATGGGCTCCCCTGATTGCCTTGATCTTAATAATATGGCTCTGCTTTTGGTTAGTGGATAAATTTGGAAAAGGCAAGATATCTATTGAATACCTAATTGGAATCCTCGGGGATGGGTTATATCATCAATTGCAAGCCAGAGTTATAATAATGACGGCATCTAAAGACAATCTGGATTTGGAAAAGAAAATCTCCCAAAGGGTCGTAGGTTAGGGTTAGAGAAGAGATTCAGTTGAATTGGTCGGAATTTTCGTTGCTATTCGTTTTATTTTTTTATAAATCCATTCTCCGAACACTCCAATCACAAATTCAATGGAAATCTTCCCATTCCCGATTTTATCGAGTTGCAGAATTACATAATAAATGAGCAAGACTACCCCAATGTCTACCAACCAAAGTATGCTTGCGTCTAATTCAAATGGAAGTAAGAACAGGGCGTAATGACCCAAATAAATGGTGAGAGAATAGCGACCATACAAATTTAGGAAGTTCCTTTTCACGGAATATTGATTTATATCCTTGTTTGGATTCACGTCCAAAGTGCGGAAAAAGGAGAGGAAGAGTAATATGTCTAATCCGGAAAAGAACAACGACCATGCGTATGAGTTTAGATCCAATAACAGAGGATATGCCGTTATTTGAAGCACCGGGTTTCTCCGTATTATCTCGATGAGTTGTCTCCCATTATAGGGCGTTTGACTTACAAGCGGAAATCGAGGTTCAAGCTGGAGACCCAAAAGGAGTCCGGCTGCTAGTAAGCATAAACCAATGATCAACCATTGTTTGACCAGTTCTGCTGGTTTAACCTGATTTATTGTAACTTTGCCGAAATCCTCCCCCAGCACAGACCCAATTAGGAAAAAGGGAAAAAACACCAAAATAGGGTAATAGGCTAACGGTTGATACAATAACACAAATAGGAAGGTATTAAGGGAATCTAGCAGGGGATCCGGGGGATTCAAGGGTTTCCCAAAATTAATCCAATTTAGTAGGAGCGATCCAAACGCGATGACCCCCAACGCGATCAATAATCTCGGTACTTTCTTCACTTTCGTAAACAATAGCGCTAGCAACCGACTGATAGCGAGGGTTTGCAAAATCATCCAAGGAAAAAATCCGAAATCTTCTTCTTTCTCTAGATAACTAAAGCCAATATTAAACCCGATACTGAATATTAAAAGAATCATCGTGTGCGAGAAGGACTTTAAAATCTGGTCTCTAGTAGTTACACCCGCTTGCCTTTGTTTTACCCATGAAAACCCAAAACCGATTCCAGACAAGAGAACAAATCCGACTTCTCCAACGGATCCAAAAAAAATACCCTCAACGATGAACAACCACAAAGAATCATATGTAGACCAGAAACTAAGCACGTGTGTGACAATCATTACTAAAATACATAGACCACGGAGATAATCAATGGACCGAATCCGCATTGAAGGTGGTTTCCGTTCTCCCTCGAGCATCTAAGTCGCACAAACTGATTTTATCTATAGATAAAAATATTCTTCCTACCTGTATTTAGATTAAGCTGTTCAAGTTATCCATAATG
>MBAA01000071.1:20170-25229 GCA_001940655.1 Promethearchaeota archaeon CR_4
AAATCTAAAGGAATCTTTGTTATTGAATTTGCATTAGAACGCTGAAAAACATCACTATATTAGCGATTTTCAGGATAATACGGTCAAATTGTCATTTAACCCTTTTCTCCTTGACGATATTGCTATGCCACATATGAAATAAGGAATTAAGAACGAAGGAAAAAAAAACAAATCACGCAGGAAGAACTTCTATGGATTTTGGGGTAGTCATTTTAGGGCACATTAGGTTAATCAACCAGCGCACGACAAGGAGACCTATCCCCCCCGACCCTGCTAAGATCACTATCATTCCTACTGATCCGACAATGTCTCCTACGGAGAAGACAAGGTAAAGGATACCGAGTAAAATTACCGTGTCAAGTCCAAGCATTGCTACCCATTTCAGCGCTTTCCGGTTTGGATTCGCCTCCTCGAGGACATACTTGTACCGCATCTTTCCAAACAGGCGAATCTTCAACGCGAAAGTCAACAAAACGATGGCCATACCTAACGGGCAATAACCCAGGAAAAGTTGGAGGAGGAGGAAAATCTGGGGGTCTCCCGCGAAGATTACGAGGGGTAACAAAGAGGAGACAAGTTGGAGGGTGCATATGATCTTCAACTTTGCCGTTACTTGATCGCGGGGCACTACTGGAAGGGACGCAAGGATAGACGCTCCCGAGTCTTCCATGCTAAGTAAAGCTGACACTAGCCATCCCGAATTCATTACAGTGATCATAATTGCGAACACCAATAAAAATCCGAAGAGGAACATCGTATCCTCCCCGACAGAGGTTCCTGTGGGTGCTTGTAGAAACATTATGAAGGGGAATATGAGTGGGAACAATATGAAGAGAAACCCTTGAAAATCTCGCGTCAATGAGGAAATATCTTTCCGTGTAAAGGCCTTAACGGGAGAAACGGGAACTATGGGGCGTATTTCTGTAGGTTGTGTGCTTTTCTGGGGGGTAAGACTTTCGATTCGGCCTTGGTGGGATGTTAAGTTTCGCAGCTTTTTTAATACGAGGCGGTACATTAACCATGTCAAGAGAATCAAAATTCCGAATCCTAATAGAGTAGTCCAGAGTAAAGGAGGAGAGATGGAAGTAATCGGGGACATCATTAGGGAGATCAAGTAAGCGGGGGCGAAAGGAAAGGGGATCACGCTTAAAACAATGTTAATAGTTCCTGCATTATCAATCATATTTATGCTGTTAATGATTGCCCCGATGTTATTCATCACCTGACTTATAATTAGACTAGCAGATATTGATGCAATGGCGTACCCGAGCATAGCTAAGGTTCGGATGACACTTGCTTTCCGAGAATTCGTACCACTTCCTTTCATGATGCGACTGAATTTCTCTGTGAGAAGCACAATGATACAAAAGAGAAATATGGTAGTGAGGACGGAAGCTCCCAAACATACGAAAAACACAAGAATGTTTCCTGTCACCAATAACATCAGTACCGGAAAGACCACGACCACGACGATAAAGGGGATGTCAAAGAAACGCCACATCACAGTGAATTCAACCTTTTGTAGAGACCGTCGTGAAAGGGGGAGAATTTCCAACCACTCGAACACTTCCCCCGACATGAACCCACTCAGATTGATAATTCCAATTAAAATCATGTACAAGGTGGTCAATCCAAAATAAAGAACCAAGATTACGACTGAACTAAGGGCAAGATTTTCAAATGATAGTATTTTATCCTCCAATTCGATAAAGGTCATAATGGGCAGGATTGGAATGATACCTAGGAGGACACTGTATACGATTTTAACCATAAGAGCTTGGTTTTTCATAGTGTTCTTATTTTTTTGCAGCTTCTCCAAGACGCGTGACTGACCACTTCCCGCCATCTGGAGTTGACTGTCGAAGAATGCCTCGTCTCGCACCACACCCGCCGTGGCATATATACCAATTTTTTCTTTAGTCATCCGTGATTCCTCCTATGTTCTGTGATTATTACCTAAAAAGGATGCACGCAATTTGGCGATAATCGTATTAACAGACTCGTCCTGTTCGGTGAGACGGAGAAATACTTCCTCGAGGTTTGCCCCTGCCTTGTCTGTTTGCTTGCGGAGTTCCTCGAACGTGCCAATTCCCACAATGAGGCCATTGTTGATGATCCCGATTCGATCGCAGAGTTCTTGGGCGACTTCCATGATGTGAGTCGAAAAAAGCACCGCTCCACCTTTTTTGACCTGTAATTCGATGATCTCTTTTACGACCTTGACCGTTTTCGCATCGAGTCCCAACAACGGATCGTCCATTATGAGGAGGGTTGGGTCGTGCAACAGTGCAGAGACAATTTGAACTTTCTGCTTGTTCCCTCGAGACAGGGTGGCAATGGTTTGGTTCATGTATTCCAACGCACCCAAACTTTCCATATATTCCTTTGCTTTCGCTGTAACCATTTTACCATTTAATCCACGGATTGACGCGATGAATTCGAATAATTCACGCGGTGTCAGGGACTTATAGATCAGCGGCTCTTCCGCCACGTATCCAATCCGTTGTTTGATCTGTACCTCATCCTTAAGTGGATCCAGGCCGAAGACTTTTACCCAGCCTTCCGTGCTTTCCAACAACCCGAGGAGAGTTTTAATCGTGGTGGTTTTACCCGCCCCGTTTGGTCCAAGGAGGCCGAATACTTCCCCGGCATGTACCTCAAATGTAATGCCATTGACGGCCTTCTTCTGCCCAAAGAATTTCTTCAACCGATCAACTACGACAATATTTTCATTCGATTTTTTTTCAACACTCAACGTTACACACCTTCTAATTTCGGATATATATGAAATGCTTTCACGAGGAGATAACCTGTGTGCACAAGAAATTGATGTTTTTTTGCGTGTCAGAAATTTTTTTTAAAATACTCCCCGCTAAGAATAACTCCTTTTTTTGAGTAAAATTTGAATATTCCTTTGAATCTTCGTCTAAATTTTCCACGATATATTTGTGTGAAGTCAACCTGATTGGATTGAATCTTTTCTTCAAATCTTTTCACATACTAACAATTCTTAGAATCATACTTGAATTAATCTATGTCAACATTAGTTGACACTTCCATATAAACTCTTGTCAACCTAGGTTGACGTTTCATAGAATATTGGGTATCTTTGACTTAAGTCGAAAAAAGAAATCCTTTATTGGTCAAAATTAGTTATCGTATTTTCATCCCATTTCATCTATTGTTTAGTAGAGTTTCCTTCTTGGATCGATTCCAAATAACAAATGCAAGATTGCAGGCAAATGCAATGCACCAAAGAATCATAGTAAGTATGAAAATGCTGGGATATCCTGCTTGGCCTGCTTGGTTCATTATATGTCCAGAGAGTAGGATTCCCAAGAGTTTGCCGATTTGATATCCAAGGAAAAATAGTTGGAATAAGAGGGCAGGCCGCCACCGCAACGCATTTTTCTGCCAAAACTGGAATAAAATCACTTGGATAAATCCATTAAAAATGAAGAGGACGATTGTTAGCACGAGGACAACTAAAAATGCATTTATACCTAAACCTGATGGGATTAGAAATAAAATCGCGAAATAGACGAGGTTGAATGGGACTGCCCACAACAACCACTTTTCTGGAATGCCCTTTTTTACCCGTCTCGCAATTACATAGCCTATCACCATCATTGCCCCAGAGAAAATTAGAAAAATGCTATAGACGATCCACCATAGATCTCCAAAAAACTCGATGATGTAATTCTCGAACGTCATTTCCGTCAATCCATCTGGTATCGCGAAGCAAAAAGAAATCGCAAACAGGAGCATAATTTGAATTCTGGGGAATTTAAGGGAGGATCCTGGAGTACCTACAATTTCTTTTAACATTTTAAATTGTAACGTTTCGGATTCTTCAGAGCACAAGCACCACGAGTGGTTTATCGCCACACATAGGAAATATCCTCCAATAATTACGATGAGAGACACCATAAAATAAACGTTCCACGCGGCAAAATCTGTAAATTTGACGTTTACAATTACAAGGTAGAACACTTGGCAGAATAGTACACCTAGAAAAGTCGCAATTTTTCGGTTTGAATTCACTTTCGCGCTCATTTCAAAAGGGATTACCTTAAGGACGTGAGAATCTACTGCGACATTGATTAGATTTACCCCTACGACCGCAAGCGTGAGTCCGATAATAATCAATATAAGCGCTCCAAGTCCTCCTAATACAATCCAAAAACTCGCAAATATCGCAATACATCCCCCGATAACAAAAAGGACGCCAATATTTAACTGAGAAGGGATTATTGATAATATTCGATCCACATTTCTTGCAAAAAGGGGACGTAATAAAGTCGGGATAAAAGGAATGATATATACAATCGAACTTGATATCCAATCAATATGTAATCCTTGGATGAGAAAAACAGGCAAATTAATTGTCATAAGAGAGTATACCATTGAAAAGGAGAAAAACCCAAAGTGATAGACAAACCAATATTTTGGGTATTTCTTGATCTCCTCGTTAGATTTTCGAGTAGAACCAGACATATTCGCTACATCATTATTAAGAAAAGAATTTGGGGTATCAATCTTACTTGGGGAATTTTGTGCCATTTCTCATCCAATACGTACTAGATTGAGGGTAAAAAAAAGAGTTCTAGTCTTAGTTATTAATGAAACCTCCCAAGGTTTGTTCAATTTGGGAAAATTTATGTAGCAAATCATTATGATTAAAAACGTAATGGAGGCACTCTCATGAAGGTCATAAAACTCGTTGGTAAGAAAAAGCTTGAAGTCACGGAAATCGACAAGCCAGCGCATGATGGGAAAAATGTAATCATAAAGGTCACCAATTGTGGTATATGCGGCTCGGACATTCATTACTGGGAGGACGGTCAGGGAATGGCTGGAGCAATAAATTTAATAATGGGGCACGAATTCCACGGAATTTGTGACGACCCCGGAATCCGGGAAGACCTCAAGGTAGGGGATCGGGTCACGGCTGTACCGGCAAATCCGTGTGGCAAATGCGCCCCATGTTTGAAGGGATGGACAAACCTGTGCGTTGAAATCACGAAAAGGCCGCAACCAGGATTGAATGGCCCCGGGG
>MBAA01000071.1:25268-26347 GCA_001940655.1 Promethearchaeota archaeon CR_4
GGAAGCTCCCTGATTCGATAGATGATGTCGCAGCATGTACGATAGAACCCCTTACTGTCGGCCTTCATGCGATCAGAAGCGCCTTTATACGACCCGGCGACCGCGTATTCATCGGAGGAGCAGGAATCATCGGACTTTCATGTGCTGCCTGGGCGCGGATCAATGGTGCATCCTACATAGCGATGGCTGAAGTGAACGACTGGCGGAGGGACAAGGCTCGCGAACTGGGAGTTATAGATGAGGTGTTCGATGGCAGGGACGAGAAGCTTAACTCAAAAGTGAAAAGGGCTACCGGCGGCGGAGTCGACGTGGCCATTGACACATCAGCGGCCGAAGCGGCTATAAATTCTGCAATGTTGGTGTTGAAACCAAAAGGCACTCTCGTGCTTGCTGGCGTGAGTCTCCGACCACAATCGCTCACGACACTCATCGCGCTCGCCAAGGAGATCACCATCAAATCGGTTTATGCGTATGTGGCCTCAGAATTTGACATGGTGATGGATTTCATCGCTAGAGGCGTTCTGAAGATGGAGCGGTTCGTAAGCCGGATTATCAGCATGAATGAGGCCCAGGGCGCGTTTGAGGACCTTCATTCCGGAAAGACCAAAGACGTGAAGGTCGTTATACGGATGCAATAAACTGATTTGGTCGAATCAAATGATGGTGACTTTTTAGTTCACCTAATATCTACTCATATCCGCATTGTATACTTTGAGCGTTATGCTTCACAATTTTGATTCAGCCAAACGTAACAAGATGTAATGGTATTGCGGTTTCCAATGTTTCGTTGCGTTACAAACAATTTCCCAAAGTCACTTGACTATTCCCTTAAATCTCTTTGCAGCAAGAAGAAATCAGGATCCAGAATTTTCCAGTGATTATGTTGCCAATACTCTAACCCTGTTTTGTTTTGGGACTTTACATATAAACTACATTTCCAGATTCTTTGTTTTGTTAATTCCACGATTAAAGTCAAATCTATGCAGGTTTCTATAATTTTTCTCAAGGAAGAAAGGGAAAAAAATCTTTTGCGGCGTAGCCGCCTTTCCGTCTAGCTAGCTTTTTGTTCCGGCCACCAT
>MBAA01000170.1:0-1332 GCA_001940655.1 Promethearchaeota archaeon CR_4
TAAACCGATTGCCACGAGTATTGTCGCCGCGAGCATGATGAACATGCCACTTACGAAAATTACAAACATCGCGATACCGAACCCCTTACGGATTGGGATTTTTTCGGCAAAAGCGGTGAGTGATAATAGAGCGAATACCATTCCTAAGCCAGAGATAATGAGGTAGAATGTGGCTACGCCTACACCAACGTAATATGCTGGACCTTCGTAATAGTACGGATTTATAGCTAAATCTGCACGGTACGCCGCAACCAACATCGCAATGATGATGATGCATGCGATAATGTTAACGATACATCCGGAAATGCCTATTTTGTAATATTTCCTGATTTCTGCATCTTCCATAGAATAGTTCACCAATTTGTGTGCTTCAAGGAATATACTACACTATTCCATATCCTTTGATTCGGATGTCTTGTTATGCAGTATTTATAAATTTCCTTTGTTAACCAAAGCCGGTTCACGAGACAATGACCCTTCTTTGCTGACTCCCGGTATGAATTAAAATTAAGGAATCTTGCCCAGTGTGTACAATTCTAACCTAACATCATAAAACCACACGAAATGGAAATGAGATGAAAAAGAAGTGAGCTAAGAGTGAGAAAAATAGAAAAACAACACTTCACCTGTGGGAAACCCAACGCGCCCGTTTCGCGAGAATTAACGTGGAAAAACCGGCGACCATCAGGAGCACGGTCACGGGGAAACCGGGAATCCCATTATCCGGGGTTGTTTCATCCGTTACAGGTTCAGGGGGCGGGGAAATCACGGCAACATCGATACTGTCCATGACCTGCCCACTATAACCGTCTGAGGCCACTAACGTAAAGAGATGGACGCCAAGGGCGAGATTGTCCACGAGAACGATGATCTCTTGATCAGTCGTCCACGCTCTGCTCGCGAACGCCAAGCCATCACGGTACAAGACGTAACTCCCAATCTGGGAGGTGGCACAGGACACGACCCACGTGATATTATGACCGGATGTGCCAGCGGTATAGGAGAAGTCGCTCGGGTGGGACACGGAGAAGTGCACGTCCCACGCGACCAGCGCGAAATCGGTACTCCCGGCACCAAAGCTGGTGGTCGATCCACCAGTGTAGAGTCGAGTGCCATCGCCCCACACCGATCTTCCGTTGCTCGTACCCAGCCCGCCCCATAATTCACTCCACAGGAAGGAGCCAACCTCTGGATCCACCGCGATGAGGAACAAGTCACCCATCGTCGCGCCAAAGTTCTCAGTCATTCCTGATACGTAGAGCCGGGTGCTATCGCCCCACACGGAATTACCCTGGTCATTCAATACCCCGCCCCATGTCGTGTTCCACAGGC
>MBAA01000170.1:1439-7080 GCA_001940655.1 Promethearchaeota archaeon CR_4
CGTCGTGTTCCACAGGCGGGTGCCGGTCGCCGGATCCCACGCCACGAGGGCAAAGTCGTAACTCCCAGCGCTAAAGCTTAAAGTATCTCCCGCGGTGTAAAGTCGGGTGCCATCGCCCCACATTGAATTCACGTGATCTATATTCGTCCCGCCCCACGTTGTGTTCCACAAGCGAGTACCAGTCGCCGGATCCCACGCCACGAGGGCAAAATCACGACTCCCGACACCAAAGCCCTCGGTATACCCTGCGGTATAGAGTCGGGTGCCATCGCCCCACACGGATTGCGCGGAGTCCCCACTCGCCCCGCCCCACGTCGAGTTCCATAGGCGGGCTCCGGTAGCCAGATCCCACGCAATGACCGCAAAATCATAACTCCCAACGCCAAAACTTGTAGTAAATCCTGTCGAATAGATGCGGGTGCCGTCACCCCACACGGAATATCCTATATCGTCACTAGCTCCACCCCACGTTGTGTTCCACAGGCGGGGTGCGGGGATAATCCCTACGCTCGGGGAAGATATTTCGACATCCTTCAACCGTATCTCTTCAGGTGCAGGTAGTCCCACACCCTAAAAAACAACCAAAAAAACCAACCCCATAGTAGCAAGCAACAGAATTGCTTTCCTCGGGGACTGGGCACTTGATTCTTTGTGCATCAAACTTCACCTTTCTTCTAAGCGATTGGAATGGATTCATTTTTATGTGTAACCTTTTATCCTATTAAACTCTCCTCTCTCCAGACTACCCAGAATCCGCATTCATTAACTCCCGATTTCTTCTGAGTGAGTTCAAGATCCTCGTGTAAGACATCTCGTTCGATGGCTCGTTCACCCTTCTCTTGAATTTTTTCAAGAGTTGATCCTCGAGAAGTGGCATTACGACGATTTCCTCCCCAGTGGCGCGATTATCGCCAGCATAGGTCTTCTGTGGGGTATTCCTCAAAGAAAAATCAATCGTGACTGCATTTAACGACGCTTGAGTGAACGGAGGGAGAACAATTGCGCTATTTAGTAATAGAAATTTCGATTATAAGGAAAAAATCAGAATTCCTCGAGGAATTAGTTGGAAGAACTGCGATCCTAAAATTTTGGCACATTGTCCTTGGCTCCTTTGTCCTCTCCGAGAGTGCCGGTGTCTGGGTCTGGATCTGGATTGCAAAGTGTTGTTTCTTCACTCTAGTGTGTGTTCCTGACCTTTCTGAAGAATTACAACTCGGATGGAGGACTTGCTCTCGACTTTTTGCTTAAATGCCATAGGGTCTGCAGACCTCATGTGCACCGAGACTACTACCTTCGGATTGAGCATTATCGCTGCCTTGGATGCCTCCTCGACATCCATTGTGAACGTCCCGTCGCACGGAAGCAACGCGACATCCACTCCTCGCAGCAGGTCGCCCAGCTCCTGCATCTCTGGAACCAGTTCCGTATCTCCTGCATGGTAGATCCTCTTGCCGCTGATGGTCAAGAGATAACCTGACCCCACACCCTTGGGATGAAACGGTTCGCCCGAGGGTTTGGTTCTCTTCAGGTTGTACGCTGGCACGGCTCTGACCACGACCCCGTCGCCCATCTGCATCAACTCCCCCGGGTTGAGCGGCCACAATGGGCCAGCCTTGCTGAGAGCCTTACGACAACTCTCAGGAGCCAAGATTGGTGTCCCTGGTTTCCGTATTTTCTTGATCAAGTCAGGATCACAATGGTCGGCGTGGTTGTGAGTGACCAGTGTCAAGTCTGACTGTCCAAAGGCATCCTTGGTCAGACCCGTTTCCTTGGTGGAGGGGTCGATGTAGATGTTCTTGGTTCCAACCTTAATCCGAATACTCGCATGACCAAGGTATTCAATTGAGATACTCAATCAAATCACCTTCCTATCGTATGACATCGTGGGTTTCAAAATGTAAACGTGTGATTATTTTGATTTTCCAATTTAAACCTTCACATCACATAATATTCCCTCATTTGGCGAATTTTTTTCTTTTTTAGCGTCTGTAACCCGAAAAACGCCATTTTCACCAGAGAGAAAATCTCAACACTCTTGTGACCTTAAATAAATTAAATCCCTGAGAATTTTGAAAAACTAAATCACCTCGAAGCATTGCATTTAGGAGCTATAAAACTATTAGAATTAGGAAGGATTGTTTACGGTTAGGAAACCCTCCCAATATTTTTATAAAAAAGATTAAAGTTCATCCGCCTTTTATGTGAAATTCTAATTACCCGTCATAAATTAGTTCATAAAAGTCATATTGCTAAATCCCGTAGAGCTTTGGTGCAAAAAAAATGGTTGATGCAGTCGTCATCATTAAACAGGTAGCCCAAGAAGTGGGTACACATCATCTTTATGTGCAGAAAGTCATCGAACTTCTTCGCGAGAATACTGTTCCCTTCGTGGCGAGATATAGAAAAGAGCTCACAGGAAGTATGGATGAGGTTAAGATTCGGGAAGTTGAGGAGAAATACACCCAGAAAATGAATCTCAGCACCCGGAAGGAAGAGGTCATCCGTCTCGTCACCGATATGGGGAAGTTGACGGAGGAATGGCAAAAGAAGGTGATGGCGGCCACCACGCTCACAGAAGTAGAGGACCTGTATGCTCCCTATAAACCCAAATTCCAAACTCGCGGGCAAAAAGCGCGGGACAAAGGCCTGCAACCCCTCGCAGACCTCATCAGGGAGGAGCGAGAATCAGGTAATCGGGATGAGATTCTTGCTGAATTCATTAACGCCGAGAAACTTGTGCCGGATGCCAAGACTGCCATCGATGGTGCCATCGACATAATCGCGGAGGAAGTGTCCGAGAATGCAGAGTACCGGAAGTACGTACGGGAAGCCACCACGGCCGAGGGGATGCTCGTATCCAAGGTCAACGAGGAGGAAATCACGCCAGATAAGTTAAAGACTGCGACCGAAGGAGAGAAGGCGGTGCTCCGTGAGGCAGGGGTGAGTCTCCCAAAGACGAAAGAACACGACCCAACGGTGTACAAAGATTATTTCGATTATTCCGAAAAAGTGACTACGTTACCCCACCACCGCGTCTTGGCGATGAATCGGGGAGAAAAGGAAAAAACCTTGAAAGTGGACATCGAGATCCCGGACGACCGTCTCATGGGGGACATCAAGAGGATGGCGATCCAGAAAGCCTTCTCCATCTTCGTGACCGAATACGAGAAAGGGATCGAAGCAGGGTACAAGCGGTACATCAGTCGGAGCATCAAGCGGGAGGTGCGGGACGACCTGACGAAGAAAGCGGAAGTCCACGCGATCAAGATTTTCGCGGAGAACCTCAAGAATTTGCTCTTGGGTCGCCCCCTCAAGGGGCGGGGGATCATTGGAGTTGACCCTGGGTTTCGCACGGGATGCAAAATCGCGGTGGTGGACAAGTATGGGAAATTCTTGGACCACACTGCCATTTATCCGCACCCACCCCAGAGTCAATTGAAAGAGGCCGCCGTGGAACTCGTGAAGCTCGCGAAAAAATATGACGCGTGGACGTTCGCGATAGGTAATGGTACCGCATCGCGGGAAACCGAACAGATGCTGTCGATGATGTCGAAAAAGATCAAACAGATAGAGTATGCGGTTGTGTCCGAGGCAGGGGCGTCCATCTATTCCGCCTCCGAGATTGCAAAGGAGGAGTTTCCGGATCTCGACCTCACTGTACGGGGAGCTATCTCCATCGCTCGACGCCTCCAAGACCCGCTCTCGGAGCTCATCAAGATCGACCCGAAATCCATCGGCGTGGGCATGTACCAACATGACGTGTCCCAGACCGAACTAAAGAAAGCGCTGGACGCAGTCATCGAGGACGCGGTCAACGCTGTCGGTGTGAACGTCAATACTGCTTCGTGGAAGCTGCTGGAATACGTATCCGGGTTGAACAAGAAATTAGCGCGGGAGATCTTGAAGCACCGCGAGGCCAACGGTCCGCTAGTATCGCGTAAGGATTACCTAAAGATCCCCGGAATGGGTCCCAAGACCTTCCAGCAGGCTGCTGGTTTTCTCAAAATCCCGGACGCCAAGCTACCCTTCGATCGCACGTTCGTGCACCCGGAGTCTTATAAGCTGGCAAAACAAATGCTCGACGAGTTCCAGCTCAAGCTGGTGGATCTCGTCAGCATGGAGGGGCGGCAGAAACTCGAAATGACCCTGAAAAAGGCCAATACAAAAAGTCTCGCCACGAAGCTCGAAGCCGGGGAAGAAACCGTCAAGGACATTATTGCAGATTTCGTGAAACCAGACCGGGACCCCCGGGACGACTTGCCGCCGGTGATCCTCCGCCAGGACGTACTGTCGATGGAAGACCTGAAAGTGGGCATGAAACTCAAGGGTACCGTCCGGAACGTGGTAGATTTCGGCGTGTTCGTGGACATTGGCGTCAAGCATGACGGACTCGTCCACGTGTCCGAACTCGCCAAGCAGCGGGTGGCCAGTCCGTACGATTACGTGAGCGTGGGGGACGTGGTGGACGTGACCGTGCTCTCGGTAGACATCGAGCGGAGTCGCATCCAATTGTCCATGAAAGATGCCGAAGTATCCGCGAAGAGAAAATCTAGCGCGGGTAAAGGCACGAAACCGGCCCGTGGCGAGGAAATCCAGCTCGGCAAGCGGAAGATCATTCGATTGTGAAGATGATCTGCCACTAAAAGTTATAAAAACCTGTTATTAGTTTTCAGTTCTTGTTTTATATTTCATTACACCTATCACAAATTATTCAGTTAATGCATATTTGTGGGATTTCTTCCAGGGAAATCTGTTGATTTCGAAATGGAATATCAAACTAAAACAAACGGGGATGATATTATCATTCCTATGGTAATTTATGTGATCTTACTTGTTTCCGGGTGAAACGCTATGTACCAAATGATGCCGCCGGGACTTGAGTATCCTGCAAACCTCATAATATTCATTTTCTTCCTTTTTTATTTTGGTGTTCAAATTATCAAGATCATTCTCCAGTATACCGTGGGGAGGAAGGAGATCCTAAAAATTATTGCCCACACCCCCTCCTATTCCTCCATCATTAAGCAACACACCCTCCGCCAATTGCAAAATGCTTCATGGAAAATTCAAACGATGAAATCTCGTGAATTTGAAAAGATGATCAAAACCATCCTCGAATTCGAAGGCCTCGAACTCATCATAACTTTAGAGCAGCGGTCGGGTATTAAGTTACAATGGGATGAGTTTGCGGGTTACTCACGCAAACGCGTCTTAAAGGATTGTATTGCCTTCAATCTCCCTCTTTTGGATGCCTTACGGGCGCTTGTTGTGCAGTCTGAATTGCACGAGCAACAATTCATTCCCAACGAAGACTTACAGCAATTGTTCACCCGTTTTGCAGCTCAGGACGGTAACGATAGGCTTAATTGAACTTGATCCTCAAAATTTGGATACCGAGAATATGACTAATGTGGATTCCCATCCTGACTAGGGTTTCCCGAGTTTCCCGCAATTATTATGACATTGGATTACGTAACAGTTTAAAAGGCATTTTCTGGATAGAGATTTGTAGAGAAAAAATCACATAACACAGGTATCCTTCGATGAAGTTCAAGTGCGAGAAATGTGGGGTGGAATTTGAGGCAGAGGACTTCCCGGAAAAATGTCCGAAATGCGGAAAAGAAGACACGAGTTTTCAGCT
>MBAA01000170.1:7218-8242 GCA_001940655.1 Promethearchaeota archaeon CR_4
CTCGCAATTAACCAGTGGCAAACCACATTACCAGAATGGTTCCGGGATCTTGCCAAGTTTTACACCAAGTACGGGTACTACGCTTTTGGTATCACGGGTATTGTGGCTGCCCTTCTTTCGTTTTTCTCACCAAAATTTGAAAAGCTGAAACCCTACCGGATTATGTTTCTCGGTCTCGTGTACGGGTTTGTGGTATCGTGGCTTATTACGACGTTCGTATTGAAACCTTTAGTAGCTCGCACGAGACCTTTTGTGCAACATCCTGGAGCTTTTGACACGTATGGCGTTGGGGATTCATATGTAACCTTACCGAAAAGCAATGAATCATTCCCATCAGGACACGCGACATCAGCTTTTGGCATGTCCGGAGCCCTAATGGCCCGCGTTAAGAATTGGGGATGGCGTATCCTCTTCTATGCGTATGCAGTTACATTATCATTATCCCGCCCATTCTTTGGCGTGCATTACGTTACGGATGTACTTGCAGGTTCCATTATCGGACTCGCAGCCAGTCTAGCGTTCTACCTCCTCTTCGAGTACGTGAATGCCAAGGGTAAGATTTCAGAAAAAACGCAAAAGATTCTATTAATTATTGGACTTCTCATCTGTCTTGTCAGCATCGTGATAGACATCCTCGAGTAAACTCCCACCGGAGGGTTTCCCTCCGTCTTTTTTGTTTATTTTTCATAGCAATTCAAACAAATATGCAGATTTGTCAAGGAATGCGTTCCGCATAAAGAAATCTAAGAACGTTAGAGAATTCTACTCTAAGAAGAATAGGAAATCAAAAGTGAAAAAAAGAGGAATTGGGGTTAGTCAACAGGTACGGTCCAACCTGGCGGACCTGCTTTGGTACCACATTGGATGCCTTGGAGAGTGTTGAGGAGGCGTTTCGTTATAGGCCCGGGATTTCCGTCCCCCACCCGATATTCCTCGTCACGGTATCCAAGAGAGGAAACTGGGGAGATGACCGCAGCAGTGCCGGCGCCGAATATTTCGGAGCAGGAACCATCCCAGATTCCTG
>MBAA01000170.1:8262-17359 GCA_001940655.1 Promethearchaeota archaeon CR_4
ACCTTTCGTTCGATGGAGGGAATTCCGTCACGTTCGCAGAGACGGAGAACCGAATCCCGGGTCACCCCACTAAGGATGGTGTCCGTGAGCTGGGGCGTCACCACTTCGCCGTTGACCACGAAGAAGATATTCATCGCGCCGACCTCTTCCACATAACGATGCTCCTTTGCGTCCAGCCAGAGTACTTGGGAATAGCCCTTTTGTTGGGCGCGTTCTGCGGCAAGTAAAGATCCAGCGTAATTTCCGGCAGCTTTCGATGATCCCGTGCCCCCGGGGGTTGCTCGCACGCACTCTTCCTCGACCCAGAGCTTCAGACTCCCGCTGTCGAAGTAAGATCCAACCGGGGACAGGATGATGATGAAGAAATACGTTGGGGAGACGTGGATGCCCAAAGAGGGGTCGTCCGCAAACATTGCAGGACGGATGTAAAGGGTCGTGCCGGGCCACTTGGGAACCCAATCATGGTCGAGGTGGACTAACTCTTTTAGCACCTTGATACAGAATTCCACGTCAACTTCCGGCATACAAAGACGCCGAGCAGACGCGTTCATCCGCTTGAAGTTCATGTCCGGGCGAAAGAGAAAGATCTTGCCATCTTCTCGCCGGTAAGCCTTGAGTCCTTCGAAAATACTTGCTCCATAATGGATGAAGGTTGTAGCCGGGTGCAACGCGAGTGGGTGCAGGGGCACTATCTCAGCATCATGCCAGCCAAGATCCGGCGCGTATCGCATCTGGAACATATGGGGGGTAAAGATTTTTCCAAACCCGATCGCTCCCGGATCGGTGAAAATTGGCGCCGGGGACGGGTTTGCGTGTATCAGATTTAGTTCCATTTGTTTCACTTCGGTTTCTGATCGTAATATTGGGATTTCAGTTGACCTAACTTCCGCTAGGCCAGTATTGTTCTGGTTCAAAATTCCAGGGATCTATTAATTCTGATGATCTTTGTTTTTCAGTTCCGTGGGAGTGCGCCGGAAATTCACCTGCGAAACAAATGATCCCCCCGTGAAAGAAAAAGAATCCTTCCGGCGACTGCGTTCACGCTACTGCTGCGGCAAACCGTGCTTCCGCTACTTGCTCATACAATACCACTGCAAGTAGCACAAGATTTTGGTTCATGCCGAGACACAACTTCACGAGGATTAGTTCACAGGTTACGAGAGGATATTTTTGCGGGATATTTATATTTGACGGTCGCTGGTTTTCAGAGTCGATATCCAAATTTAAGAGCACGTTGCATTTCACCGGAATTTTGCGATATCTCGCCTTTTTCGTAAGCAGTCGTGAGAAATGCACCTCTATTGACCATCCCGAGATAATGAAACGACATCTCGAACATCTTGACAATGGATCCGCAAATTGAAGCACCTTCTTCCGAGGGGACGATGATCACGCCCTTCTTCCCCGCGAGTCCCTTTGTTGCAATAAGGGGCCGGAGACGGTCGATTAACAACTTCATCTTTGCCGTGGGCCCATACCAGTAGATGGGGGTGCCAAACAAGAGCGTATCGGCCTTGGTCATTAATGCCATTAATTGAGGCATATCATCTTTAATGGGACAATGAAAATCTCCCTGTTTGCAGTGTCGGCAATCCACGCAGGGAGAAATCTTGGATTCATAGAGGTAGATTTTTTGACAAATGTGGCCCTTTTTCCTCGCGCCTGTGAAAATTTGGTCAATTAACAGGTCTGTATTCCCCCCCTTGCGGGGGCTCCCGTTTAATGCGAGAATCATCATTCGTGGTCTCACTCATTACTGAGGGGTAGTACATTTCGTAATAGAAATAAAGAGCAAATTTTTCATTAGTATGGAAACACAGTCTTCGGTTTTTATTTGACGCATCTACAATTGTTACATCCGAAACAGTAGTCACGATGAAGGTCGTATAGACATTTACGCATTTAAGCTATTTGTGCAAGCATAGTGCACATACAAATTCATTTATTCTCAGGATATTCTAATTCAATATGCTCTGACTCGTCATTGATTTGGTGAATGCCATCAGGAGCAAGCGGGCTCGTTGGCGCCATATGCAGGCCCCTGCGGATCTCTCGTGTGAAAAAAAGTATACGACGGAGTATAACCCGGGAAACCACTGAATTAAAACCCCCTTGCTCGTATTTTCTCCATTTTTTAATCTCTGTTTCTACAAGTACTCATTTTCAGCCTAACATAAATTTTTAAAAAAGGATATATCGGGTTTCTAAGTAACATTGAACAACTCAATTGATGTTTGGGCATATCGCATTGTAAGACTCATATTCCCTTTTATCTTGAGTTTTCCTTGCATTAATGGGGTTATATTTTCAATCTCCTTGAAAATATCTTGTTTCTAGATAGACAAGGAAACTTTTAACAACATAAGAAAGGGATGGGGTGGTTTTCCATCGAGACTGATTAAATTTACACCAAGGCATTTTTCCCTTTAAATTCGAGAAAAAGAAAAAAATATTCAACGGAAAATCAGGTATCAAACCAATCTTCATCAAGGATGGCGTGTCGAATGTGCTTCCGCTTCTAAGTATATGTGATGTGGATGCGTCCTTGCAAGTCTTGGATGATAACGGGGCAGAAATAATCTGCGGTAGTTTCATCCTCCAAATTTTTAAGCTTATCCTAAGGGTCCCCTTCATAGTACGAAATCACCAATGTGAGAGGAGAGCGTCCATTAGTTGAGTTGTTAAAAGCGAGGATGATGTCACCATTTTCCAATTTCAAACAATCAATACTGGCATCGGGATTTGGGAGGGAAGTCGGTTCATCCTCAGACCAGGTGAACCCTAAATTAGTGGAGATGGTCTTATGGATGACCCCTAAGTTTGTCGTATAGAGCAATACCACCACGGTATCATCTCTTCGCTGGAAGAGAGTGGGTTGCGAGTTCTGGTACATTAGCATAATCCATTCCTCGGCATCTGGATCAATAGGGGATTCTTGCTCCTTATCGGATTGATCTTCTCCTGTCTCGATGTTTTTCAATAGAAAAAAGGAGTATATGAAAATAAAGCAACAGATTGAGAACCATTTTCGCGTTTAAAACTCGTTTCAAAAAAGAGGAAATAAAGGGAGATAAAAAAAAGTATTTTATGCTTTCGGAAACGAACGCGTGAAAAAGCTCTTCCTCAACAAAATGACCGCAAGGCTTATACTCGCAATGATTGTGAAAAAATCAAATCCTGAAATAAAATTGGTCGTTATATTCGATGAACCGACAAGTATAAAATCCATTAGTGATCCCAAAGAGGACACTGCAAATCGTAGGCACATACCTGTCGTTTTTTCCAAGAAGATAGTTTGATTGTAACCCGGAATATATGTTGTGGAGTAGATTGGGGGTAGATATGCATTAAGAATCCAATAATCCAGATTTACACCAGCTACGGTCATATTACCATCCCCAACTACAGTATGATTGGCATCACCCCGAACAAGTATTTCAATTAAGATTATATCACTTATACCAGTTAAATTGGAAGGATTTGCCCGTAATCCATGGGTTCCATTGCGATAAAGACCCCCCTGAGCATTGGAAATAAGTCGTGTGGTCTTATCTTCCGTTGCGTTTCCAATTGTTATCAAAGTCCCATTCGTCGTGTAGATTAAAGTATAATTGAAGAAGAAATGCGTGGAATTATGATTTGCATATGATACACTAAAATTTGCTGAGGCATTGCGGAATGTTCCTTCATACCGTGAAACAATACCATCAGTAGGAAATGAGCTAATTCCTGCCACATTGGGGGTGGATAAACCTCTGACGTTGGGAAATATGAAAAATATCACAAAAATAAATGCAAAAAAACCCAGAATTTTACGTTTTATCATTATTCTTCATTAGGGATGGAATAATAAAAAAATTATTTGATTCTACGTGATTTTTATTGAATTAAGCGTCCAACCAAGTTTCATCAAGGATAACGTGTCGAATGTGAGTTCCATTGAATGTGTATGTAACGTGGATGCGCCCTTGGGAATCTTGGAGAATAGCGGGACTGTGAAATTCTCCTGTAGCTTCATCTTCCAAGTTTTTAAACCCACCCCATATCTCCCCTTCATCCTGCGAAACCGCCAAGGTGAGAGGAGATAGTGCCTTAGTTGAGTTATTAAAGGCGAGTACGACATCACCATTTTCCAATTTGACGCAATCAATACTGGCATCAGGATTTAAGAGGGAAGTCGGTTCGCTCTCAGACCATGTGAATCCAAAATCGGTGGATATGGCTTTGTGAATGACCCCCAAGTTTGTCGTCCGGAACAATGCCACGATAGTTTCATCTTTTCGCTGGAAAAGCGTGGGTTGGGAGTTTTGGTAGATTGAGATGATTGACTCCTCGTCGTCGGCTTCAGGAGTCGGGCATTCTTCTTTAACTGGTCTATCTTGTTCTGTCTCAATGAACTGGCTTGGACTCCATGATAATCCATTGTTTTCCGAGATCGCCACGAGGGATCTCCCCTGCACAGTATCATACATCGGGAGCAATAGAAACCCGTTGTTCAAGTAGATGGGTTTGTTCTTGAAGTTCCACCCAATTTGGTCGCTAAATAATGGGACGGGGTCAGACCACGTCTGCCCTTGATTTGACGACTGGATGTATTTATTATCCGTACACGCCAATGGGATAGGGACGAGAGGGGGGTGATCGTCTCGAAGCGGGTTCCAGAAAAACCAGAGCTTTCCTCCGCGATCGATGAAAAGAACTCCATTACCTCCCGCGGAATCCGGGGTTTCCAGCATCATACGTGGAGTAGTCCACCCGGTGTCGCGCGTGAAATAGGAACACGCGATGCAGACATTTTGGGCGTTCTCTTGAGTCCCGGCGTACCACGTGGCCATAAACCGGTTCTCGGATATCTGCACGATGGAAGAATTTTGAGCTGAAGGCCATGGATTCGGGATATCAAAAATCTGTAAGTGCATTGAACTATCGAATGCAGATCACATCTAAAAGGTTCATCTGCTTTAGTTATGATTTCACGCATGTTACACGTGGTAATCGAATGATTACAGTAGTCCCTTTATTTTGGCCAAGGGACTCAAGAATTAAGCGACCACCGTGTTGTTCAACGATATTTTTACTGATGTAGAGTCCCACACATGTGCCTGGTACGGCTTGGGTCTCTTTTTTACGTAAAAAAGAGAGCGAAAACGGTTTCATTGCCTCGGACAATTCATCTTTAGCGAATCCCATGCCTTGATCCTGCACGATTATATCGAATTCCTTTTTCTTGATGACACCTGTGATTTGAATGGTGGTGGTGTCCGGGGAATATTTAATTGCGTTTGAGAGTATATTTATCAACACTTGTTGCATCCGGAAAGAATCTACCTCCAAAACCACCTCCGGGAGATTTTGGAAAATTTTAATGTTCTTTTTTTCAGCGATAACGCTTACTGCTTTAGTGGCTTCCGTGACGAGTTTAAGTAAACCTATCTCCTCCCGGTTCAATTGGAACTTACCAGATTCAAGCATTCCTATGTCTAAAAACTGATCCACAATCATTTTCAAGCGTTCTGCATTTCGCAGAATACCCTTCATATCTAGAGGATCTATTACCTTATTTAGGTCGAGTCCCTTCTCGGCAGATCGCATCAATAAATCCGCCCAACCAAAAATGGGAATGAGTGGTGTCTTCAGCTCGTGGGATGCAAATGTGATCAAATTGATTTTCATTTCCCGGGAATGGATAATGTCAATTTCTACTCTAGCAACCATAGAGAAGACCAGCATAGTTGTTGCCATGGTAATATTGCCGGTAGTGACCCAAATCTGGTATGTTTCACCTGCAACGTTTCCAACAAAGCGGGAGCTATAGGCTATAGTCGTAAAAATTACTTCACACATTAATAGTGCTAAGAAGGCAGAGGTAGGCGTCCTTTTGACCTTATAAGTACGAATTGCGAGAAATAAACAGATGCATGAAAGGATTGTGATCCCGCTAAAGATTGAAAGGGGTACGAACGCAATTGCGAAGGTAGGGTTCCATTTTTTTTTATCGCTGCTTTCAACTTCCCTTGGGTATAGATCATGGTAATCTAATAAGACGGCAACAATTGCAATAAGAATTGCCGTAATTTTCAACGCTGCGTCAATGAATTGTAATACTTCCCCAAATCCAGAGATATATAGAATAACTATGACGTATGATAACGCAAGGACAATATCTGCCAACAACCACAGTCGGAATTCCAGCCGTTGTTTGAGAATTCCAACCAACAAAAGTATTGCAACAAGAACTAAGGCGATTTGGACATAATTTGCTAAAATAATTTCGTAATTTTCAATCAAAAAACCTTTACCCCATCTAAAGTGGAGCACTAAAAGATAATAAAGGTTACAAGAGGTTCATCGCTTGCAAGAAATAATTTTATTAGTTTTGGACAGCAAAATGAACTAGGGAAATTCGTATGGGTAAAGATGAATTTATCGCAATCTTGGACAAGAGTTTTGCGCATGGCACGCCGTTCATCGACTACACGGGGGATTATGTCTACATCCTCATGCCCAATGATCCCGCCGGCGAAGAATGGACAGAGGCGGTTTACCTCAAGGAAGATGCATCTGTAGAGAAGAAATTGCTAAAAGCAGAAAAAGCGTGGGCGTATTTTTTAGAGGAATTTGAAAAGGGATTGGCGGGTTCGGTCGAGGATTTGATGGTTGGCCACATTAAGGAAGTGCGTGAGAAGTTGGCGGCGCAACCTGCTCCGGAACGCATCAAATCGTTAATTGCAGATATCATAGGAAATCCAAAGAATTATTCTGCCAATCTACCAATCGCAAAAGATTCTGCAGATTTAGGAACGATCAAGCAAAAACTCTAAGTTATTTTCCCATTTAAACGCAAAAAAAGGACGGAAAGAAGAAAATCAAATAAACATATTTTTTCGTTCTGGATGTTGCTTCGCAAATTCTTCTTCAACCGCTTTTTTCAGGTTCTTTTGACTACCAGATTCAATTTCTTTCATCCGGTTTTTTAACACGCGGGTTTTCTTTCGCGAGAAATTTTCGATGCCCGAAGCAATGATGGTTTCCTCCTTGTTAATGGGCACGAGCATACCAAAGAGCTGGGCAATGTCCGCTGGTTGTTGTATCCCAATCCGCGTGTTGATCTCGTCATCGAGGCGTCTTGCTTGCACGCCCATCGCAACGGATGTGAAGGGACTCAACGGTTTACTTTTAATTTGCCACAAATTGGGTTGCTGGCCGATGAAGAGGTCTTTATTCCCAAGATTGTCCACTCCTGCGACTACGTGCCAATTTTCAGGGTCGTTGTCAAACTGCCTCTTGATTTTTTTCAGCATTTTGCCTACAGGTTCGATGTCGGTCAAAGTGGGTGGCCTCGCAATCTTCCCTTTTTATGTACGATCCTTGGAATTTAAATATAAAGTCCGATACTCTGAGGTTCTACAAGCGATTCAAAGATTTAATTTTAAGTTTCTGAGTGCCAATGGGAGGTTCAATAACGCCCTGTTTTAAGGGCAGCGCACAAGTAGTTCTCGAGGGGATTGCACCGGAGAGGATAATCCCCGTTGAGACAGGCTAGGCAGACTTTATTGGAAGGCAATCCGATGGCATCGATAAGGCCTTCCAGAGTTTGATACCCTAACGTATCAGCGCCAATATCCTTTCGGACGGACTCCACGTAATTCTCAACATGATTTTGTTCTTTCGACCCAACGATGAGCTCCTCGCGAGTGGGAAAATCGATTCCCATAAAACACGGAAAGCGGACTGGGGGGGAGGAGATACGCACGTGCACTGACAGCGCTCCAGCGGTCTTCAAGAGACGCACGATCTGGGTCATCGTAGTGCCCCGCACGATCGAGTCGTCAATCAAGACCACGTCTTTATTTTTAACGATGGAGCTCACCGGATTCAGTTTTTGCCGTACCATCGTCGTGCGCATTTGCTTCCCGGGAGTAATGAAGGTGCGCCATACGTAGCGATTTTTTATTAATCCCTCATTAAAGGGGATGCCGGATTCCTTAGCAAAACCCATAGCGGCGCTGCGGCCAGAGTCCGGAACGGGAACTATGACTGCATCTTTCGAGGGAACGGGGCAACAATCTGCTAAATTTCTCCCCAGCTTCTCACGTACATTATAAACCGAGATCTTGTCTATCACAGAATCAGGACGGGCAAAGTAGATGAACTCGAACATACACAATGCGCGCCGCTCATTACCTTGATTGACACATCCTTCCGACTTAGCGTGTCCGTCTGGATTCAGGCGAATAATCTCCCCCGGTTGCACGTCATTAATGACCTTTCCGCCCAATGCGTCAATTGCACACGTTTCTGATGAAACCACGTTGATGGATTGATCTCCTGGTAATGTTCCATACACAAGAGGTTTGAATCCCATCGGGTCTCGAAGAGCATAGATATCCCCCTCAGGGGTGAGAATTAACAGCGAATAAGACCCGTCTAGGGATTTGGTGATGATTTTTAACGTCTCGATCCAATCGCCTGAACTCATCGCGGTCGTAGCAATGAGATTCGCAATGATTTCGGTATCACAATTGGTGAGGAACACGCGTCCCTTCCCCTCCATCTCTTTCCGCAACGTGGGATAATTGGCGATGTTCCCGTTGAACGACATCGAAAATTGCATGTGGTTATTTTCAAAGTGATAGGGTTGGGCATTCTTCACGGAGCGAGAACCGGCAGTCCCATAACGTACGTGACCAATTCCCACGTTACCCCACTGCTTTTGTAAGATTTCAGGAGTAAACACTTGAGGGACGAGACCATTATTTTTATACGTGTAGATTTTGTTCGAACCATTGACTACGGACAACCCCGCGGCCTCCTGCCCCCGGTGCTGGAGCGCCATAAGGCCCCAGTAAATATACTGAGAAATTTGCAGACCATTGTCTGCGGCACTAATTCCAAACACGCCACAATGCTCGGAAGGTTTATCGTCCTCGAATATCTCCCCCCGAACTTTGCTAAGGCATATTTCCTGACACGCATAACAATTCTTCTGGCACTTCCCTGCCAGTTCCCACCAGTCTGCGGAACCCATATTCTAACCCCACGGAATTTCAAGTTCACCCCGCGTGAAAAAGAAATTACTCAAGCACAAGCGCGGGTT
>MBAA01000170.1:17395-17465 GCA_001940655.1 Promethearchaeota archaeon CR_4
TCATCGGGAATGGCCGGAGGTTGCCCGTCTCCCTTGTACCCGTGGTCCATCAACCACCCGCGGAAAAATT
>MBAA01000079.1:0-980 GCA_001940655.1 Promethearchaeota archaeon CR_4
GACGAATGGCAAATAATGTCGGGCAAAAATTAAAGAGGCAACGGAGAATGGATTTTATTTAAGTGTTCACTGATTCTGAGGAATTTCACCCTATTTAAAGTGTCTATATAAAGGGTATTTAAATCACAAAGGTTTGCAAGAAAGATTTTCTTTCAGGGTAATATTTTTCTCCAAAAGCTTTCGTGTGAGAGTTGATTTCATTTGGCTTCATTTGAAGTTGTAGACGAGGTTGTGAAAGCCTTGGCACCCCATTTTGACAATCTCATGATTCTACTTTCGAATGGAGTGATTCTTCACAATACATTGAACGAAACAGACGTGTACCCACTCATTAAATATTGCCGAGAGGGAGGACTCTTAGTAGAGGTAGCCAGTTTCTCGAGATGGGACGTTTTTGTCGTTTTCCGAGTCACTAAAGAGGTCTTCATAATTACCCAAACCACTCTGACTGATGATGAACTAATTCCAATTTTCCAAAACATCTATGACAAATATTTTTGGAAGTGGGAGAAGGTTTTTCCCCGGAATTATCAAACAATGGCGGATATTCTAAAAGGAGCGATTTTCTCCGTCACAATGGGGTTCAAACCAGAACCTCTGGCGTGGGCACCAAAGAATTTGTTGGATAGCACATTTTTTACCTTTTCTGAAGTTTCAATGATCCAATTTGCTGTGGAAATGGGGGATTCCTACCGAGGCGCTTTGTTCCAGCGCCCATTTTTGAAACACGGATATTTAGGTCTGTTTTATTTGTTTGGGGTTCCCGACCCGAAATCACCCAGCGTGCAACATCCGTGTGGATTCACCATTTTGATTGAATATACAAATCGGTTAATAATTTACGAATTATTCCCTCAGATCGAAAGTATATGTCATCGGTATGTTCAAGATTTCCGTCTTTGTTGGCAAAATAAGAAAAATTGTCATAGCACATTGAAAGAAATGTACAAACTTTTGAGCACTATCCCTCTACGTAGTCC
>MBAA01000079.1:994-3501 GCA_001940655.1 Promethearchaeota archaeon CR_4
ATATAAGAAGCGGCATTTGGAGCAAAATGTCGTTAAAGATTTTAACAATCTCCACCAACCAAAGATTCTAACTAAAGGAATTACATTAGTTTTACGTTCATTTGCTTTCGAACCGCTTGAAAAATTAACTGAGAAAGAGCGAATAGAGCGAATTACCCGATTCAAATTTGCTATTGACCGCGTACAAAAAATCCTTGTCCAACTCCACAATTTTTCTCAAAAAGATCTGGACGATTTCTGGGAGACAATTTTGGAAGAATACATCCACATCCTTCCTAAAATCTCTCCATTTACCCACGCTCAAATCGAAACAATCTTCAGCCCCTTGTTTTCACCCGGTGTATTCCCCTTGTATTGCTATTGCGCAAGCCATCGCATTATTGGATCAACCAAAAAAATAAAACCGTACTCAGAAAGATTGCCCGTTTTTCTAAACGATTTACCGGAAAAAATAAATCCCCCAAATCTCGAAGAAATTCTCAATCATCCCAGTTTTCAACAACAAATCTTCATCATCTCCCTCCCAGTGACATCACGGTCTAACTCTCAGTTACTAGCGCGATGGGACACTTACATTCTTAATTTGAAGGCTATAGCAAAAATTCTAAACAGCCGCAAAGATTTCATACATAAAACCCAAGGGCAGGAAATTAAGTTCGAGGATCTTGAAACAAGCTTTCGAATGATTGTTAAAGACCAACCCTTCAAGACTATTTTGGTAAGTCTAAATGCGTGTCGTTTGCTCCTTAAGCCGATTGATTTTACGAATACAGGTATTATCATAACCGGGAATTCTTATCGTGAGCTTCCCAGGTGGGTGACCCTTGCGTTAACAATTGGCGGTTCTTGTGCAACTATTACGTTCTTCATCTATAGGATGATAACGGGTAGATTTTGAAGTGAACACACTCACCTGTTCGTGGGAAGCCTTCTAAGTCTCCATTTAAATTGAACTTCAGCGCAAGAAATTACAGGTGCCATTATTGTGAATGATATTTCCATCGTAATTTGCGGTGCCGCTGGACAAGGCGTCCAGACAGTCGAGGACTTTCTTGTTGGAATTCTGAAGATGTCAGGATATCACGTATTTGCCACAAAGGAATATATGTCACGAGTGAGAGGAGGGATGAACTCGACTGAACTCCGCATTGGATATGATCGGGTAGCCGCTTTCGTGGACAAGATTGATCTCCTTATCCCCTTGCACCCAAATGCAATGAAGCACGTACAACATCGTATCTCGAAAGACACGCATATCCTCGCCGATAAACCCAATTTAGATGACGAGCGGGTGTTGGCGAAAGAGAAAGCCTTCAAATTGCCATTAAGTGCGATAGCCCAAGAAATTGGGGATAAGATCTTCACAAATGTAGTCGCAGTAGGAGTCGTGGCGGGGGTGGTGGCAGGGTGTTGCGAGTCTGACATTGTGAATCATTATATTTCTGCCCAGTTTGGAAACAAGGGACCTGCTGTCGTGGAGAAAAATGTACAGGCATACCGAAAGGGATTTGAAATCGGAGCTGAGCTCCAGAAACAAGGAAAAATCTCCTTTGACATCCAGATGCACCCGGAGGTTACAGATGAGATCCTCTTTAGCGGTGTAGAAGCGGTTGGTTGGGGTGCGATCGCCGGCGGATGCAACTTCATCTCCGCATATCCCATGTCTCCTAGCACCGAGCTCCTGACTTTCCTCGCTGAACAAGCGGAAAACTTTGACATCGCGGTCGACCAAGCAGAGGACGAGATTGCGGCGATGAACAAGACGATTGGGGCGTGGTATGCAGGCGCTCGGGCAATCGCTTCCACGGCGGGTGGAGGGTTTGCCCTGATGGTAGAAGGATTATCACTTGCCGGGATGATGGAAAGTCCCCTCGTGGTGCATTTAGCTCAGAGACCTGCTCCGGCCACTGGACTTCCCACGCGGACTGCTCAAGAAGACCTCAATCTTGCCCTGTATTCCGGTCACGGAGAGTTTCCACGAATACTCTTTGCACCGGGCACCATCCAACAAGCGTTCTACATAACCCAACGAGCGTTCAACTTGGCGGACAAGTACCAGATTCCCATCTTTGTGCTGACGGATCAATATTTCATCGACACTTACTATAATTTTCCCAAACTTGATTTCTCGAAGATAAAGGTAGACAAAGCATTCGTGAAAACCGGGAAAGATTACGTCCGATACAAATTCACCGAGAGCGGAATCTCACCTCGTGGTATTCCAGGATATGGGGAAGGTTTCGTCAGGGCAGCATCAGATGAACATTACGAAAATTCCCAAATTACGGAAGATCTCCTCGAAACGCGCGTCAAAATGGTACAGAAGCGAGCACATAAAAAACTGGCAGCGATCGAGAAAGAGATTGATGAGCCGGAGTTGGTGGGAACCCCGCAATATGAAACATTAGTGGTTTGTTGGGGGTCCAACTATCATGTAACAAAGGAGGCACTATCGCAGACTAACATTCCCAGCGTGGCGATGCTTCACTTTTGCCAATTATATCCGT
>MBAA01000079.1:3511-5353 GCA_001940655.1 Promethearchaeota archaeon CR_4
GACACACCAGCTCCTCTCACAGGCTAAGAAAGTAATAATCCTCGAAAACAATGCAACGGGGCAATTCGCGAATTTGATTAAGATATTTGCTGATTATTGGATTCCCCCCTCGAATCGCCTCTTAAAATTCAATGGCGCCCCCTTTTCAGTTGAGGAAGTCACGTCGTTTATCCAAACACAATATAAAATAGAGGAGTGAAGCAATAATGGCAAAAAATCCGTATGATATCTCTGATGTGGACATTGCCTGGTGTCCCGGATGTGGCCTCCACAGTCTCCACAGCCTCGTCAAGCAAAGCTTGGTTGAATTGGAAATTCCTCCTCAAGGGGTTGTGATGGTTTCAGGGATCGGCCAAGCAGCGAAATTGCCCCATTACGTGCAAACTAACTGGTTCGATGGTTTACACGGACGAGCATTGCCTGCCGCATTGGCAATCAAAGCCAGCAATCCAGATTTGAAAGTGATAGTCGTATCCGGGGACGGTTGTTCCTACGCAGAGGGAGGGAATCATTTCATGCACCAGATTTTACGCAATCCGAACATTACCCACATCGTCTCGGACAACCAAGTCTACGGGTTGACGAAGGGGCAAGCATCCCCAACGAGTCTGAAGGGGATGATCACCCCAGTTCAAGTGAGTGGAGTCACTAACGAACCGTTCAACCCACTTGGGGTAGCTATCAGTCTCGGAGCCACGTTCGTAGCCCGGATCTATGTAGGGGACGCGGACAAGTCAAAGGGAATAATCAAACAAGCATTACAACACAAGGGTTACGCGCTCGTGGATTCCTTCTCCCCGTGCGTGAGCTTCAACAAACTGAACACTTACCAGTGGTACAAGGAACACATCTACTACTTGGATGACAAGCATGACAGGCACAACCAAACGGCGGCTTTCACCCACGCTATCGAAGCAGATCCGTGGCCGCTGGGTATTTTCTACCAAATCGAGGGAAAACCCACATTCGAGGAACAGCTCGCCCCATACAAGAAAAGTAAAGACCCCCTCTACAAACGTCAAGTCGACATACAAAAATTGCAGACCTTGATTGAAGCCAAGCGCTCAATTTAATTTTCAATTTTATTCATAAAAGTCTCTATCCTGATGAATTTTGGTACTAATTGTGAATAGTACTCTTATCAACTGCGAGGAAAAATATCTCACATCGAAGAGAATTCAAAAATTGTTAGAAAAAGATATATTTTCAGATGTCCTTAAATATAATCAGAAAAATATTTTTCTGGCAAGACTATGATAGTCGAAACACAAGTAGGAAGTAAAGGGGAACTCTTTTTGTCAAAGCAAATTCGAGATTCTCTAGGTCTAAAACCTGGAGATCGAATCTACCTTGAAGTAACAGAAGGAAAAATAATCGTGCGCAAGGTTCCCGATTTAATCGAATTATTAAAAATGCCTCGCATCGGGAAATCCGAAACACCTGAAGAGATTGAACGCGATATAGAAGAAATGAATCGTTTTCAGTATGAAACATCCTCAGATGATAGCGATTGATGTCATATCTTTTCGATACCACATATATCCTGCCTTTTTGTGGGATCGATGTTCAGCTGCCTCAGATAATCGAGGTTTTAGAAAAAATTGCGTTTTCTCAAAAAAATCAATTATTAATTTCTTCCTGTTCCCTACTAGAAGCGAAATATAAAGCAATACGTAACTATGCAAAAACTGCAGATAGAACTTATCTAGATCGGGTCAATATTGCGTTGCTCAGTTTCCAATCGAATAATTACTTTAAAGTGATTGATTCGTGGTATCTTAACGAAGCATCTGCAAATGCGGATAATCTCTATATAAATGGCCACAAAGATTATATGGATTG
>MBAA01000079.1:5367-5914 GCA_001940655.1 Promethearchaeota archaeon CR_4
CCGCTAAGGTAAAAGGGGCAATATTTGTTACAGAAGACCAAATTCTTACGGAAAAAATTCAAGAACTCCCTGATTGGAAATCATTAATTACTCTTAATTGGCGAGAGTTCGTGAAAAAAATTAACCCTTTTGTTGAGCCCAAAAGTGTCCAGAAATAAAATTTACCTATACCTCGAGGATTTGGTAGTCAAAAACTAATTTTTCATTATTGCGCATAATCGAATCATTTTAAATGCTATTTGCTCCTTCGAAAAAGAGAGTTCTATGAAGTCCAATCCCCCTCCCCCAATCGACCCTTCGACAAAGAAACCCAACCATTTGGTAAATGAAAAAAGTCCCTACCTGCAACAACATGCGTATAATCCGGTAGAGTGGTATCCGTGGGGAGAACTAGCATTTGAAACGGCGAAAACGAGCGATAAACCAATTTTCCTTTCCATTGGTTATAGTACCTGCCACTGGTGCCACGTTATGGCTCACGAATCATTTGAGGATCCCGAAGTCGCCCGTATCTTGAATAATACCTTTGTGAACATTAAGGTCGACC
>MBAA01000079.1:5982-6320 GCA_001940655.1 Promethearchaeota archaeon CR_4
TGGCCATTGACGATTTTTATGACACCAGACAAGCGACCTTTCTTCGCAGGTACGTATTTTCCTAAAGAAACGCGGGGAAGGCAAATCGGTGTAATTGATCTCGTAATGCGAGTAATAGACCTCTGGAACACTCGAAGGGAGGATGTGCTTGAATCTGCCAGGAAGCTAGTTGACGTACTGCAGGAGGTAGGAAAAACGAATCCCAGCGATGTCATAGGGGAACAGGTTCTAACGGCCACTTATGGCGCGCTCGTGGCGAACTTTGACGGGGACGAGGGAGGGTTTGGCACGGCGCCCAAATTCCCTATCCCCCATCACCTGTTGTTCCTGCTCCGCTA
>MBAA01000079.1:6352-6692 GCA_001940655.1 Promethearchaeota archaeon CR_4
CGATGGTCGAGCAAACTCTTCAGGCGATGCGCCGCGGGGGGATTTATGACCATGTGGGATTTGGATTTCACCGGTATTCAACGGACGGACACTGGCTCGTCCCGCATTTTGAAAAAATGCTATACGATCAAGCGTTACTTGCACTTGCCTATCTCGAAACGTATCAAGCAACAAGCAACAAAGAATACGCCCAAACCGCCCGCGAAATTTTCTCGTATGTATTGCGAGACCTTTACTCTCCTGAAGGCGTGTTTTATTCTGCCGAGGATGCTGACAGCGAAGGTATCGAGGGGAAGTTTTACATGTGGACTTATGAGGAAATCCTACAAATCTTACCTGC
>MBAA01000079.1:6726-11757 GCA_001940655.1 Promethearchaeota archaeon CR_4
CTCATGAAAGAGGGTAATTTTAGAGAAGTAATGACAGGATACGCCACAACACGGAACATCATCCATATGGACAAACCATTAACATCAATTGCCAGGGTTCTATCTCTAACGGAGGAAGATTTAAGAAATCACTTGGAAACAGCTCGCCGCGTTTTATTTGATACCCGTTCGAAGCGAATACGGCCCCATCGCGACGAAAAAGTACTTACCGATTGGAACGGGTTGATGATCGCTGCTCTCGCTCGAGGAGGATGGGTTCTACAAAACCAGAAATTCACCGAAGCTGCAATGAAGGCTGCGGACTTCCTTTTGGAGAAAATAAAATCACGTGAAGGGCGCTTATTTCACAGGTATAAGGAAGGACAGGTTGATATTGGCGGGTTTTTGGATGATTACGCGTTTCTCGCGTGGGGTTTCATCGAGTTATATCAAACAACATTCGAAACCCGTTACCTCCGAGCGGCAATTGATTTAATCCGCGTTGCACTCGCGCATTTCTGGGACGAGAAGGCAGGTGCGTTCTTTTTCACCGCGGACGATGCGGAAACCTTGATTATGCGAAAAAAAGTAAGTTATGATGGGGCAATCCCTTCAGGGAACGCAATCATCGCCTTGGTTCTCATTTATATAGCACGAATCTCAAACAACCCGGAGCTCGAAGAGAAGGCTAGTCGCATCGTGCAAGCATTCGGGGAGTCATTTCAACATCAATCGACCGCCCACACGCAGCTCCTCCAAGCTGTTGATTACCTTGTTGGACCATCTTATGAAATTATCATTGCCGGCAACGTTAGCGAGGAAAACACGCAAATAATGCTACGTGAAGTCCGATCGCGATATTTGCCCAACAAGGTACTGGTGATCCGCCCCACGAACGAAGCTGTTCCTGGAATCGACCAATTTGCGCCCTTCTACCAGTACCAGCAAAGCATTGGAGGCCACGCAACGGCGTATATCTGCCAGAACCACACGTGTAAGCAACCTGCCACAAGCATCGAACAATTACGTGAACAACTTGATCTTTTAAAAAAGGAACCTGATTAATTCCGGCTAGCAGATCAAAAATTAATCGAAATCTGGAAGGAAATTAAAACATTCATGTACCAGATTTTCCGCGCCCTCAAATTGGGATGAATCAGCGGGATTCTTTATTGCAGTCTGATATTTCTCCACAAATTTCTTAGTAAATGTTGATAAGGCGAGGCGAAGCACCCGTGAGGTTTTCATGCACACCAAAATTGACATAACGGAGGAATCCTTCACTCGATTAACTATGATACTTGCCTCATCCAGTGTGATATCTCGGAATTCTCCCCGAAGGACGGATTCCCGGAGAATGAGGCGGAGGCCTTGAATCATCCCCGTAAAAAGATATTCATCTATAAGATGTTGCCCTGATTTCCATGTGTAATTGAACACCGGGATCCCACCGTCCATATGCATGACTGTCAAGCGAAGAGCCCGAAATGGAAGTAAAAAGGCGAGTTGTTCTCGTTTAATGAATGCAATAGTGGTACACATTATGCCTAAGGAAGCAACAACCCACTCGATTCCAGGAAGTAATTTGGTAAATCCAGATATCCCAAACGTTATTGCAACAAATACATTACAACTACCTAGCAAATTGAGGGTCGCGTAGGATTTCAGAGATGTAGGTGCGTTTAACCGAATTCGGACACAATAATAGAACCATATAAGACCCATAATGGCTTGGATGCCATAGAAGAAAAAATCCCGCATTTCGTCAGGGTTTGTAAATAAAACATAGAGGGATATCCCAACATAAGACGAAAACAGGGAAAGTTTGATCGGTTCGACAGTTTCCCGTGAGATCGAGTCTACCAAGTTGATATAGAAAAATCCTGCTAATACAGCGAAGATAGTTTGTAAATAAAACCATATATCAAGGTCTCCGGCGAAATCAGGATCCAACATATCGGGAGTGATATAGATATATATGGTTGCGAAAACGGTCATTGCCATAACTGATGCCCAAGTTAAGATCATAGGCCCCATATAACGGGTTTTTTTTCGTGCGAATTGAATGCAGAGAATTGCCAGAGATATAATAATTAGTACTGCCCCAATCGTATGATCTATCAGTTGAATAAATCGTAATGTCGAATCATCCGCCATCTATATCACTCATTTGATACGATTGGTATGTCTTTTTTATATTTTTAATTATTATCTATTGTTTTTTGTTATGAAAGTTCTATTAACTCATATTAATAAAAAGTCTCTCGAATGCGTTTGTTTTTCCCTTGTGTAGGATTGTGTGGTAATTTATTGCTTTTTCCTGTGTGTGACAAGATTTTCATATTTGCAGGTTGAAAATATTCCCAAAAAAACCGAAAAAAATTCCAGCGATCAACTAAAGTTAACTGAAAGATTTTTAGATTCATTCCCGAAACGCAAATCTGTCCCCAATGTGGTGCAGAGATGCAATCAAATGCCCTATTCTGCGGTGAATGCGGAAAAAAACTCATAATTTAATTAAAATTTAAAAAATATTTTTATCTAAGTTTTCCAAATCTTTTTGGGTGAATTTATTCGCAACCTTGGTTTTTACCGCCATTCAACCTTAGTTTTTCGCTTTTTGCGCCGGTATACGGTCACATACAAAAATGCGAAGACGCCACCAATAAATATGATCCAAAACCACCACTCACCCACGAAGGTGCCCCACGTGCCCCAATCATGCGCCCACGGAAGGATTGCTTCGATTGACACATAGTACGACAAAAAGAACGGCGTTAGCAAGTAACTGAGGGCAAACCCGAGGCAGCCAATAACCCATCCGGCGATAATGTCGGTCAAATAGTGAACCCCGAGGAAAGGCCGAGTCAACCCGAGGCAAATCGCCAGGGGGATGCCGATTACCAGCACAACCCACTCAAATTTGAAAACCACATAAAGCGCTAACACGTTGGCTACACCGTTATATGCGTGCCACGAGGGGAAGCTTGCCGAAGTATTTGGACCCTCCCAGACTTTCACGCCAGGTGTTACGCGGAATGGGCGGGGGCGGCGGACGAAGACTTTAATGAAGTATACAACTGTAACCCCAACTCCGATATTGAGGCCGAGATAGAGCGCTGCATAAGGGTCGTACCACACAAAAATGAACACCGCTATCACGAGTATCCAAAACCCAAATCGCCCGAGGAAGGAAAAGAATTCCACGAACCGCGTGAATTTGCTTTCTTCCTTTGCATTCAAGCGAAGTAACCACTTATCGTCCCAAGGTTGTACCCGGCGAAAAAGAGCGGGGACTTTCCACGTTGTTTTCTCGTCCTGCGTCATAATCTAGAGAGAGGGAGGGATAATTCTTTAAGCTAGCGAATAATCCAATTGGAACCTGCAGGAATTCAAGATACAGCCAAATTATTCTCTCGCGAGGGGGGGGTATTGGTTGGGAACAACGTGGTACGGATGAGAGGCGAGCTTGCTAACAATCCCTTGCGGATGGAAGTTATTGCGAGCAATGCGATGGTTGCTCCCCCACCGATTTGAATCAGGTTAGCGGGAATTTCGTCTAACGCAGCTCCCACACCTCCAAAGAACAACAATTCACCTATAAAGTATATAAGAACCATAGCAGCACCCCCTATGCCGACTCCGATGAAATCCCGCCATTCTAAACGGCGTAGGCGATTCTTGGGATCTGCAACTAATCCTACGACGAAGCCTTCGAGACCTTTCGCCAGCAATGTTAGTGGGGCAAATGGTAAATATCCTAAAATGACGTCTCCCAACATAGAACCAATTCCCCCCACAAAGAGACCTACCCATGGTCCAAAGAGTAAACCAGCGATCATCACCCCAGCATCGCCAAAGTTGAAATATCCACCTGTCGCGGGGATAGGTATGAAAAGGACTGTTGTAAAGATGGTCGTGAGGGTCGCGAAGATAGCACAGATTGACACAAAAAGGGGATTCCCCGAAATTTTATAGCCCAGAAGTATGCGAGACTTTCCTTTTTGAGACATAGTACCACAACGTTAGTTCGTTAAAATTAACATACACAAGATTCAACTTGAGTAAGTTGAAACTTTACTAGGCCTCTATTTAATTCTTACCCCATCTAACCACATTTAAAATTAAAGGGACAATTGTAAGGAAACGTTCATTTCAGAGATAATCAATTAAGTCCTTCATTTTTTCCAAGGTTTCGAATCCTTTCTTCGTCACAGAATACTTTTTCTTCTTTTTTTCAAGGGGTTCGCTGACGGTGAGGCCTCGTTCTTCGAGTTCTATTAGGTGTTGATAAATAGATTGCAATGTATGTGCCTTACCCAGCGCTGCCCAAATGGCATAACCGTGGAGTGCTTTACCTTCGGCGATAATGTTAAGAATCTCGAATTTCGTGGTGGAGCTTGTTGAAAGTCCCCACACTACCTTTTTAGTACCTCGCATTTGGGACGCGAAAACATTCAAAGCATTTACACCGGAACCTGTTAAAATTGCTGCAGTTGCTTCAGGTGTTATTGTTGCATCAGAAACAAGGATTTTCGCGGCAGAGATTACAGATGCCGATGCAGGTTCAATGAAATGGCCTTCTTGATGGGCAAGGTTTAGTGCATCATCTAGCATCGTGTTTGCGCTAATTGATATTTCTTTACCGCCTGTTTCAGTTAAGATTTCCGCCACCTTATTTAAAAGCAATGGTCCCTGAATTTCAAGGGACTCGGCGAGGTGTGTTGCAATGGTTCGCTCAAGAGCTACTGCGTAAAAGACAGGCAGCTCGTTAATCCACCCTGATGCTTGAGCATCTTTCAGACCTCGATAAACAGACAGGAACAGGGACCCTGACCCCCGTGGGATGATTACTGCTTGGAGGTTTCGTACCTGTAACGCCAATTCCAGTCCAATGGTCTTTTGCCCCTCAATCGTCAGGAGATTGCTCTCTGGTGTAGGAAAATACCCACCCTCCTGATCCGTCATTTTTTTTGCTTGCTGGATTGCCTCATCCACCGTGTCGCCTGATTGGATCACTTCAGAGTGATAAATTTTCATCTGCTCAATCTT